>NZ_CP114910.1:5000860-5313414 GCF_027497395.1 Solwaraspora sp. WMMA2080 | reverse complement strand
TCTCGGTCCGCCGCCGGGCCGGGCGTCGACCGCCGACCGCCGACCAGGGCACCGCCCCGCCGAGGTTCCCCCGGCAGAGCCCCAACCTGGCCGCCGACGACGTGCCGCTGACCGGGCCGCCACCGGGCTCGGAACCGCCCGGCTCCGGCCCGGCCGGCTACCCGCCGGCCGCCGCCGGCGACGATCCGACCCAGGTCCTGTCGTCGGACGGCACCCGACCGGAGGCGTCCGCCCAGTCCATCCAGAACGTCCTGCTCGGCCTCGGCGCGCTGATGGCGGTGGTGGTGTTCGCCGCCGTCGCCAACAGCGCGTTGCCCGATGTCACCCGGTTGAGCGTGCTGTTCGCCGGCACGCTGCTGCTGCTCGCGGCACCGCCCGCAGTCGCCGCCCGCGGGCTCACCTCCACCGCGGAGACGATCGCCGCCGTGGCGCTGGTCCTCGTCCCGATCGACGGCTACGCGATCTGGGCGACCGACGCCGTCCGGGCCGGGCCGGTCAGCCCGTCGGCGTTCGCCGGCCTCACCTTCGCCGTCACCGCGCTGGTCGCCGCCGGTTACGCCGCCACCACCGGGCTACGCCTGCCCCGGTACGGCATGGTGCTCGCGATCCAGCCGGTGGTGCCGCTGCTCGGTCAGGACGTGATCCGGGGGCCTGCCGGGTGGGCGTCGGCCCTCGCCGTGGTCGCCGTGCTCGATCTGCTGCTGGTACGGCTACTGAGCGGCCCCGGGCAGCTCGGCGGCGGCTGGCGGTTCGGGTCGCCGACGGCGCCTCGACCCCGGCCGGACGCGCCGGCCGGGTCGGACAGCGGCAACCAGCCCGTCGACCGGTCCGGCGGGCCCGCCGGGTCAGCCGGGCTGGCACCGACCGGCACCGGCTCCGACCGGCCGGAGAACGCGCCGGAGGAGGCCGACGCCGTCGTCGAGGGTGAGCCTCCCGGTGGCGGCAACGGTGGTCGAGGGCCGGGCTGGCTGCCGCCGGCACCCACCGCGGCCGTCCTCTGGCTACGCGACCTGATCTGGACCCTGCACGGGCTCGCCGTCACAGCCGCCCTGCTGTTCGCCGTGGTGGCGGTACTGCGCGCCGACACGGTGCCCGACGTGCTGGTCGCAGCGGCGGTGCTGCTGATCGCCGCCGGGATCGGGCTCGCCGGTGGATTCACCCTGGGCCACCCGCCACTGCCGGACCTGGCCGCCGGCGTGTTCGCCCTGGCGGTCATCGGCGCGGCCAGCCGGGTCGCGGCGGTCGCCCTGCCCGGTCCGGCGCTGCTGCTGATCGCCGCCGTGGTCGCCGTCGCCGGAATCGGCGTACGGGCCCTGCCGGAGCAGGTCCGCCGTGGCCCGCAGCTCGCGGCGGCGGCCGCGTTGACCGTGCTCGGCGTACTGGTCGCCGGTGGCGCGCTGCGAGCGGCGCTAGCACCGGTCCGCGCCGCGTTGCCCGCATGGCAGGCCGACCTGGCCGGCTACCAGCAGAGCCTGGTCGACTACGCCGGGCCCGCCGACTGGCAGCTCGCCCTGGCCGCGCTGTTGATCACCATCGCGGCGGCGGTCGCCATGCCGGTCGAATGGCGCCGCGAGGCGACCGTCGTCGGCGTGACGTTGACCGCGCTGGCCGTACCGGCGTCCTTCGCACTGCCCTGGTACGCCGCACCGTGGCTGCCGGTGCTCACCGCCGTCGCGGTGGCCGGCACAGGTTTCCTCACCGACACCACCCGGGCCACCCGGGTGCACGTGATCTGCGCGGCGGTGCTCGGCACCGCCGGTGCGGGCGCGGCGCTGGCCCGCCCCGGCTCCACCGCTGCCGCTCTGCTGGTGCTGGCCGCCGCCGGCGTACTGATCGCGGTGGCCGGGACCCTGCCGGAGGTACGTCGCCGGCCCGCCGGGGACGCGGTCGGCGGTTGGGCAGCCGGCGGTGCAGCATTCGCCCTGCCCGGTGGGGTGGCGGCGTTCGTCACCGCTCTGGTACCGCCGCCGGGGCCGACCGCGCTGACCGTCCAGGAGACGACCGCCCCGATCCTGGCCGCCGGTTTCCTCGCGGTCTGCGGCACACTCGGCTACTCGGCGCTGGCGCAGGTGGCCGAACGGCAGATCCCCCGGCCGTTGACCATCGGCACCGGGCTCGGGGCGCTCGCGGTCACCGCTGCGACGTTCGGCTCCCCCGGCGCGACCGTCGCCGACGTGTGGGTCGCCGTCGGGCTGCTGGTCGCCGCAGGGCTGCTGCTCATTGCACCGTCGATCGACGCCGGGCGGCGGGCGGACCGGCTGCTCGACGGCCCCGACTACGCCGCAGCGGCCGCCACCGCCGCGCTGGTCGGCACCCTGGCCAGGGTCAGCGCAATCGTGGTACCCGGCACCGAACTGGTGGCCAGCGCGGCGCTGACCCTGCTGGTGGCGGTCGCCGTACGCGCCCTGCCCGAGCACTGGCGGCGCGGACCGGTCCTGGGCACCGCAGTCAGCGGTGGAGTCATCGCCGTCCTCGCCGGCTACACCGCGGTCGCCGGCGGCGTCCAGGCACTGGCCACCCCGGGCCAACTCTGGCAGGCGGACCTGACCGCCTGGTCCACCGAGGTCGCCGCCAACTCGTGGCAGGTGCCGCTGGCCCTGGTACTGCTCGCGCTGGCCGCCGCCGTCGCGCTGCCCCGACCCTGGTCGTTCCACGCCGCCGGCGTGCTGGTCGCGCTCGCCACCGTCGGCACCCCGGCGGCGCTCGGCCTGCCCTGGTGGTCGCCGATCGTGGTCGGATGCCTGGTCGCGATCGGGTACGGGATCGTCTCGGTGGCCGCCGACGATCCACAGGCAGCCACCGCCCGGGCCGGCGTCGCCGTGGCGGTCGCCCTGTACGCCATCGGCGCCAGCCTGGTCCGTCCGTGGACCACCGCCGCCGCGCTCGGTGTCGTGGTGCTGACCTGCGTGGTGGTGGCGGTACTCGCCCGAGTCGTCGCCACCGTGACGCTGGCCGACCAGTCCGCTCCGGCCGACCAGGCTGGTCAAACTGACCAGGATGATCAGGCAGGTACCGGGCAGCTCGTCCCCGACCGGGAGTCGATGCCGGCGCACCTGGCGAAGATCGGTGGCGCAGCGACCGGGGCCGCGCTGCTGGCGATGCCCGGGGCGGTCGCCGCGCTGGCCGCCGCGCTCGGCTGGACCACGGAGATCGTGCTGACCGGGGCGTTGGCCGCCTCGGCGCTCGGCGTCGCCGTGCTGGCCATGGTCCGCCGCCAGGTGCCGCACTACCTGCCGTACGCCACCGTCGGGTTGGCCGGCGGCGCGACGGTCACCGCCCTCGCGTCGCTCCCGACCGACCTGCCGACCGGCATGTACGCCGCCGGGGCCGCACTGCTCGGCGTACTCGCCGAACTGCTGCGGGCCGCCACCCCACCGCCGGTGGACCTGTCCCGGCCGAGTCGCCGATGGTCCGGGCTCGGCGGCCGGTGGAGCCAGCCGGGGCCGCTGGAGATCGGCCGGGAGTGGGCGATCAGCCCGGTCAAGGGTGCGCTGGCAGCCGCCGCGCTGCCCACCGCGTTGGCCGTCGCGGCGGTGGCACCGACGCTGACCGCCGCGCTGGTCGAGCCGTACCGCACGCTGACCGCGATCTGGCAGGGACCACCGGCCGGGCTGCTCGATCCGCCGGCCGCCGCCGTGGACCCGACCAACGTGCTCGCCGCGCTGCTGCTCACCGTCGCGGCGGCGCTGGCCGCGACCGGGTTCAACACCGGCGGGCCGGGCCAGGCGGTTCCGGTGGTGCTGCCCGGCGTGGCGATCACCCTGCTGATCACCCCGATGTCGTTCGGCGTCGGCTGGCCGGCGGGCACCATGGCGGCGCTGCTGGTCTTCGCGGTCGCCATGGTCGGACTGGCGCTGACCGAACCGCCGCCGGACACCGAACGGCACCGGCCGCTGCGCATCGCCCGCCGGCTGCTGTTCCTGATCGGCCTCGCCGCCGGTGGCGCCGGGCTTGCCGGCGCGCTGGCCAACGATCAACTGACCGTCTTCACGCTGGGCAGCTCGGTGTGCGTCGGAGCGGTGGCCGCGTACGCCGGACGCAGCCAGCCGGCTCGGATCCTCGGCTGGCTGTTCGCCTCGGTGATGGCGCAGATGTTCGTACTGACCGTGGGCCTTGTCGCCGGCCTCCCGCCGAGCTGGTCGGCGTTCGGCGTACTCGCCGTCGGTGCCGGCCTGCTGCTGTCCGCGACCCGGCTGCCCCGGCTCAGCCACCCCGAGGCGGTACGCGAGGCGGCGGTGGTCGAGTGGAGCAGCTACGCGGCCGCACTGCTCGCGCTGGCCCTGGCGTACGACTCGGCCGCGCATCTGGCCGGGCTGCTGGCCGCCTGGGGCGCGGTGCTCGGTGTGACGGCCACCCGGCCGGGCCGACGCGCGATGGAGCGTCGGGTCCTGTTCTGGCTGGCGGTCGGCTGTGAGATCACCGCCTGGTGGATGCTGATGCGGATCACCGACGTGGCGCTCACCGAGGCGTACACCTTGCCGTTCGCCGTCCTCGCCCTGCTGGTCGGGGTCCTGGAACTGCGGCACCGGCCGGACCTGAGCAGTTGGACGGCGTACGGGCCGGCACTGGCCGCGGCGTTCCTGCCCACCCTGGTGCTGGTGATCAGCTCCGGGGAGAACAGTTTCCGGCAGGTCCTGTTGCTGCTCGGTGCGGTCGGCACCCTGCTGGTCGGGGCGATGAGTCAGCAGCAGGCTCCGGTGGTGGTCGGTACGGTGGTCAGCGCGGTGACCGCGTTGCACGCGTTGACCTTCTTCGGGCCGTGGCTGGTGCTGATCCCGGTCGGTCTGGTGCTGCTGGCGCTCGGGGCCAGCAGCGAGTGGCGCCGGCAGACCCAGGAACGGGTGCGGGGCGCGCTGCGCGGCATGCGCTGAGGCCGCTCGGGGAGACCCGGCTGGACGGCTCCGGCCGCTGCGGCCGGCCGGGCAGATTCGGCCGGGGTTAGGCGGTACCGCCGTGTGACGCCTGCAGCGCGGCGTCCTTCGTGGCGACCAGCTCGACCAGCTCCTGCTGGTAGGCGAGCATCCGGGCGCGCAGCCCTGGGTCGGTGGCGGCGAGGATCCGCACCGCCAGCAGGCCGGCGTTGCGGGCACCACCGATCGACACCGTGGCCACCGGCACGCCCGCCGGCATCTGCACGATCGACAGCAGCGAGTCCATCCCGTCCAGATGTTTCAACGGCACCGGCACCCCGATCACCGGCAGCGGGGTCGCCGAGGCGACCATGCCCGGCAGGTGGGCCGCGCCGCCTGCCCCGGCGATGATCACCTGGATGCCCCGGTCGGCGGCGTTGCCGGCGTAGTCGAGCATGCCGTGCGGGGTGCGGTGCGCCGAGATCACCCGTACCTCGTGCTCGACGTCGAACTCGGCGAGGGACTCGGCGGCGGCCCGCATCGTCGGCCAGTCCGAGTCGCTGCCCATGATGACGCCGATCATCGCCCCTCCTGCAGCCAGCGGGCGGCCCGGGCGGCCCGGTTTCGGACGTCGGTCAGATCCTCGCCGAGCACCGTCACGTGGCCGATCTTGCGGCCCGGCCGGACCTGTTTGCCGTACAGGTGGACCTTCGCGCCAGGGTCGGTCGCGAACAGGTGGTGCAGCCGTTCGTCGATGCCCATCCCGCCGTCCGCGCCGCCCAGCACGTTCGCCATCACCACCGCCGGGGCGGTCAGCCCGGTGTCACCCATCGGATAGTCCAGTACCGCCCGCAGATGCTGCTCGAACTGGGAGGTACGCGCGCCCTCGATCGTCCAGTGCCCGGAATTGTGCGGCCGCATCGCCAGCTCGTTGACCACCAGGCCACCGCCACCGGTCACCTCGAACAGCTCCACCGCCAGCAGCCCGACCACGTCGAGCGCGCTGGCCAGGTCGATAGCCAGCTGCTGGGCCGCCAGGGCGAGCGGCTGCGGCAGGGCCGGTGCGGGCGCCAGCACCTCGACGCAGATGCCGTCCCGTTGCACGGTCTCCACCACCGGGTAGACCGCCAGCTGACCGAACGGGGAGCGGGCCACCTGCACCGCCAGCTCGCGGACCAGCTTCACCCGCTCCTCGGCGATCAGCTCCACCGCCGGGTCGGCTGCCGGGTCGGCCGGGTCGAGACCGGCGGTGACCAGCTCGTCCGGCGTGTCCAGCAGCCACACCCCGCGGCCGTCGTAGCCGCCGCGCGCGGTCTTGACCACCACCGGCCAGCCGGCCTCGGCACCGAACGCGGCCAGCTCGTCTACCGAGCCGATCCGTCGCCAACGGGGCACCGGGGCACCCAGCTCGGTCAGCCGCCGCCGCATCACCGCCTTGTCCTGGGCGCAGCGCAGCGCGTCGGCCCCCGGGTGCAGGCGCACGCCATCGGCGGCCAGCGCCCGGATGTGCTCGCCCGGCACGTGCTCGTGGTCGAAGGTGACGACGTCACAGCCCTTGGCGAAGGTACGCAGCGCGGCGAGGTCGGTGTGCTCGCCGTACTGCACGTCGGCGGCGACCAGGGCGGCGCCGTCCTCCGGTGTGCGGGCCAGCACGCGCAGCGACTGGCCGAGCGCGATCGCGGCCTGGTGGGTCATCCGGGCGAGCTGCCCACCACCCACCATGCCGACGACGGGCAGTCCGGTACGGGTATCCATTGCGGCGACAGCCTAACTCAGCTGCGCGACCAGGTCCGCGACGGAGGTGACCGGCCGGTCGCAGACGAAGCCCCGGCAGACGTACGCGGTCGACGCCCCGCCGATCATCGGCCGGTCCGCCAGCAGCGGTACGCCGGCCTGGTCGGGACGACCGGCCACCACCACCGCGCCGGGCGGCGCGTGC
Source organism: Solwaraspora sp. WMMA2080 (assembly GCF_027497395.1). Classification (GTDB taxonomy): domain Bacteria; phylum Actinomycetota; class Actinomycetes; order Mycobacteriales; family Micromonosporaceae; genus Micromonospora_E. The sequence continues at coordinate 5,306,625 of NZ_CP114910.1, read as the reverse complement.
CGCCGCGCCGCCCGCAGCAGCGGGCCACCGGTCGGGTCCTCGGTGACCACGGCGATCTCGTACGGACCGGACAGCAACGCCTCGCCGACGGCGGCGGCGTAGCCGGTGAACCGGGCGTGCCGGGCGACGACCGGCGCGACGGTGGCCAGCGCGGCCTCGGCGGCGGCCCGGTACTGCGGGGCGCCGCGCAGCGCCGCGTACCCGGTGAGCGCGGCGGCGGTGGCTGACAGCCCGGACGCGGTGGCGTTGTCGGTCGGGTCCGCCGGCCGGGCGACCAGCTGTTCGGCGTCGTCGGCGGTGTCGTAGAAGCCGCCGTTGTCGGCGGCGAACCGGGCCAGCGCGACGTCCAGCAGCTCACCGGCGAGGTCCAGCCATCGGCGTTCCCCGGTGAGCTGGTGCAGCGAGCAGAACGCCTCGGCGAGGCAGCCGTAGTCTTCGAGCACCCCGTCGGGCGCGCCGACCAGACCGTCCCGGGAGACCCGGCGCAGCCGCCCGCCGACCAGGTGGGTACGGGCCAGATGTGCACCGGTCGCGACCGCCAACTCGGTGGCCAGCTCGACGTCGCCGTCGGTGCCGGCCGCGGCACCGGTCAGATCGTCGGCACCGGTCCCGTCGGCACCGGTCAGGGCATCGGCGGCGGTGGCGAACTCGACCAACGCGGTGACCGCCAGGCCGTTCCAGGCCGTCACCACCTTGTCGTCGCGGGCCGGCTGCGGCCGGGCCGACCGGGCCCGGCGCAGTGCCGCCCGGACCCGGTCCAGCTGCTGCGGTGGCGTGTCGTCGACGTCGCGGGCCAGCCGCAGCACGCTGGTGCCGTGTTCGAAGCTGCCGTCGCCGGTCACCCCGTACAGGTCGGCCGCCCACCGGCCGTCGGCCTCGCCGAGGACCTCGATCAGCTGCTGCGGGGTCCACACGTAGCTGGCGCCTTCGACCCCGCCGGTGTCGGCGTCCAACGCGGAGGCGAATCCACCACCGGGTACGGCGAGTGCCTCGGCGAGGAAACGGACGGTCTCCCGGGCGATCCGGCCGGCCATCCGGTCGCCGGTGAGCCGCCACAGCAGCGTGTAGACCCGCAGCAGCAGCGCGTTGTCGTAGAGCATCTTCTCGAAGTGCGGCACGGTCCAGGTGCTGTCCACCGCGTACCGGGCGAAGCCGCCGGCGAGCTGGTCGTAGATGCCGCCCCGGGCCATCGCCTCGCAGGTGTGCTGGACGATCTCCAGGCTGTCGGCGGCGCCGGTGCGTTGATGATGCCGCAGTAGGAAGAGCAGGCTGAGATGCGGGGGGAACTTCGGCGCCCCGCCGAACCCGCCGTGCGTCGGGTCGTACTCCTTGCCCAGCGTCACCGCTGCGGCGTCGAGCAGGTCGGCGGTCAGCGGCGTGGTCGCCCCGCCGACGGCCTGCGCGCCGCCGACCGCCTCGGCTACCGCGGCCCCCTGGCGCAGCACGGCGTCGCGCTGGTCGCGCCAGGCGGCGCCGACCGAGTGGAGTAGCCGGACGAAGTTCGCCTGCGGGAAGTAGGTCCCGCAGAAGAACGGGGTGCCGTCGGCGGTGGCGAACACGGTCATCGGCCAGCCGCCCTGACCGGTCATCGCCTGGGTCGCGGCCAGGTAGACCGCGTCCACGTCGGGGCGTTCCTCCCGGTCCACTTTGATCGCGACGAAATTGTCGTTGATCAGCTGCCCGACCGCGTCGTCCTCGAACGACTCGTGCGCCATCACGTGGCACCAGTGGCAGGCCGCATACCCGACCGAGATCAGCACCGGCACGTCCCGGCGGCGGGCCTCATCGAATGCCTCCGGGCACCACGGCCACCAGTCGACCGGGTTGTCGGCATGCTGCTGCAGGTACGGGCTGGTCGCCTCGCCGAGCCGGTTCACGCTGGTCGCTCCTCGGGGTCGTGGCACGACCCCGACGGTGTGGGGTCGCACGTTCCGACCATAGCCAGTCGGTGGGCGGCTCACCGCCGGGTCGAAACCGGAACGTCCGGGTATCGCAGCGCGGTGAGGCCCGCCTCGGCGGCGGCCTGCACGTTCTCCGGCCGATCATCGACGAAGGTGACCCGGTCGGCAGGCGCGCCGAGCCGGTGCAGCAGCGCCGCGAAGATCGCCGGATCGGGTTTGGTCAACGCCAGCCGGCAGCTGAACAGCCGGTGGTGGAACACCGCCGCCCAGTCGGCCGAGTCGATCGCCGTGGCGATGGACTCGGGGGCGTTGGACAGCAGCGCCAAGCCGTGTCCGTCGGCGGCAAGGCCGGTGACGAGTTCGACGGTACGCGGATTCAGCTGCGACCAGCTGGCGATGTCGGCCCGGTCCAGTTCGGCCACCAGCGGATCGTCGGCGGACAGCGGCCGACCGACCACGTGGCTCCAGTAGCGCTCGGCCGGCCAGCCGGCGTCGTAGGCGTCCCGGTGCCGCCAGTACCCCTCGTCGAAGGTGGCCTGCGGCAGCCCGGCCAGCTCGGCCATGGCGGCTACCGCGCCCGGCGGCTGCGGCAGCGAGATGACCTGGCCGTAGTCGAAAACCAACCAGTCCCGGACGGCACCGCTGGGCCCGCCGGTCACGACGCACCGTCCGCGCGCAGCGGGTAGATCTGGGCCTGCGCGGAGTCCGCCAGGGACCGGAGCACCGCGAGCACCTTGTCGGCGGGCATCGGCTTGAAGAAGTGGTAGCCCTGCGCGGCGGCGCAGCCGAGGGCGGCCAGGGTGGCCCGCTGGTCGGCAGTCTCCACGCCCTCGGCGACCACCCGCAGGCCCATCTCCCGGCCCAGCCGGACGGTGTGCCGCACGATGGCGGCATCGCGTGGCGAGTCGGCCATCCGGACCACGAAGGACCGGTCGACCTTCAGCTCGTCGACGGTGACCCGGGTCAGGAAGGCCAGCGAGGAGAACCCGGTGCCGAAGTCGTCGACGGCGAGCTGGACGCCCATCTCCCGGAGGCTGGCCAGCACCTCGTCGATGATCTCCAGCTCGCTCATCACCACCGTCTCGGTGATCTCCAGCACCAACCGGTGGGCCGGGACCTGGTGGCGGCGCAGCAGCTCGCCGATCTCGGCTGGCAGCTGCGGGTCGAGCAGGCTCCGGGCCGAGATGTTGACCGAGATCGGTACGTCGATGCCGTGTGCCGCCCACTCGGCGGCGGCCGACAACGCCCGGTCGACGACGTACCGGGTGAACGGGGCGAGCAGTTCACTGCCCTCGACCGCTCTGACGAAGTGGACCGGGGTGAGCCGGCCGCGCCGCGGATGCCGCCACCGGATCAGCGCCTCCACCCCGGTCGGCCCGCCGGTGGCGAGGTCGACCGCCGGTTGCAGGGCCAGTTCGAGCTGGTCGTCGACGTCCAGCGCGGCGCGCAGTTCGGCCAGCAGCGCAAGCTGATCAGTGTTGGCGGCGTCCTTCGCGCTGTCGTAGCCGGCGACGCTGCCGCCGATCGCCTTCGCATGGCTCATCGCGATGTTCGCCCGACGAAGCAGTTCATTCATGTCGGCGGTGCCGGCACCGGCGACCACTACGCCGAGTGCGCCTTCGACCGACATCCGCACACCGGCGACCTCGGTCGGCTCGGCCAGCATCGCGGTGATCTCGCGGGCCCGGCGCATCGCCACCGCGGTCGGCGAGGTCCGCTCGACGCAGCCGGCGGCAGCCGGGCTCAGCGACGTCAGGAGCAGGGCGAACTCGTCGTTGCCGAGCCGGCCGAGCAGCTCGCCGGGGCGGAGCCGGTCACTGAGCCGCCGGGCGGCGGACTGCAGCAGTTCGTCACCGGCGGCGTTACCCAGGGTGTCGTTGACCTCTTTGAAGCCCTTGATGTCGAGCAGCAGCAGAGCGACCGGATGGTCGTGCTCCAGCCGGTGCAGGGCGACGTCGCCCTTGGTGAGCAGCGCCGCCCGGTTGAGCAGCTCGGTCACCGGGTCGTGCATCGACCGGTGCATGGTCCGGTCGGTGAGGTGGCGCAGTGCCCGGTCGGTGGCAGCGTCGTGCAGGGCCGCGGCGAGCGCGTCACCGAAGGCCGAGAGCGCGTTGCGGTCCCGGGACCTCGGCATGGTGCTGGCCGGCAGGTGGATCCGCAGCTCACCGACGCCGGTCCGGCCGACCGTGAGCGGGTGGACGAGCATCTGGTCGGCTGCGTCGTCCGCAGCATCATCGTCCGCGAGGTCCTCAGCCGCCGCCACGGGGTCGACGGGGTCGGCCGGCGGCTCCGACCGGCGCAACCCGCCGTCGGCGTCGCCGACGTAGCGCCACAGCCTGCCGTCGACCTGCCGCACGTCGATCTCGACGCGTTCGGCGCCGAACAGGGTGAGCCCGCCAGCGACCCCCGCACCGACGACCGCCGGCTCGTCGAGCTGGTTGAGCGCCCGGGTCGCCCGGGCGAACTCCTGCCAGGCCCGACGTTCGTCCTCGACCCGCAGCCGGTGTCCGTAGGTCTGCTGCAGCAGCCACAGCACCGGGGGCAGCAGCAGCAGCCAACGCGGATCGTGGCCGAGCATCCCGACCGTGGCCAGCCCGACCAGGACGTTGCCGACGAACATCAGCAGCTTGTTGCGCAGCGCGTGCAGCAGGGTGGCGACGAACGGCCGGCCGTGCCGCAGCGACAGGGCGACCGTGGCCAGGGCGGCGGTGATCAGCAGATAGACCAGCCCGCCGAGGAGCATGGCGGCGGCGAGCAGCGGGGTGAGCTGCTGGGCGTACGGGTCGGCAACCGCCCGGGCGGCGACGCCGGCCGCCGCGACGGCGACGGTCAGCGACGCGGTGACCCGGAGAATCTCCGGCACCGTACGGGGCTCGGAGAAGATCGACAGTAGGGTCCAGGCGATGCCCACGCCGACGGCGGCGGCGGCGGGCAGCCAGCCGACCGGCAGGATGTAGAGGCCGACGATGAGGGCGGCCTCGCCCCAGGTGAAGCTGACCGTGCCGGTGCCGATGCGGAACCGCAGTCGGGCGAGTTGCGCGACGCCGAGCAGTGCCGCGACGATCGCGAAACCGGCCGGGGCCGGGAGAGCCGACGCCTGCCGAGCCGGCCCGGTGAGCAGCCCGATGGCGATGGTGGCGACGGCGGCCACCAGGACGGCGACGGTGAAGACGGGCAGCCGCCACTGGCCCCCGCCGTCAGGGGCTCCGGTCGCCGCTTCGTGCGCGGTCGCAGCCGGTTCCGGCCGCGCCGACGTCACGGGTCACTCCCGGTGACCGCCGAGCCGTGGACCGGTGCCCGGCGGGGGCGGCCGACCATGGTGAGTATCCCTCGCGTCCGTTCCGTACGACCAGGGACGACAGCTGTGCGATCCATGGTCGCCCCTTTCCGCGCGCGGTCGGAGGAACTGAAGGTCCCCGGCGGAAGGCTAAGCCAAAGCCGATTCCGGCAACAGGGGCCACTGGGCCGGTTTACCGGCGGGAGCCCACTGGAGGGGAGAAAAGTCCCTGGTGAGAGCGCATGTAAGCGGTTACAAAGGGGATCCTGGACGCGAGTCGCCTTCTGTCGGATCAAGGACATTGCGTTCGCCCGGCGCCGCCCCGCCGCCCGGCGCCGCGTCGTCGAACCGCTCGGGCAGCCGACGCAGCCGGGCGTTCATGTTCCGGATCAGCAACACCGTCGCGGCGGCGAGCAGCAGGAGCAGGAACAGCCCCATCGGCCCGGCCAGACCACCGCTGCGGGTGTCCCCGAAGTTGTTCACCGCCAGGACATGGACAGCACTCAGCACGATCGGACCCCTCTGCGTCGCCGACGTCGACTACACGGTACGCCCGGCGCATCAGGATCGGCCGAGCCCCTCACGAATCCCGGCAAAAAGGTCGGATTCCGGCTTCGGACTCTCGACGAACGACCGGACCAACTCGAAATCCTCGGTCGGCCAGGCCTGCCGCTGCACCTCCATCGGCACCTGGAACCAGAAGCCGTCCGGATCGACCTGAGTGGCGTGCGCGCGCAGCGCGTCGTCGCGGACCGGGAAGTAGTCGGCGCAGTCGACCCGGGTGGTGATCCGGTCGCCCTTGTCCGGACGATCCTCCCACCGGTCCATCCACTCCTGGTACGGCGACTCCCGACCGATCGCGAGCATCCCCTCGTGCAGCGCGAGAATCCGCGCCCTGGTGAAGCTCATGCAGTAGTACAGCTTCGACGGCTGCCACGGCTCACCACCGACACCCGGGTAGCGGGCCGGGTCACCGGCCGCTTCGAACGCGGCGACGCTCACCCGGTTGCACATGATGTGGTCCGGGTGCGGATAGCCGCCGTCCTCGTCATAGGTCGTCACCACGTGCGGACGAAACTCCCGCATCAACCGCACCAACGGCCCGGCCGCCTCCTCCAGCGGCTCCAGGGCGAAACACCCATCCGGCAGCGGCGGCAGCGGGTCACCCTCGGGCAGACCCGAGTCGACGAAGCCCAGCCAGGCCTGCTCGACGCCGAGGATCGCCCGGGCGGCGTCCATCTCGGCCCGGCGGATCTCGGCAATGTTCTCCCACACGTCCGGCCGGTCGAGTTTCGGGTTCAGCACACTGCCCCGCTCCCCGCCGGTGCAGGTCACCACCAGCACCTGGGCACCTTCCGCGACGTACCGGGCCATCGTCGCGGCACCCTTGCTGGACTCGTCGTCAGGATGGGCGTGCACCGCCATCAGACGCAGTTGCTCAGCCAACGAAAACGCTCCCTCATCCCGTGCCTGACATCCCCTGCCGGCGGCGTCCGGGCCCGGCTGCGACAATGGGCCCGTCGACCATTCTCGCCGACCCCACCGACACGTCCGCCAAGGAGTTCCGTCCCGGGTGACCGACACGTCCGCCACAACCGCACCGACCGCCGCCATGTTCCCACCCGGGCGGTACGGACGACGACGCGCGCCCCGAACGCGCCGGCCGTGGCTCGTCGCGCTGCTCACGGCGGTAGCGGTGCTGGTCGGGACGGCGATCGCCGGCCGGCTCTACACGCTCTACGGCGACCCGCTGCACCAGCCCGAGGTGATCACCTACACCGAGGCCACCGAGGACGGGATCACCATCGACTTCGCCGTCACGGTGCCCCCCGGCGGTGCGACGACCTGCCTGGTCAGGGCCCGGTCGCGGGACGGGGCGGAGGTGGGCCGGTCCGAGGTGACCATCCGGGCCGAACCGGGCGAACGACACGTCCGCACCACGTACCGGCTGGCCACCGAACGAGTCGCGTTCCTGGGCGAGGTGCCACGCTGCCGACCCGCCGGCTGACCAGCCGAGCGTGACCCTCGCCACACCCGCCGAGGCGGGTGGCGACCCGGCGGTCGGCACCCGGGCCGTTGCAACCCCGGCACCTCGGTGCGGATCGCTGGTACGTTGGTAGTTCGACCTCGACCGCCCGCAAGCCCACAAGGAGATCGTCTGTGTCCACGACCGACCGCGAGGCGCCCACCACCTGGCTGTCCCAGGACGCTTACGACCGGCTCCAGGCCGAGCTCAACGAGCTGATCGCCGGACGGACGGCGATGGCCGCCGAGATCAATGCCCGTCGGGAGGAAGGCGACCTGCGGGAGAACGGCGGGTACCATGCTGCCCGCGAGGAGCAGGGCAAGCAGGAGGCCAGGATCCGCTACCTGCAGGAGCTGCTGCGTACCGCCAAGGTCGGCGAGGCACCAGACGCGGACAGCGTCGCGCCCGGCACGGTCGTCACGATCCACTTTGATGACGATCCCGCCGACACCGAGACCTTCCTGCTCGGCTCCCGGGAGATCTCCTCGACGACCGAGCTGACCGTCTACAGCCCGGAGTCCGCGCTCGGTCAGGCCATTCTGGGCAGCCGGCAGGGTCAGACGGTGACCTACACCGCGCCGAGCGGCGCGGACATCAAGGTCACTGTCGACAAGTTCGAGCCCTTCGCCGGCTGAGTTGCGGCCGCCGCAGCGGCAGCGGGTCAGTAACCGAGGATGGGTCAGTCAGCGGCGGCGAACGCCACCTGGTAGCCGCGATCACGGAGCACCTCGACCAGCTCGGTCGAGTGCTCTGGGCCGCGGGTCTCCACCGACAGGCCGACCTGGACCTCACCCAACCGCAGGTGCGGGTTGCGCCGCTGATGATCGACGTCGACCACGTTCGCCCGCTGCTCGGCGATCAGTGCCAGCAGCGCGGCCAGCTCGCCAGGCCGGTCGCCGCACCGTACGGTGAATCGCAGATACCGGCCGGCGGCGGCCAGGCCGTACTCGATCACCCGCAACAGCAGCAACGGGTCGATGTTGCCGCCGGAGAGCACCGCGACCGTCGGGGTGGCCGGCCGCACCGCGCCGGACAACAGCGCTGCCACCGCGGCCGAGCCGGCCGGTTCGACCACCTGCTTGCCCCGCTCCAGCAACATCAGCAGCGCCCGCGACAGGTCCTCCTCGGAGACCGTCACGATCTCGTCGACCAACTTGCTGACGTGCGCGAACGTCAGGTCACCGGGGCGTCCCACGGCGATACCGTCGGCGATCGTACGGTAGTCGGCCAACCGCACCGGGGCACCGGCGGCCAGCGACGGTGGGTACGCGGCCGCGCTGTCCGCCTGCACGCCGATCACCCGTACGTCCGGGCGCAGTGCCTTGACCGCTACCGCGATCCCGGAGATCAACCCGCCGCCACCCACCGAAGTGACGATGGTGGTGACCTCCGGGCACTGCTCCAGGATCTCCAGCGCCACGGTGCCCTGACCGGCGATGACGTCCGGATGGTCGAACGGGTGGATGAGCACCGCACCGGTCCGGTCGGCGAACTCCCGGGCTGCGTCCAGCGCCTCGTCCACGGTGGTGCCGGCGAACTCGACCTCGGCACCGTACCCTCTGGTCGCGGCGACCTTCGGCAGCGGCGCGCCGGTCGGCATGAACACCGTCGCGCCGATGTCCAGCAGTCCGGCGGCGAGTGCCACGCCCTGGGCGTGGTTGCCGGCGCTGGCCGCGACCACCCCGCGCCGCCGCTGCCGCTCAGTCAGCCGGGAGATTCGCAGGTACGCGCCCCGCACCTTGTAGGAGCCGGCCCGCTGCAGGTTCTCGCACTTCAACCAGACCGGCCCGCCGAGCAGGGCGGTCAACGGGCGGGACGGCTCCAGCGGAGTCACCCGTACCACGTCCGCCAGGACGTCCCGGGCGGCGAGGACGGCCGGCAGTCCGACCAGTTCCGTCATATCGGGCTGTCCACTCTCGGCCACGACGGGGCGTGGCGGGGCCACGATGCCATAATCTCCAGCTGGCCGGCCACGGCGAGCAGCAACAGCTCCGAGCCGGGCGGCCCGACCAGCTGGATCCCGACCGGCAGGCCGTCCGGGCGCAGCCCGGCCGGCGCCACCAACGCGGGCAGTCCGGCCATGTTCCACGGCGCGGCGTACGGGGCGTACCGAACACAGCTCCACATGTTCGCCGCCCACGACCGGCGCGCCCAGCCGGTCGCGGCCGGCGGGGTGCCGGCCAGTGCCGGCGTCAGCAGCACGTCGGCTCGCTGGTCGGTGAAGAACCCGGTCATCCGGTCCCGCCAGGCGGTCCGGTCGGCCTCCCGCACGTACCCGCGCCGTTGTGCCCACCGGCCGAGCGCGACGTGCCGACGGGTCCGTGGCTGCAGGTCCCGGCCACCGGCCCGGCCGGCGGCGGCGTCCTCGGCCGCGGCGGCGAACCAGGTGGACAGTCCCCGCAGTCCCAGCGAGGCCGGATAGTGCAGCTCGGTGCCGCTCACATCGTGGCCGGCCTCGGTGAGCCGCCGCGACGTCGCCGCCACCGCGTCCCGGTTGGCCGCGTCGGCCCGCAGCCCCGCCACCGGCGAGGTGAGCGAGACCGCCACCCGCAGCCGGCCCGGCTGGACCAGCTTCTCCGGTCGCCGGCCGGCGAGCACCGCGAAGCCGGTGGCGGCGTCCGCCACGCAGGTCGTCAGGATGCCGTGCTCGGTGAGGCCGAACCAGTCCTCAGTGCCGAGCTGTCGCGGAACCACGTCGCGGCCGGGTTTGAGCCCGAGCAGGCCGCAGCAGGCGGCCGGGATCCGGATCGAGCCGAATCCGTCGTTGCCGTGCGCGATCGGCACCATGCCGCTGGCCACCGCCGCCGCCGCGCCGCCCGACGAACCGCCCGGGGTGCGTGACAGCTGCCAGGGGTTGCGGCTGGTCGCTGTGGCGTCGTCGGTGGTCGCCCAGAGCCCGAGCTCCGGCATCCGGGTCACCCCGACGACGACCGCGCCGGCACCGCGCATCCGGCGGACGATCTCGTGGTCGTGTTCGGCGACCGGGGTCCGCGCGGCGGCCGATCCGCGCCAGGTCGGCAGCCCGGCGACCGGGGTGTTCTCCTTGATCGCCACCGGCACCCCGGCCAGCGGCAGGTTCGCCAGGTCCTCCTGCTCGTCGACCTTTTCCGCTTCGACGATGGCCTCGCCGCCACGGACCGCGCGGAAGGCGGACAGCTCCGGGTCGGCCCGGGCGATGTGGTCGAGATGATCGGCAACGACCCGGGTCGCCGAGGTGTCACCCCGGCGTACGGCCCGGGCGATCTGCCGGGCGGTGGTCCCGACCCAGGTCGGTACGATGTCGTGCACGGCACCTCCAGGCAGCCGGTACGCGGTTCGCGTCGCTGTGCGGACCCGTCGCCGGACCCGCCCGGGTGTCGGGCCGGCCCGCAGTGGGCCCGCCCGTCGGATCTCGCCGACGGATCCTCAGCCGAGCGCCTGATCCAGGTCGGCCAGCAGGTCGTCCACGGTTTCGATTCCGACAGACAGTCGCACGAGATCGCCGGGGACTTCAAGAGGCGAGCCGGCGGCGCTCGCGTGGGTCATCCGTCCAGGATGTTCGATCAACGATTCGACCCCGCCGAGCGATTCGGCGAGGACGAACAGTCGGGCCCGGTTGCAGATCCGCACCGCTTCCGCCGCCCCACCGGCCACCCGGAACGAGACCATCCCACCGAACCGGCGCATCTGCTTGGCCGCCGTCTCGTGGCCGGGGTGGTCGCGGTGTCCGGGGTAGAGCACCTGGCGTACCGCCGGGTGCTGGTCGAGGAATTCGACGACCCGTTCGGCGTTGTCGCAGTGCCGCTCCATCCGTACGCCCAGGGTCTTGATTCCGCGCAGGGTGAGCCAGGCGTCGAAGGGTCCGTTGACCGCGCCCATGGCATTCTGGTGGAAGGCCAGCTCGGCGGCGAGTTCCGGATCGTCGGCGACCAGCGCGCCACCGACCACGTCGGAGTGTCCACCGAGATATTTGGTGGTGGAGTGGACCACCACGTCGGCGCCGAGCGCCAGCGGCTGCTGCAGGTACGGCGAGGCGAAGGTGTTGTCCACCACGAGCCGCGCCGCGACGTCGCGGGCCAGGGCGGCCAGCCCGGCGATGTCGGCGATGCCGAGCAGCGGGTTCGTCGGGGTTTCCGCCCAGATCATCCGGGTACGGCCGGGTTGTACCGCAGCCCGGACCGCGTCGACGTCGGAGATCCGCGCGGCGGTCCAGGCCAGTCCCCAGCGTTCGGCGACCTTGGCGAACAGACGGAACGTGCCGCCGTACGCGTCGTCCGGGATGATCACGTGGTCGCCGGGCCGGCAGACGGTACGCAGCAGCGTGTCCTCAGCCGCCAGACCGCTGGCGAAGGCGAGCCCGGTCCGGCCCCCCTCGATCGCGGCCAGGCATTCCTGCAGCGCGTCCCGGGTCGGGTTGGCCGACCGGCTGTACTCGTAGCCCGACCGGGGCACACCCACCTCGTCCTGAGCGTACGTGCTGGTCTGGTAGATCGGCGGCACGACCGCCCCGGTCCGGGCCTCCGGCTCCTGCCCGGCGTGGATGGCGACCGTGTCGAACCCGTATGTCATGGCACGAGGCTAGGCCATCGCTCCGAGCGCCACCGCCGGTGGGACGGATGCCCACCCGACCTGCGGGTACCCCGGCGGGAACGAGCCGGCCCCCGCCGGTGTTGTCCGAGAGGCCACGAACGAGAGGAGTCGCACGGTGTTCCTGCGACCGATGAAAGCGAATCTGCCCGAACCTGGGCAGGCCCTGCCCGGCCGGGACCGGCCGATACCGGTGGCGGACCGGCACGCGGTGCTCGGTACGCCGCTGACCGGCCCGTGGCCGGCCGGTACCCGGGTGGCGGTCTTCGGGATGGGCTGCTTCTGGGGAGCCGAACGGCTGTTCTGGCGACTGCCCGGGGTCGTGTCGACCTCGGTCGGGTACGCCGGCGGCGAGACGCCGAACCCCACGTACGAGGAGGTGTGCTCCGGCGGGACGGGGCACGCCGAGGTCGTCCAGGTGGTTTACGACCCGGCCCGGATCGGCTACGCCGACCTGCTGAAGGTGTTCTGGGAGAACCACGACCCGACGCAGGGCATGCGTCAGGGCAACGACGTCGGTACGCAGTACCGGTCGACGATCTACACCACCGACGCCGAGCAGGCGACCGAGGCCGCCGATTCCCGGGCCGCATTCGCTCCGGTGGTGGCCGCGGCCGGCCGGGACGGGATCACCACGGAGATCCGGCCGCTCGGCGAGTACTACTACGCCGAGAATTACCACCAGCAGTACCTGCACAAGAACCCGGGTGGTTACTGCAACCACGGGCCGAACGGGATGACCTGCCCGGTGGGCGTCGCCCGCAGCGCCGACTGAGCCGCCGCCGACACTGACCCGCAGCCGGCCGCCGCCGATCAGGCGGCGGCCCGCTCCACCTCCCGCAGCATCAACCGCAGCGACTGACTGTGCTTGGCCGGTGGCAGACTCGCCAGCGCCGACCGGGCGTGCCGCAGCCCTTCGACGCGGTCACCCGACTTGACCAGCATCAGCCCACGGTGCAGCTCGATGTGGGTGGCGAACCGGGCCAGGCTGGCCGGCCGGGTCCGGACCGCCCACTCCTGGGCGTCGACCGCGGCCGGGTCGCCGAGGCGGGCGAGCAGCATGCTGGTGAAGATCGCCATCCGCCACTCGGGCACGGCGAAGTCGGAGATCTGCTCGGCGGAGCCGGTCTGGTCGAAGACCCGGCGGGCCTCGTCCAGGTGTGTCAATGCGCTGATCCGGTCGCCACGGACGCCGGCGACGTGTGCCTTGGCCATCAACGCGTTGAGCCGCCCGAGCGATGGTCGGTCAGTCAGCGCGAGGGCCTGGTCGGCCAGGTCCTGCGCGACCGTGAGGGCAGCACCCTCGTAGCCGAGGGCCAGCGCGGCGCGGCCGCGGACCCAGACTTGCACGGTCCGGTCGCCGCTGCGATCCGCGCTGACCGCGGCAAGTCGGTACCACCGGACGGCTTCCTGCGCCATCCCGGTGGTCTTGCCGTAGACGCTGAGGAAACGGGCGGCCAGCCCCCACATCACCGGAGTGCCGAGCTGCTGTTGCAGCACGACGAGGTCACTGGCAATCCGGTCCTGCAGCTCACCGGCGCCGACCGACATGTAGTCCCGGCCGAGATTGGCGGCGCGATCCTGCCACTGTTCCTCGGCCGCCGGGTCGCCGAGCGCCGCGGTGAAGCCGCGATGGATCAACTCGGAGACGGCGGCCGGTGCCACCACCGCGGCGGCGAGCCCGGTGATCAGGCCCCGACGTTGCATATGGTCCCCCAAGACCTGCTCGTAGGCGGTCACCACGTCGGCCGTCGCTGTCCGCCGCCCCGCCTCGACGTTCGACAGGTGGCCCTTGCTGAAGTGGCTCAGCGCGGCCATTTTCGCCAAGCTGACACCAGCGGATTCCCGGGCCTTCCTCAGGGTCTCACCCGTATCGCTCATATTCCGCCTGCCCACCTGTATTGAAGACCTTCTGAAAACCCAGCCGCGCTTTTCCTGACCTTCGACTGCCCCTGACTCTATTGGCCAGAGGCCGCGGGGATGGCGCGTGGACGCGTTGGACCGAACCTCCACCGACTCGGCGTAACGGCCCGCCGACCTCGCGGCCCATCGACCAGCATGCCAGTGACAGGCCACCATGTGCACCAACGATCTGGGATCCGGTACACCATACGGCAAAGACGATGGCAGATGTCGACCGCGCTGGACAAGTCCGGGCCGACTTCATCCGATCTCCAGTGAGGTGATACCCGAGACTAAGACCTTAATCAATTATTGTCATTAACCACTCAAAGTAAGTGCAGAGTAACTATTCGTCACCGTCGGTGATGGCCGGCCCAGCCCGGCCGAGGTCCACGCCGTCGCCTCGGCCGAGCTGGTCCGCGCCGTCGCCTCGGCCGGCGGCAAAAATCGTTGCCGGCCGCCGCGCCAGCCGGCTAGCGTGGCCGTACACGGGAAAGGAGGTGGTCCAGCGTTGTATAGCTATAGGACTCGTGAGGTGGCTGCCCGCTAGCCGCTGTCCTTGACAGCTCCGATCGTCGAGACCGTGTGGCAGCGGTGCGGCGAATCCACGACAGCCACCCGACCCCCGGGGTGCCGGCCCAGTCCAGCCGGCCCGCGTCGAAGACGCGGAAGCCCCGGGGGTCGTTTCATGCCGGTAGGCTCGGCCGGATGGCGGTCACCCTGCGCTCGGCCATCCTCGACGACATCGCCCCGGTCGGTCACCTGCACCACCGGTCCCGGCTCAGCGCGTACCAGGGCATCGTGCCGGATGCCGCGCTGGAGACCTACGGCGCCGACGTCACGGCGCGGTGGTGGGTCGAGCGGTGGAGCCACGAACGCGACACGCACCGGCTCACGGTCGCCGAACATCAGGGGCGGCTGATCGGGTTCACCTACGTCGGGCCGCACGAGGACGGCGAGCCGGCCACCGCTGAGCTGTACGCGATCCACGTCGACCCCGAGCACCAGGGCTGCGGTGTCGGCCGGGCGCTGATCCGCGACGCGCTGGGCACGATGCGCGAGCGCCGGTGCCAGCGCGCGGTGCTCTGGGTGTACGCGGCCAACCACCGGGCCCGAAACTTCTACGAAGCGGGCGGCTGGCACCCGGACGGGGTCCGCCGGGACGGCTGGCTCGGGCCGGTGTCGACTCCGCAGTTGCGTTACGCGCGTGACCTCACGGTCGCCGCAGCTGAGCCGGTGACACCGACCGCCGCAGCGGGCTGACCGGCCGCGCCGCCGCAGCGGGCTGAAGCCGGGCGAGAGTACGGGACCGCTGCTGCGGGGGTTCCGTCCAGCCCCGCACTCTCGCCCGGCACTGCCCGCCCTAACCGGGGGAAAACGCCTGGCCGAAGGCGCTCAACCGGCGGAGGCGTGCCGGTTGATCGGTGTGGGCGGGCAACAGTGCGGGACCCCGGGATGCTGGCGGGCGCCCAGGGTCACCGCAGTGGTGAAGCACCATGGTCGGCTGCCCCGGTGGCGGACCGTGCCGGGGCAGCGCTTCCATGGCTCTAGTCAACCCCAGTCGCCAGCGATCAACCGGACACATTGTGCGACTATCGGCCGGACTTTCCCAGGTTTGCCAGCAGGTCCTGGCGGGTGATCACCCCACGTGGTTTGCCGTCAACCAACACCAGGGCCGCGTCGGTGCCGGCCAGCAGCGCCACCGCGTCGCGTACCGGCTGGCCACCGCCCACCATGGGCAGCGGCTGCGCCATGTGCCGCTCGATCGTGTCGTGCAGCTGCGCCTTGCCGCTGAACAGCGCGTCCAGCAGATCCCGCTCGGCGATCGACCCGGCCACCTCGCCGGTCACCACCGGCGGCTCCGCCTTGAGCACCGGCAGCTGCGAGATGCCGTACTCGCGCATGTAGTCGATCGCGTCCCGGATCGTCTCGGTCGGGTGCACGTGCACCAGCTCCGGCAGGCCGCCCGGCTTCGCCGCCAGCACGTCGCCGACCGTTGGCTCGGCCGCCTCTACCCCCAGGAACCCGTACCGGGCCATCCACTCGTCGTTGAAGATCTTCGACAGGTAGCCGCGTCCGCCGTCCGGCAGCAGCACCACAACCACGTCGTCCGGACCGGCCCGGCGGGCCACCCGCAACGCCGCCGCGACCGCCATCCCGCACGAGCCACCGACCAGCAGCCCTTCCTCCCGGGCCAGCCGCCGGGTCAACTCGAAGGACTCCTGGTCGGAGACCTCCACGATCTCGTCACAGACCGACCGGTCGTAGGTCTGCGGCCAGAAGTCCTCCCCCACCCCTTCAACCAGGTACGGCCGCCCTGACCCGCCGGAGTAGACCGAGCCCTCCGGGTCGGCGCCGACCACCCGTACCGCACCGCCGGACGCCTCCTTCAGGTAGCGGCCCACCCCGGAGATGGTCCCTCCGGTGCCCACCCCGGCGACGAAATGGGTGATTCGCCCCTCGGTCTGTGTCCACAACTCCGGCCCGGTGCCTTCGTAGTGCGACTGCGGATTCGCAACGTTCGCGTACTGGTCCGGTTTCCACGCGCCGGGAATCTCCGCCGCCAGTCGGTCGGACACCTGGTAGTACGAGCGGGGATCCTCCGGCGCGACCGCCGTCGGACAGACGACCACCTCGGCACCGTACGCCCGGAGCACGTTCTGCTTGTCCTCGCTGACCTTGTCGGGACAGACGAAGACGCACGAATAGCCACGCAGCTGCGCGACGAGCGCCAGGCCGACGCCGGTGTTCCCGCTGGTCGGCTCGACGATCGTGCCGCCGGGCCGGAGCAGCCCGGCCTGTTCGGCGGCCTCGACCATCCGCAGCGCGATCCGGTCCTTCACCGAGCCGCCCGGGTTGAAGTACTCGACCTTGGCCAGCACCGTCGCGGAGATCCCCGCGGTGACGTTGCGCAGCCGCACCAGCGGGGTGTCGCCGATGAGATCGACAACGCTGTCGTGGTAACGCACCTCGTTGTGCCCTTCTGCTGACGCCGGCGAGGCGCCATCGTCGGTTTGAGGTCGTCAGCCGACAACAGCCCGCTGCCGGCGGTGGAGTATGTCGCGGTCAGCCTACTGGTGCCCGGGCACCTCAGCCGACCACCTGACCGGGCACCACCGAATCGCGCCGGGCCTCCCAGTCCAGAAAGCGTTCGGTTTCGGCGAGCACGGTGCCAGCGAGCCAGGTCACCACGAGCGCGTCGTCGACGATGCCGAGCATCAGCAGCATCGCCTCCGGCACCAGGTCGAACGGGGACGCGACGTAGGCCACGGCCGCGGTCATCAACGCCAGCCGCAGGCCGCCGTCGTAGTCGCCGCGCATCGTTGCCCGGATCATCCGGGGCAGCGCCGCCAGCCGCCGCCCGAGTGAGGGACCACCGCGGGTGCCCGCGGTCAGTGCCCGCCCCAGCGCCGCGAACGCCGCCGCCCGCTTGAGTGTCCTGGCCATCGCGGCCACCTCCTCGTCACCGGGCCTGCCGGATGTATGTGTGTCCACCGGCCGCCGGCCGTGCCCCGGTCGTCGACCCGTGGTGTCCTGCCCTCCATGATGCCCGGGATCGGCAAATGTCGCCGGACACGCGTCCCCAGGCCGGTGGACCCCGGCCAGAATCGGGCTGAGCCGGACACCGCGTGCCGAGATAATCTCGAAGGACCTAGCACGACGGCAGCAGCGGATCGCAGCGGGGGGGCGCGATGGGCACGGGTGGTACGGGGACGCGTCCGACCGACCGGACCGTGGCGACACTGGCCGTCCGGCTGGTGGCGTTCGGAGCCGGCGCCGCCGCAGCGGCCGCGGTGGCCACCGCCGGCACCCTCTACGGGCAGGCCAAGCAGGCCCGGCGGATCATCCCGCTGGCCGAGGCACCGCCGCCACGCGGCGACGGGGTGTACGGTTCCCGGCTGCCCGGACCGCCGCTGACCCTGGTGGTGCTCGGCGACTCGTCGGCCGCCGGCTACGGCGTGCACCGCCCCCGGGAGACCCCCGGCGCGCTGCTGGCCACCGGCATCTCGCGCCGGCAGCGGCGACCGGTCCGGCTGCACCGGCTGGCGGTGGTGGGTGCCCGGTCGGTCGGCCTGGTCCCGCAGGTGGAGGCGGCGCTGGAGCTGCGACCGGACCTCGCGGTCATCCTGATCGGCGGCAACGACGTCACCCACCGCACCCCGCCGGAGGTCGCGGTCGGGCACCTCGTCGACGCGGTACGGCAACTGCGCGCAGCCGGGGCCGAGGTGGTCGTCGGTACCTGCCCGGACCTGGGCGCGATCAAACCGATCAAACCGCCGCTGCGCTGGCTGGCCCGTCGGTGGAGCCGACAACTCGCCGCGGCCCAGACCGTCGCGGTGGTCGAAGCCGGCGGCTGGACGGTCTCCCTCGGCGACCTGCTCGGTCCACGGTTCGCCGCCGAACCGGGTCGGCTCTACTCCTGGGACCGGTTCCACCCCTCGGCTGAGGGGTATGCCATGGCCGCCGCCGTCCTGCTGCCGGCGGCGCTCGGCGCGCTCGGCGCCAGCACCGCGGCGCGTGCTGGCGTCGCCGGCCGGGAGAAGGTGCGGACGCTGCCCCAGGCCGCGCACGAGGCCGTCCGCCACGCCGGCACCGAGGTCCGCGGCACCCGGGTGGCCGGCCGGGAACGGGGTCCAGCCGGCCGCTGGGCCCGGCTGCGCCGTCGGCCGAGGTTCGCCGGCCGATCCTGGCAGACCGCCGCGCTCAACTGGTTGTTCGGTCCGCCGGGCGGCGATCGGGACGGCGACCACCGCAAGTCGGCCGTATCCTCCGATCAGCGGGTAGGCCTGTCCGCCGCCGGACAGCAGGACTGAGCCGTGCGCGACCGCAACCGTACCGACGGAAGGTGACCGCCGTGACGTCGAGAAACATCGCTGTACGGATAGGCCGGGTCACCGCCGCCGCGGTCACCGCCGGTGCGGTGGGCAGCGCCGCGCTGCTGGCCGGAGAGGCGCTGCTGGCCCGCCACCGCCGGTACGCCCAGCCGGAGTTGGAGCTGGCCGTACGGGTGGCGCTCGGTCCGGCCAGCGGCGCGCCACTGCGGCTGGTGCTGCTCGGCGACTCGGTGACCCTCGGAGTGGGGGTGGACCGGGTGGCCGACACGGTCGGCGGCCAGCTGGCCCGGCTGCTCGCCGAGCACGAAGGCGGTTCGGCGGTCGCCGGGCGCCGGGTCCTGCTGTCGAGCGTCGGCGTGGCCGGCTCCCGTTCACGGGACCTGGCCACCCAGGTCGCCCGAGCGCTGCTGGGCGAACGACCGGACGTGGCGGTCGTCCTGATCGGCACCAACGACGCGGCCGCGCTGCGCCGGCCCGGTGAGTCGGCGGTTCATCTCGCTGCGGCGGTACGCCGGCTCCGTAGTGCCGGGACGGAAGTGGTGGTCGGCACCTGCCCGGACCTCGGCGCCGCCCGGGCGATCGCGCCGCCGCTGCGTCAGCTCGCCGGGCTGCTCGGCCGGCGGACCGCCCGGGCCCAGGCCCGCGCCGGCCGGGACGCCGGCGCCCGGGTGGTCGACCTGGCCGGTGAGACCGGCGCGGTGTTCCGCGCCGACCCCAACACCTACTGCCATGACGGCTACCACCCGTCGGCCGACGGATACCGGATCTGGGCGCACGCGCTGCTTCCGGCGGTACTCGCGGCGGCGAACACCGCCCCGCACCGCTGACCCACCGCGTACCACTGGCCGCAACGGTCCGGGCAGGGTGCCGGTCGGCTGGGTGTTTCCGGTGCTCCGGCGACGGGTCAGGGCGTTTCGAGCCGGCCGCGCAGCCGCCGCACCGCAGCCGCCGCCGATTCCAGCACCGCAGGGTCGGGTGCCGCCCGGATCAGGTCGGCGGCGACCACCCGCAACTGGTCGGGCAGCGCGGTGTCCCGGCTCAGCCGGGGTACCTGCCGGCCGGGCCGCCCTTCGGCGGCCGCGCCCACATCGGCAAGGTACTGCACCAGATCGTGGAAATCGTCCGCACGGTGGCCGTCACCCACCGCCCATCGGGGCTGTTCCCAGTGGGCCACCTGCCGGACCAGGAGGTCGACCAGGCGGGTCAGGTGCGCTGCGGCCACCGCCGCAGTCTAGTGCCGGCGACGACGCGCCGCGCCGCGCCGACAGTACGGCGCGGCGCGGCGCGGCGCTGATGGACGGTCAGTCGTCGCCCTGCAAGAAGCTGAGCAGGCGCAGGATCTCGATGTAGAGCCAGATCAGGCTGACCAGGATGCCGAACGCAGCGGTCCAGGAGTAGCGCTGCGGCAGGCCGAGCCGGACGCCCTCCTCGACCTCGTGGAAGCTCAACACGAAGCTCAGCGAGGCGACCACGATGCAGATGAGGCTGAAGATGATGGCGACCGGACCGCCGCTACGCAGCCCGGTGTCGACGCCGAAGAGCGACAACACCAGGTTGATCATCATGACCGCGAAGACGCCGACCATCGCGGCGATCAGGCCACGGGTGAACTTCGGGGTGGCCCGGATGACCTTCATCTTGTAGAGGGCGGCCATCAGGAAGAAGACACCGAAGGTGGCTACCACCGCCTGCAGGACGATGCCCTGGTAGCCGGCGATCACCTCGAAGAACTTGCTGACCAGACCGACGAAGACACCTTCGACGACGGCGTAGGTGACCACCAGCGCCGGGTTCGCGACCCGGGAGAACGAGATGACCAGCCCCAGCACCAGACCGACGATCGCGGCGCCGATCCAGGCGCCGAACAGCAGCGAGTCGGGGACCAGGATCCAGGCCGCCGCCGCCGACAGCCC
The DNA here is from genome assembly GCF_027497395.1 of Solwaraspora sp. WMMA2080. Taxonomy (GTDB): domain Bacteria; phylum Actinomycetota; class Actinomycetes; order Mycobacteriales; family Micromonosporaceae; genus Micromonospora_E. Next base: position 5,286,205 of record NZ_CP114910.1, on the reverse strand, counting down.
GGTGATGCCGAGCAGGGTGACTGTCTTGACGACGACGTCGTCGACCGTCATCGGCGCGACGGTGGGTGGCGCGGCCGGGTGACCGGCCTGCGTCGGATATGGCTGCCCGGTGCCGGGCTGCCCGTAGGGACCGGCGGGGGCGTACCCGGTGGCCCGCTCCCGCTCGGCCGCCTGGCCGAGCCGGGCCAGGACCGGGTTGGATGTCTTCACTGTCCAGCCTCCCTCAGGGGGTTGTCACACGATGGTGTGAGGTCAAGGGTAGACGGCTCGATCGACACCGTGCAGTACCGCCGGCCGAAGGCGGGCTCTGACCGGTGGAACCGGGCGGGCTCCGACCAACGGGCCGGGCTCGGACGGCACCAGGTGACGCCGAGTACCCGGGGCGGGAATCGAACCCGCACGCTTTTCAGCAGCCGCTTTTAAGGCAGCCGTGTCTGCCATTCCACCACCCGGGCCGGCGGGTCGGCCGGGGTGCGCCCGGTCGGACCCGATCGCCGACACGCCGCGCGCTGGTACGCGACGGCAGATGTCACGGTAGCGGGTCGCGCCCAGCCGGACGCAGCCCGGCCGGTCGACGGCACTAGGGTGCGAACCGTGAGCCGCTCAGCAACCGCAGCGCAGGACACCGGCCCCGTCCCGCCCCGGCCCGGCGGACCCTCGGCGGCCGACTCCCGGTGGTCCCGAATCGCCGCAGCGGCCCGTGGACACCGGGTGGACGCCATGATCTGCCTGCTCTTCGTCCTGTTCGCCGGCCTGCTGACCCACCGGCTCTGGCCCGCACCCGGTGCCCACCTGCTGGCGTTCAACCCGGAGGACCAGACCCTGTACGAGTGGTTCCTGGCCAGCGACGCGCGGCTGCTGTTCGGCGACTTCGGCCTGCTCAGCGACCGGCTGAACGCCCCCGACGGGGTGAACCTGATGGCCAACACGACGGTCATCGCGCTCGGCTTCCTGATGGCCCCGGTCACGGTGCTCTTCGGTGCCCCGGTGAGCTTCGCGCTGCTGGTCGCCGGCAACCTGGCCGCCAGCGCGATCGCGTTCTACTTTTTGTTCGCCCGGCCCCTCGGCGCGCACCGGCTGGCCGCGGCGACCGGCGGAGCGTTCTGCGGGTTCGCCCCCGGTATGGTCTCGCAGAGCAACAGCCACCTGCACATGACCGCGCTGTGGCTGATCCCGGTCATGGTGTGGCTGCTGATCCGGATCATGCGGGCCGCCGATCCGACCGGCTCGACACCCGACGGGCGGATCCTCGGGCCGGCCGGCCGACCCGACCGCCGCCGGGTCGTCGCCTCCGGCGGTTGGCTCGGAGTGGTCGTCGCGGTCCAGGTGTTCGTCGGCGAGGAAGTACTCTTCCTCACCGCCGTCACGCTGATCATCATGGCGGCGGCGTTCGCCGCGACCAGACCCCGGTACGTGTGGCGGATCCTGCCGAACTTCGTCGCCGGGATGCTGGTCGCCGTGGCCGTCGGCGTGGTGCTGCTCGGCTATCCGCTGTGGTTCCAGTTCGCCGGACCGCAGGGCGTCTCCGACGGCGTCTTCGACCCGGCGTACTTCTCGGCCGACCTGGCCAGCTGGCCGGCGGTGTCCGAGCTGTCGGTGGCCGGTTCGGCGGCCGCCGCCGAGCTGACCACCGGACCGGCCGAGTACAACACCTTCCTCGGCTGGCCGCTGGTGCTGGTCACGGTCGCCGCCACCGCCTGGTTGATCCGGCGACCGGTGGTCATCGCCTGCGCCGCCGGGACGCTGCTGATGGCGGGGCTCTCGCTCGGCCCGCGGATCGTCGTGGAGGGAACCAGGACTGACGTCCCGGGGCCGTACGCCCTGCTGGACGGGATGCCGGTGGTGGACGGCGCGCTGCCGATGCGGTTCGCTCTCGCGGTGATCCCGTTGATCGCCGTCATCCTGACCCTCGCCGTCGACCGGGCGTTGCGGCTCGCCTGGCGACCGGCCCGGCTGGCTGGCCCGGCCGTCGTCGCGGTGGCGCTGCTCCCGGTCGCGCCGGCCCCGCTGCCGGCGATGGACCGCGACCCGCTGCCGGAGTTCATCGTCGGCGGCCACTGGCGCACCTGCGTACCGTCCGGCGGCGTGCTGGTGCCGGTGCCGCCCGCCACCCCGCCGCAGCCGTGGCCGATGGCCTGGGCCACCGCGACCACGGTCGCCTTCGGCATGCCGGAAGGGTTCTTCATCGGCCCGTACGCCCCGGGTGGCGACGCCTCAATGGGCACGTTCAAACTGCCGACGTCGAAGATCCTCGCCGAGGTGGCCCGGACCGGCGAGGTGCCGGAAATCACCGACGAGGAACGCGCCCGGGCCCGTCGTGACCTGACCCGCTGGGGCGCCGACTGCGTGGTGCTGATGGACGGCACCACGCACGCCGCCGAGCTGCGGCAGACCACCGAGGACCTGCTCGGGCCGGGCCAACGGGTAGCCGACGCCTGGACCTGGCCGGTCAGCTGACCCGGGCTGGCGCGGCACCCGGCTGGTCGAGTTGCGGGGTCGCCCCGAGGAACTCCTCACGCGGGTCGTGCAGTTGCCCGAGCGCCACCACCTCACGCTTGAGCACCAGCGCGAGTGTCCAGTCGACGATCACCCGCACCTTACGGTTCAGCGACGGGATCCGGCTCATGTGGTACGTACGGTGCATGAACCAGGCCGGCAGCCCGGTCATCTTGATCCCGTACACCTGGGCGACGCCCTTGTGCAGGCCGAGGCTGGCCACGCTGCCGGCGTGCTTGTGCCGGTACTCGACCGGCTGCTGACCGCGGACCACCGCCAGGATGTTGTCGGCCATCGTCCGGGCCTGGCGCACCGCGTGCTGGGCGCTCGGCGAGCAGTACGCCCCGGGCGGGCCGGTCAGGTCCGGCACCGCGGCACAGTCACCGGCGCTCCACGCTCCGTCGACCGTCCGGTCGCCGTCGACGACCTGCAGCGTCGGCCGGCAACTGATCCGCCGCCGCTCGTCGCGGGGCAGATCGGTGGCGTCGAGCATCGGCGACGGCTTCACCCCGGCCGTCCAGACGATCGTGTCGGCCGGGAAGCTGTCGCCGTCGGAGAGCCGCACCAGCCCGTCGACGCAGGACTCCAGCCGGGTGTCCAACCGGATGTCCATCCCCCGCTTGACCAGCTGCTGCACCGTGTAGGCGCCCATGTCCCGGTCGACCTCGGGCAGCACCCGCTGGGTCGCCTCGACCAGCACCCAGCGCATGTCCGTCGGCTTCAGCTCGGGGTAGTAGCGCAGCGCGTCCCGGGCCATGTCCTCCATCTCGGCCAGCGCCTCGATGCCGGCGTAGCCGCCGCCGACGAAGACGAACGTCAACGCGGTCCGGCGAACCTGTTCGTCGGCGGTCGCCGCCGCCACGTCGAGCCGCTCCAGGACGTGGTTACGCAGGTAGATCGCCTCACCGATGGTCTTGAACCCGATGCCGTGCTCCCGCAGGCCGGGAATCGGCAGGGTGCGGGACACCGAACCGGGGGCGACGATCACATGGTCGTAGCCGATCTCCCGGGGCGGCCCGACGATGGGTTGCACCTCGGCGACCTTGCGGGCGTGTTCGATCCTGGTCACCGCTCCGGCGATCACATGGCAGCGGCGCAGTTCCCGGCGCAACGGCACGACGGAGTGCCGGGGTGAGATGTTGCCGGCCGCCGCCTCCGGCAGGAACGGCTGGTAGGTCATGTGCGGCTGCGGGTCGACCACGATCACCTCGACCTCGCCCCGGCGCATCTTGCGGGACAGGCGCAGGGCAGCGTAGAGACCGACATGCCCGGCACCGACGACAAGGATCCGTTGCCTGTTCACGTACCCCATCTTCCTCCCGGTTGCCTCTTGACGCCGCCTCGAAGGCCAGATATGTGACCGAGCACGCCCGTGTGAGCCGCCGCACGCCGGCAGGTCAGCGGCGTCGGCCCAGGGTGGCGAGCAGGGCGACGGCGCCGACCGCCACCACCAGCCCGGCCAGCACCGCGAGCAGGAACGGCTGACCGGCGGTCCGGCCGGCGGCGGTGATCAGCAGCACCACCAGCACCGCCGAGGCGAGCAGCACCGCCGCCACCCGGGTCGACCAGCGCACCGCGACCTCGGGGGCCAGCACCACGTCATACGGCACGGCGGCGGCCAGCGCGGCGAGACTGTGGGTCAGATACAGCAGCGCGCCGACCGCCAGCAGCCGCCACAGCTGCACCGGGATCCCGTACCCGGTGGTGGCGAGCACCCAGCCGCCGACCCCGACCAGGATCGTCACCGTCGGCGCGTGCCCGCGCGGCGCCAACGCCGGCAGCAGCGCGACGGCGAGCAGCACCGGGCCGGCCCGGCCGAGGAAGACCTCGGCCGGGTACGCGAGCCCGAAGGCGAGCAGCGCGGTGACCGCTACCAGGCCCCGTAGCAGCACCGGCGCGAGGGTGACCCGGGTGAAACCGGTGCGCACCGCCACCACCCGGTCCCGGATCGCGGTGATCATCGCAGCACCGCCTTGGGCGCCGACGCCAGCCGGGCCACGTCCCGCAGCACCTGGTCGAGACTGCCGGCCCCGGCCCAGGTCACCACCGGTACGCCGTGTTCGCGCAGCTGCCCGACGGTGTTCTCCCGGTCCAGCCGCCACAGCCGGTACGCCACCTCGGTCCACTGACCCTGCCGGGGCGGCGGCGCCACCGTGGTGGGCAGGGTGTCGACGGCGACGACGATCCGCCCCGACCGGGCCATCCGGGCCAGCATCTCCGCCGACCGCGGGTCCACCAGGGGGGTCAGCACCACGACCAGCGCGTCCGAGGAGAGCAGCTGCGGGCCGAAGACCTGGTCGTACGGTTCGTACGGGGTGGGCCGCACCTCGACCTCGAGCAGCCACTCCAGGACCGTCAGGTACTGCCGACGGCCGGTGGCCGGACGCAGCCGGCGGGCCGTCGGCCCGTACTCCAGCATCGACACCCGGTCACCGCGGTGCAGGTAGTGTTCGGCGATCGCGGCCGCCGCCCGGACCGTGGTGTCCAGCACCGACGCACCGCCGGACACCCCACCGGAGCGGCCGACCTCGGTGAGGACGTCGAGCAGCAGCACCACCTCGGCGTCGCGGTCGGACAGGGTCGCGGCGACGTGCAGCTGCCGGGCCCGCAGCGACACCCGCCAGTCGATCCGGCGCAGCCGGTCGCCGGGGCCGAAGATGCGCACCCCGGCCAGTTCGCCGCCTTCCCCCGGCCGGCGGGACCGGTGCCCACCGACCAGCCCGGCGGCGCGGGGCATCGCCTCGTCGGCGTTGAACGGGTCGATCACCGGGTAGACCGGCACCCGGACCGGTTCGGCGACCACCGGCCGGCAGGACAGCAGCCCGTCGCAGGCGATCGCCCGCGCGGCGACCGGCCCGACCGGCTGGCGGCCCCAGCGCAGCGCCACCCCGGTCAGCTCGAAGCCGGCCGCCGAGCCGGTCGGCACCGCCAGACCGAACGGACGGTCCGGCACCCCACCACTGGGGCGGGGTCGGGCCGCCGCCGCCAACCGTTCGAGTACCAGCAGCTGGCCGCCGCCGGGTGACGGGTCGATCGAGATCGGCGCCAGCACCCCGACCTCGTCGATGCGCAGCCACGGCGACACCAACGCGCGTACCACCACCAGGTCGTAGTCGGCGTCGGCCGGGTTGGCCGCGGCGGCCCGTGCACCGATCTGGCCGCCCTCGACGAGGTTGGCGTCAACCGCCCCGAGGTCCAGCACCGGCGCGGCGGCCGGTCGGCGGCGCAGCGCGTACGCGGTGCCCAGCGCGAACGGGGTGGCCAGCGCGACCAGGTCGACCCGGCCGAGGATCACTCCGGTGATCAGCAGCAGCCCGGTGATCAACACCGCCCGGCCCAGCGCCCGGGTCGGCTGCCATTGCGTGGCGGTCATGACACGCCGCCGCCGGTCACGGCGCCGCGCGGCGGCCGGCCGCCGCGTTGCCCGGTGGACCGTACCCGCCGCCGTAACTGGGCAGAGCGCCGCTGGCCGGGGCCGGGGTCTGCGCCAGTACCTCGCCGACCACGAACGACGGATCCACCCGACGCAGCCACATCTCCGGCCGCAGGGTGATCCGGTGTGCCAGTACGGGGGCGGCCACCTCCTTGACGTCCTCCGGCACGACGAAGTCCCGGCCGGCCAGCACCGCCTTGGCCCGGGCCAGCAGCAGCAGCGCCAGCGAACCCCGGGGCGACGCTCCGACCAGGACCGACGGGTGTTCCCGGGTGGCCGCGGTGAGGGCCACGATGTACCGGCCGATGGAGTCCTCGACCACCACGTTCTCCAGCGCCGCCTGCATGGCGCGCAGCCCGGCGGCGTCGACCACGGCGGCCAGCTCGGTCTCCTCCTGGCGGCGGGAGATGCGCCGACGCAGTACCTCCCACTCCTCCTCGTGGCTGGGGTAGCCGAACGACACCCGCAGCAGGAACCGGTCCAGCTGCGCCTCGGGAAGCGGGTAGGTCCCCTCGTACTCGATCGGGTTGGCGGTGGCCAGCACGTGGAACGGCGCCTCCAGCCGGTAGGTGACCCCCTCGACCGACACCTGCTTCTCCTGCATCGCCTCCAGCAGCGCCGACTGGGTCTTCGGCGGTGTCCGGTTGATCTCGTCGGCGAGCAGCAGATTGGTGAACAGAGGACCGGCCCGGAAGGTGAAGTCAGCGCTGCGCTGGTCGTAGAGGAACGAACCGGTGACGTCGGCCGGCAGCAGGTCGGGGGTGAACTGCAGCCGACGGAAGTCCAGCCCCAACGCCTGGGCGAACGACCGGGCGGTCAACGTCTTACCCAGCCCGGGGAGGTCCTCCAGCAGCACGTGCCCACCGGCGAGGATGCCGGCGAGGACCAGCTCCAGCGCGTCCCGCTTGCCGACCAGCACGGTGCCGACCGAGTCCAGTACGGCGTGCGCGAGCCGGCTGACCTCGGTGGTCGGGGCTGCCACCACGTCGTTCATATTTTCTCCAATTGGCTGACGAACACCGCGCAGTCCTTTGCCGACGGCTTACGCCGGGCCGGGGTGTTCAGGAAGTTCCACAGTTCGTCCCCGCAGATCTCCCGGGCCCGTTGTGGGTCGGTGGCCCGGGTCAGCCCGTACCGGTGCCGTAGCCGCTCGTCGACCAGCTCACCGAGCACCGGCAGGGTCACCTCGGCGAACCGGCCCGCGTCGCCCTGACCGGCCCGCAGCCGGCGTTCCCACCGGCCGACCGCCTCCCGCAGGCCGTCCTCGCTGCCGAAAACGTAGTTGCCGTCCTCCGGGTCGGAGCCGACCCGGCGCAGCTTGACCGGGGGCGGGGCGGCGACCGACCGTACGGTGCGGCGCAGCACCACCAACGCGAGGCAGCCGGCGAAGACCGCCTCGACCGGCACCGTCAGGCCGAACAGCCGCAGCCCGAGCAGCACGGCCGCAGTGCCGGCGGCGGCCAGCAGCAGTGCGGTCAGCCAGGACCGGACCCGGCCGGGTGCGCGACGCTCGCGGGGCGGTGCCTCCTCGTCGTGGTAGAGCAGGTCGTCGATGCTGGTCTGCGGGTCACTCACCAGCCGGCCCGCCTTCGCCGGGGCCGACCGCGGCGGTCAGCTCGGTACGCAGCCGGCGCAGCGCCCACCGCGCCTGCTCCCGGGTCCGTTCGTCGACGTCGTGCCGGGCGTAGCGGGCCTCCCGGTAGACGCCCGCGAACGCCGACAGCACCTCGGCGCTGATCTCGTGCCCGGCGAGCAGCCGGGTGACCAGATCGGTCGGGGTGTCACCAATCTGGCGCGGCGTGCCGGCCGCGGCGGCGGCCTGCTCCAGGCGTACCCAGCAGGCGATCACCGCCCGGCGCGGGTCGGCGTCGGCAGCGGAGAGCTCGACCAGACCGGCGTCGACGGCGGCGACCACTTCGGCCGTGCTGGCCGGGCCGGGCGGTGACGTGCTCCGCCGCCGGATACCGACCGGGGTCGACCGGGGTCGGCGGCGCACCACGTCGCGCAGCAGGGTCCACAGCAGCAGACCGGCGACGACCAGCACGGCGAGGCCGCACAGCGCCCCGGCGAGCAGCGGGATCCAGGATGGAAGCTGCTGCTGGTCGGCGGCGGCGAAGTCGTCCGGCGGCGGCTGGTACGTCGGTGCCGTCTGCGGCTGCTGGTAGTCCGGCAGCGCGGGTAGGTCCCGTTCCACGGCGGCGTCGGTGCGACCGACCGGCAGGGTGGAGTTCGCCGCCGCGACCGCGGTCAGCGCGAGCAGTACGGCGACGGCGGCGAGTGGCCACAGCCTGCGGATAGCCGCGGAATCCATTGCCGGCGGGTGCCCCCTCGGGTCCTCCAGTGGTCGTCTCGGCCCGGTCAATTCCGCCCCGCCAGGCGATTCACCTCGGTGAACACCTCGTCGAGCATGGCGGGCGTGAGCCGTCCGGTGAACGTGTTCTGCTGGCTGACGTGGTAGCAGCCCAGCACGTCGGGCACCGCCCCGCCGCCCGACCAGTGTGCCCCATGGCCGAACGCCGGCCGGGGTGTGGGCGGTCGTCGCCCGTACACCCCGGTCATCGCCGGCCACCAGGCCGCCCAGGCGAACGCGCCGAGCGCGACCACCACCCGCAGCGTCGGTTTCAGCAGGGCGATCTCCCGGTGCAGCCAGGGCGCGCAGGTGTCCCGTTCGGCCGGGGTGGGGCGGTTCGCCGGCGGGGCGCAGCGGACAGCGGCCACCACCCGGGTGTCCGACAGCCGCAGACCGTCATCGACGGCGACGCTGGTCGGCTGGTTGGCCAGCCCGGCGCGGTGCAGTGCGGCGAACAGCACGTCGCCGGAGCGGTCGCCGGTGAAGACCCGGCCGGTGCGGTTGCCGCCGTGCGCCGCCGGTGCCAGCCCGAGGATCGCGATCCGGGCGTCCGGCGGCCCGAAGCCGGGTACCGGACGGCCCCAGTAGGTCTGGTCCCGAAACGCCGCGCGCTTCGTCGCGGCGACCTCTTCCCGCCAGGCGACCAGGTTCGGGCAGGCCCGGCAGCCGGCAATCGCGTGGTCCAGCGTCGGCAGGTCCGGCACCCGCGCCGCCGCGCTGGTCACGTCGGCCGCGCTGGCGCTGATCACCTCGGCTGCGCTGGTCACGTCGGCTGCGGTACCGGTCACCACGGCTCCTTCCGACGTCGGTCGCCAGCGGACGACGTACCGCGAGACCGCGACCGGCCGGCCGCGGCGTCAGCCGAGTCGGGTCCGGAACATCTCCAGGGTCCGCGCCCAGGCACGCGTCGACGCGTCGTCGTCGTACGACTCCGGCCGGTCGTCGTTGAAGAACGCGTGCCGAGTGCCAGGGTAGTCGTAGACCACGCAGCCGCCGCCGGCCGCCTCGATGTAGCCCTTGGCCTGCTGGATCCCGTCGGCGGCGGAGGTGCCGTCCTGCTCCGAGCAGTGGATCATCGCCGACTTGCCGGCGTAGCCCGCCCAGTCGGGACGCATCCGCTCCCACGGCAACGCCGGGTAGAACCCGGCGGTGGCGACGATCCGCCCGGCCAGCGTGGCCGACCAGAGCGCCAGGCTGCCGCCGGCGCAGAAGCCGACTGTACCTACGGTGTCGCCCGCCGACTCGGCCCGGCCGGCGAGGTACTCGGCGGCGCCCGCGATGTCCTTGGCCGCCTGGTCCATCGCCAGGCCCATCAGCAGCCGGCGGGCGTCATCCGGCTCGGTCGCCTGTACGCCGTGGTAGAGGTCAGGGGCGAGGGCCACGAACCCCGCCTCGGCGAGCCGGTCGGCGACCGTGGTGATGTGCGGCACCAGCCCCCACCATTCCTGGATCACAATGACCGCAGGTGCGGCGCCCGCCGCGCCGCCACCCCCGGATGCCGGCGGCAGGGCCAGGTATCCCTCGCTGGTCCCGCCGTTGCTGCGGTAGCTCACCATCTCGCCCATGGGGGTCCTCCTGTCGGTCAGTCATCGTTGGCTGGCGCGCAGTGGGGCACGTGTCCGGGTAGCCTGACACGAGCCGTGGGGCCGGGGAAGGCGCGCGGAGGGTGGCGTACGCCTCTTGGTGAGCTACGGTACGTCTGCTGGTCACCGCAAACTCAGACAGATCCCGTCCAGGATGTCGTGCTCACTGGCCACCACCGACGACACGTCGGCGCGTTCCATCACGATCCGCAGCACCAGGGCACCGGCGGCGATCACGTCGGCCCGGCCCGGGTGCATCACCGGGATCCGCAGCCGCTGCCCGACCGGCATGGCCAGCAGGTCGGCGGTCACCTCGGCCACCTGGTCGTAGCTGATCCGGGCGTGGTGCAGCCTGTCCGCCCGGTAGCTGTCCAGCCGCAGCGCGATCCCGGCCACCGTGGTCACCGACCCGGCGAGCCCGACCAGCGTCGGCGGCGGGCCGGACCGGTCCGGCCCCAGCACCACCGACAACGCCTGGTCAACCGCCGCCGCGATGTCGCGTTCGGCGGCGGCGATCTGGGCGGCGGTCGGCGGATCGGCGCGCAGGTGCCGCTCGGTCATCCGTACGCAGCCGACGTCCACCGACACCGCCCGGTGCACCGTGTCAGCGCCGACGACGAACTCGCTGGACCCGCCGCCGATGTCCACCACCAGATACGGTGCCGGCGCGGTGGCCGCCAGCCCACCGACCGCCCCGGCAAAGGTGAGCCGGGCCTCCTCGTCGCCGGTCACCACCTCCGGGGTCACTCCGAGGGTGGCCTGCACCATTGCCACGAACTCGTCGGCGTTGTCGGCGTCGCGGCTGGCCGAGGTGGCGCACATCCGAACCCGCTCGACACCGTGCTCGGCCAGCTCGGCGGCGTACCCGGTGAGAGCCTGCCGGGTCCGTTCGATGGCCGCCGGGGCGAGCCGGCGGGTCCGGTCGACGCCTTCCCCGAGCCGGACAATCTCCATCCGGCGGACCACGTCGGTCAGCGGCGCGGCGACCGACCCAGCCGGCGAGCCGGCTTCCGGGGCCGAGCCGGTCCCGGATTCTGCTGGCTGCCGCAGGTCCGGCAGGTCCGCGATCAGCAACCGGACCGCGTTGGTGCCACAGTCGATGCCCGCCACCCGTGTCGCCACACCGGACACCGTACCGGGTGCGCAGCCGCTGCCGGGCCGGCGGCCGACACCGTCGGGCCCGGGTACGTCGCACGTCACCGCAGGTGCAGCAGCATCCGGGAGTTGCCGAGCGTATTCGGTTTGACCCGCTCCAACCCGAGGAACTCGGCGACGCCTTCGTCGTACGAACGCAGCAGTTGCTCGTAGACCTGGGCCGGCACCGGAGCCCCGTCGATCTCGACGAAGCCGAAGCTGGCGAAGAACCTGGTCTCGAAGGTGAGCACGAACACCCGCGCCACCCCCAGCTGACGGGCGACGGCGAGCAGCTCCGTCACGATCCGGTGCCCGATCCGCCGGCCCCGGCACTGCGGGTCGACCGCGACGGTACGGATCTCCGCCAGGTCCTCCCACATCACGTGCAGCGCGCCGCAGCCGACGATCGCCCCGTCCGCTGGCCGTTCGGCGACCCAGAACTCCTGCACGTCCTCGAACAGCGTGACCGTGGCTTTGCTGAGCAGTCGACGGTCCGGGCTGTACAGGTCGATCAGCCGGCGGATACCCCGTACGTCGCGGGTCCGGGCCCGGCGGACGACCAGCCCGGCATCGAATCCGGGATCCGTCACGCCGGTCACCTAGTCCGACTCCGGCGGCGGTACGCAGGGGCCGCCGGCCCACCAGGGGCCGATCAGCTCCCGCACCCGGTCGCCGATCGGGTTGACGCCGGGGCCGACTGCGAGCGCGTGACCCAGGTGGACGTGCAGGCACTTGACCCGGCCCGGCATGCCGCCGGCCGACACTCCGGCGATCTCCGGGACGTGGCCGATCGCCTCCCGCCGGGTCAGGTAGTCCTCGTGCGCCGCCCGGTAGTCGGCGGCGAACTGCGGATCCTCGGCCAGTTCGGCGGCGTACTCGCGCATCAGTCCGGCCGATTCGAGCCGGCTGCAGGCCGCGGTCGCCCGGGGGCAGGTGAGGTAGAACAGGGTCGGGAACGGCGTGCCGTCGGCGAGCCGGGGCACCGTCTCGACCACGTCGGGCAGCTGGCACGGGCAACGGTGGGCGACCGCCCTGGTGCCGCGGGGCGGCCGGCCGAGCTGCGCGGCGACCGCCGCGAGATCGTGTTCGTCGGCTGCTTCGCGGGTGGCCCGGTCGGGCACGGTGCCGTCGCCTCCATTCGCTGCTTCGCTCACCGGGAGATGCCCTCCGCGTCGGCGGCCTGCACGCTCGACCAGAGCGTGTCGTACCACGGGCCGGCCGGGCCGTCGCGCCCGCCGGCCGGCTCGACCGGCTCGCCCGAGTCGCGGGCGGCACCGTCCGGATCGTGCAGCACCAGCAGCGGGACCTCGCCCGGATAGACCATGTAGAACCGGCGCTTCGCTTCGATCCGGATGAAGTCCGGGTCCTGCCAGCGCTCGGCCTGCGCGTTGAGCTCGGCGATCCGCTCGCGCTGAGCCTGCTGGGCCTGCTCGATGCGGGCGATGTCGGACTGCTGGGCCAGGTAGACCCGCACCGGATAGGTGTACGCCAGCGCCAGGGCGACCAGCACCACCAGCAGCACAGTGGCCCGGCCGGTGAACCGGTTGGGCTGCGGCGCGGTGGTCCGCTTGACCGGGCCGCCGGACACCCGGCGACCAGCGGCCGGGCGGCTGGCCGGGCGACCCGGGTCACCGGTGCGGCCCGCAGCGGACCGGGGCACGCCGGATCGGGGTGCGGCGGACCGGTCGGCACCGGCCGACCGGGTCGCCCGGTTACGCTGGTCGGCCCGGGACCCGCTGTCGGAACCGGTGTCCCGGCCGGCGAGTCGCAGTGGCCCGCGCGAGCCGGACCGGCCGGGCTGTCCCGGCCGGCGGGCCGGGCCCTGACCACTCGGTGTGCGCCGTTGCGGCACCGTCGTCACACCCCTCCCCGGGCGGTTGGCTGTACGGGACCGGTTCCGGTGCGCCGGCGGCTGGTCGAACCGCCGGCGCGCCGGAACCGGTCGGACCGGGCCCGGTCACCAGGACCGGGCCGGTCGAACCGGCGGGACGCTAGGCGGAACGGTACCTCGGGAACGCGCCGGCCCCGGCGTAGCGCGCCGCGTCGGCCAGCTCCTCCTCGATCCGCAGCAGCTGGTTGTACTTGGCCACCCGCTCGGAGCGGGCCGGGGCGCCGGTCTTGATCTGGCCGCAGCCGGTGGCCACCGCGAGGTCGGCGATCGTGGTGTCCTCGGTCTCGCCGGACCGGTGGCTCATCATGCAGCGGAATCCGCTGCGGTGGGCCAGCTCGACCGCGTCGAACGTCTCGGTCAGCGAGCCGATCTGGTTGACCTTGACCAGTACGGCGTTCGCCGCCTGCTCGGCGATGCCCCGGGCGATCCGCTCCGGGTTGGTGACGAACAGATCGTCGCCGACGATCTGGATCCGGTCGCCGAGCGCGGCGGTCATCGCCGACCAGCCGGCCCAGTCGTCCTCGCCCAGCGGGTCCTCGATCGACACGATCGGGTACTCGCCGACCAGCTTGGTGTAGTAGGCGACCATCTCGTCGGAGGTCTTGCCGGCGCCTTCGAAGACGTACGCGCCGTCGCGGTGGAACTCGGTGGCGGCGACGTCGAGCGCCAGCACTATGTCGGTGCCGAGCTGGTAGCCGGCGGCACCGACCGCCTCGGCGATCAGATCCAGCGCGGCGGCGTTGGTGGGCAGGTCCGGAGCGAAGCCACCTTCGTCACCGAGGCCGGTGGCCAGGCCCTTCTTCTTCAGCACCGACTTGAGCTTGTGGTAAACCTCGGCACCGCAGCGCAGCGCTTCCCGGAAGGTCGGCGCGCCGATCGGGGCGATCATGAACTCCTGCACATCGACGTTGGAGTCGGCGTGCGCGCCACCGTTGAGGATGTTCATCATCGGCACCGGCAACAGGTGGGCGTTCGGCCCGCCGAGGTACCGGAACAGGCTCAGCTCGGCGCTGTTCGCGGCGGCCTTCGCGACCGCCAGGGAAACGCCGAGAATGGCGTTCGCGCCCAGCCCGGACTTGTCCGCGGTGCCGTCCAGATCCAGCATCTTCTGGTCGATCAGCCGCTGCTCGCTCGCCTCGAAACCGACCAACTGGTCGACGATGCGCTCCTCGATGTTGGCCACCGCCTGCTCGACGCCCTTGCCGGAGTAGCGGTTCTCGTCGCCGTCACGCAGCTCGATCGCCTCGAAGGCTCCGGTGGACGCGCCGGACGGCACTGCGGCGCGGGCGATGGTGCCGTCGTCGAGCCCGATTTCGACCTCGACGGTCGGATTGCCGCGCGAATCGAGAATCTCCCTGGCGACGATTCCCTCGATGGTAGCCACTGTGTCGCTCCTCGTGATCAAGTCCCGCAAGGCCGCGACGGTGCGGCCGACCGTTCCGGTGGCAGCGTATCGGGCGACGGTGACGCTGCGGGCGCTGGCTTCCGAAACGCGGGATGTACACGTCGGGAACCACCCGGATCCGGCATCGATCCCATTTACTGACATTGATGATAATCGGTTTGCGGCGGGTGGACAGGATCGGTCACCCTGTCACCATGCGTGCAACGGAGAACCGGTTCCGCCGCGCCGCAGCGGCCACCGCCGCCGGCACGCTGCTGCTGGTCGCCGGCTGTCAGACCATCGCCGACGCCGGCCAGACCATCCAGCCGGCCGACCTGGTCAACGAGCTGGCCGCCCGACTCGACGGAGCCAGGGCGTTGACCTACTCGGCCGAGTACCAGCTGGTCGGCGGGGCCAGTGCCAGCATCGTGCAGGCGCAGACCCCGCAACGTACCGCGTACGTCTACCCGGGCGGCAAGCTGATCGTCACCGACGAGACCACCACCGAGTGTGACACCGACGACTCCCCGCCGGTCTGCACCCTGACCAGCGGGCCGCCCCCTTCCGCCCAACCGGATCCGGAGCTGTTCACCGACGCCAACGCCGGCGGCCTGGTGACCCCACCGGTGGTGATCACGCTACTCAACGCCACCGCGCTGGATCCGGCGGCCGTGGTGAGCCAGAACGACACCACGATCGCCGGCAGACACGCCACCTGTGTGCAGGTCAGCCAGGTGCAGGGGGCGGCGGTGTCCCGGTTCGACGTGTGTGTCACCACCGAAGGCGCGCTGGGCAGCTTCACCGGGGTGGTCGATGGACAGACCGTTGAATTCGCGATAAGCCGGTACAGTGACACTGCCGACGAGACCGCCTTCACGCTCCCCCACGGAGCCCGGTCCGTCGACCGTCGACCCAGCCCGGCGTAGCGGGCCGTCCGTGGCCGACCCGGCCCCGCCCAGCCGATTCGTACCCGATGCCCGGGTGGGCCAGGGCGCCGACCCGGCCGATCCGTGTCTGGTGGTGGCCGGCCGCCGGCTGCTGGTCGGAGCCGACGGCGGACTACCGTCGGTGGCCGATCTACCGGCCGGCACCGAGTGGGTGCCGCTGGGCAGTCTGGACGGCACCCGGGTGTGGGCAGCCGGCCTGCCCGCCGTCGACGACCAGCTCGGCGGTTGGCGGAGCTGGCCGGCGATGGCCGGCGAGCTGGGTGAGCCACTCGCCGCGCTCGCCGGACGTGCCCTGCAGGTAATCACCTGGCGGCGTACCCACCGGTTCTGCGGAGCCTGCGCCACAGAACTGGTCGAGGTGCCCGGCGAGCATGCCCGCCGCTGCCCCGGCTGCGACCTGTACGTACCGATGCAGCTCTCCCCTGCCGTGCTGGCCTCGGTCACCCGCAGTCCCGGCCCCGACGGTGACGAGTTGCTGCTGGTCCGGCACACCTACGGGCCAACCGCCGTCTGGGCCCTGGTCGCCGGCTTCGTCGAGGCCGGCGAGACGCTGGAGGAGGCGGTGCACCGCGAGGTCGCCGAGGAGGTCGGCCTCGACGTGCACAAGGTGGACTACTTCGGCAGCCAGCCGTGGGCGATGTCCGGACCCGGCGTGGTGCTCGCCGGTTTCACCGCCCGCGCCGCGCCGGACGCCGAACCGGTCGTCGACGGCCGGGAAATCGCCGAGGCCCGCTGGTTCGCCCTGGACGATCTGCCGACCGAACTGCCGGCGGCGTACTCGATCTCCCGCTGGCTGATCGAACACCAGCGCGCCGGCAGGTCAGACCGGCAGTAGCGCCGGCAGGTGCCGCGGCGGCGGCGAGCCGTGCGCCAGCATCGCGTCGTGCCACTGCCGCGCCGGTACGCCGGCCGGCCGCGCCGTCGCCACCTGCGCCACCTCGGCGTAGCCCACGAAGTACGTGGACAGCTGGGTGGAGGTCAGCAGCGCCCGCCGCCACTTGCCGGCCGCCTCGCCCTCCTCCTGGAAGCCGCGGCCGGTCATCAACGCCATCGCCTCGGCCTGCGGCAGCTCCGCGCAGTGCGTCAACTGGTCCAGGATCGCGTTGATGGTCATCCGCAGCTGCATCTTCAACTGCTGCAACCGTACCGGCAGGCCGCCGAAACCGGCGTCGACCATCATCTCCTCGGCGTACACCGCCCAGCCTTCGACGAACGGCCCGGACCGGCCGACCGCCCGCACCCGGGTGGTGCCGAGGAACCGGCGGGCGTGCGCCAACTGCAGGAAGTGCCCCGGCATCGCCTCGTGCACGGTCAGGTTGCGCACCATGTGGTCGTTGTACTCACGGTAGAACGACTCGACCCGCCCGGCCGGCCAGCCCGCCGGCGTCGGTGCGATGCAGTAGAACGTCGGTACATCGGCCCGCTCCAGCACCCCCGGCGGGTCGCAGTAGGCCACCGCGACGCCCCGGGCGAACTCCGGCATCTCCTGAATGACGCACCGGTCGTCCACCATCGACACCAGATCGTGAGCGGCGACGAACTCGGTTGTCTCCCGCATCGCGGTCTGCGCCAGCGACACGATGGACGAGTCGTCCGGATGCTCGGCGGCCAACCGGGCCAGCGCGGTGCGTACCGTCTCGTCGGTGGCCGGCCCACCGGTCAGCTCGGCCGCCGCCACCCGGATCTCACCGGTCACCCGCTCCAGGTTCGCCCAGGCCCGGTCCAGTACGTCGGCGGCAGTCAGCTCGGTGTCCAGGGTGTGCCACAGCTGGGCCTCCCACAGCCGCCGGCCCAGCCGCGGATCCCGCCGGTCGACGTCGCGGTCCAGGCTGTCGCGAAGCCAGCCGGCGAACTCGTCCAACGCGAACGCCGCCTCGGCCGCCAGCGGCTCGACCTTGTCCCGCAGCCCCGGCTCCTCGGCCAGCAGCCCCGGCACCTGGTCGCGAACCAGCGCGGCGGTACCGGCGAACTGGCCGGCGGCGGTCTCGGCGTGGATAGCCGGCACGCCGCGCAGCGTCTCGCGGGCGGTGGCCAGCACGTCCGGTACGGCGCCGAGCCGCCCGGCCAGGCTGGTCAGCCGCTGCGCGGCCGACGCGAACGGGCGGGCGATCAGCCCGTGCAGTAGCGCCCCCGGGTTGTAGACCAGCGGATTCCACTCCCGGGAGCGCACCTCGGTCAGCTCGAACAGCCGCCGGTCGACCATGGCCGACAGGATGGTGTGGTCCACCCGCTCCTGGGTGGACAGCATGTCCGCGTCCACCTCGGCGAGCGCGTTGGTGGCATCCAGCAGCATCGTCGCGGTCGCGGCGACCCCGTCGACCGACAGGTCCGGCAGCCGGTCGTCGTGGCGGTGGTCGCCGGCCGACGACGCCAGAGCGGGGTCGCTGGCGAGCAGCGCGTCGATGATGCGTTCAGCCAGAGGTACGAACGACGCCATGCCACCGACCCTAGGCCATCCCACCGACGCTGTGCGTCGAGCAACCCGGCGAGTGTCCGGACCGCCGACTCCAGTTCGTCCGGTCAATACGCGGCATAGCCGAGCACCAGTCCGGGCCGAGCCGCCGGTGGTGGCGGCCCGAGCCGGGCTGCGGACAGCGAAACCGGGCGCTCGCCGGCGAGGTGGCGTTCTCACTGCTCGCCGCCGCCCTGCTGGACCGGCTCGGGGCGGTACGGGTCTCCGCGTACAGCTGCGGGTTGGCGGTGCCGATCTTCGCGCTGGCCGCGCTCGTCGCCGGGGAGGCGACCCGCTGGCGGCTACCGACGGCGGCCGAGGCGGCGGCGCTCGGCTACCTGGCGGTGATTCTGACCGTGGTGGGGTTCCTGGCCTGGTTCACCGGGCTGCGCCGGCTCGGGTGGAACGCGCCGGCATGTTCATCGGTGTGCTGCCGGTCGCCACCCTCGTCTCGGCCGCTCTGCTCGACCGGGAACCGCCGTCGGCCGGGCAGAGCGTCGGCGTACTGATCGTCGCGACCGGCCTCGCCATCGGGTTGGGTCGAGATTCGCCGGACCGACCCCCCTCCCGCCGGGTAGTCGACGCCGCGCCGGTCGAGCCAGAACACCAGCAGGGCGTGCGGCGCGGTTAACCCGGCCAACACCGCGAAACCAGTGGACAGCCCTACTTCCGGCGTGGCCGAGACGGCGAACGGCACCAGGACAACCAGTACGGCCCCGGTAGGGATCGCCGCCTGGGCAGCGAACCGCCACATTGCCGGACCGAGCCGACCGGCGGCCAGGGTGGCAGCGTTGCCGGGGTCGGCCACCAGCAGCCGGGCCACATGCCGCACCGAGTGACCCGCCGCGAAGTAGGTGCCGAACGCCCACGCGGGCGGCACCAGCACGAACACGGCGATCAGCAGCCCGAGGTATCCGGCGTCACCGCGCCGGCCAGCCCGCAGGTCGTCGACCATGGTGGCGACCACCGCCGCGCCAGCGAGCGCTACGGCAGTCACCCGGGCCTCGGTGCTCAGGAGGTACGCCGAACCGGCGCCGATGCTCTCCAGCAGCGGATCAACCTGGTCCGGCCAGAGCGTCAGCGGCAGCAGCACCGGCGGCGCTCCGTAGGCGAGCACGGCGTACGGCCGAGTCGGTGTTCGTCGCGCGTCCCGTTGCCGGTGGAACGCCTCGTCACCGGCGCCGAAATGGACCATCGCGAGGATGAGGAAGGCGACGAACGCCGGACCGGGGGCGCGGTAGCAGATCCACCAGACGAGGACTGCGAGGCAGACGTACCCGACGAGTAGACCTGCCCGTGCTCGCCATTCGTCGGCGGCGGGTTTCAGCCAGGCCGGCACCAGATGGTCAACGGCACCGTGGGGTAGGCCGAGTAACAGCCCCACCAGCAACGGCAGCGTGGAATCGGCCGTTGATGTCGGGTGGCTCAGCACCGGCAGTTGGATCAGCAGCACCGCGCCGAACGCCGGGACGACGACCCGCCCGGCACGGCGCAGCAGCCAGCGGCCGGCACTCAATGCACGACGTGCAGCGCATCCCGGTTGGCGAACAACCGCAGCCGCCCCAGGTCGAACGCGCTCCACACGATCTTCATCAGCACCGTCAGGACCACGAACACCGCCGTCGTGGTGGGCTCATCGAACACGCCGAGACCGGCTGGCCCCACCAGCCAGACCAGGGTGAAGCCGAGCCACAGGGCGCTGAGCAGCGCCGCCAACTGGTTGAAGTGAGTCCGCATGTGGTCCGGCTGCTGGGCCGCCGCTCTGCGCAGCGGCCCCCAGATCACGGCATAGTTGGCGCCGAGCGCGAGCACGCCTACGCCGTAGGCGAGGTACCGCGTGGTCGGTTCGAGCGCCAGGTCCCCGACCAGTCCGCAGAAGATCATGGGAACGCTGGTCACTACCACGAGGGCCACCAGGTCGGTCCTCCTGCCGGCCGACGCATGCGTTCCGACCAGCACCAGCGCGTAGCCGAGCAACGGGGCGGTGACGATCCAGTCGGCGTAGTACCCCCAGTGCACGGCATGGTCGCCGACCGTGGTCAGGGCGCCGCCGAGCGCCATCACCGAGTGCCAGATGGCAGACCAGATCAGGATGACGATCGCGAGCAGGTACACGGCGACCGGGACGCCCTTGGGCTCGCGCATCCAGCGGACGAAGTACAGCACGGCACCGAGCGCGACCACCACGAAGGACCACAACCACAACTGCGACACCACGAACCCTCCGCAGTCGGGAAGCCCGCCGGAACATCCTCCCAACGGTATCCCCTTGCCACGCTCTTGGTGGCCATTCGCAACATCAGCCGACCTGCCAGGTGCACCGTCCACCTAGGCTTGAGTCGTGCAGGCGGAGCCAGTGGCGTGCTCCGACCTGCCGGGCCGGGTGCGGGCGTGGGTCCGGAGAGCCTGTCGACGCGGCTGTGCACTTCCGGGCAGCGGTGGGAGAATCACCGATCATGAACGAGCAGGCCGGCACCGACGAGAGCATCCACGAACCGACCGACGGCGGTACGGCAGCACGCGCGCCCCGGCGGCAACGGTGGACCCGCCGCGCCCCATGGCTCGCCTTCGTCATCGCCGCCACGGTGCTCGTCGTCGACCAGCTGACGAAGATGTGGGCGGAGGCGACGCTGACCCGGGGCGAGCGGACCCCGCTGATCGGCGACGCCCTCGGCATTCAACTGATCTACAACCCGGGTGCCGCGTTCTCCTTTGGCGAGAACACCACGTGGATCTTCACCATCGCCGCCGCGATAGGCGTCGGCGTGACCGCCTGGTTCGCGTGGCGGGCCCGCTCCCGGGCCTGGGCAACGGCGCTCGGCCTGGTGCTGGGTGGGGCGTTCACCCATCTGCTCGACCGGCTGTTCCGGAAGCCGTCGTTCGGGCAGGGCCACGTCGTCGACTTCATCGCGTACTTCGACTGGTTCATCGGCAACGTCGCCGACATCGCGCTCTTCTTCGGCGTCGTCACGTTCCTCACCCTGGAACTGATCGGCATCCGGCTCCGCCCGGAGGTATCCGAGCCGACGACCGGTGACGGTGCCGACCGGTGACGCCACGCCACACCGCCGTCACCCGGTCACTGTCGTCACCCGGCCGCGGCGCGGACGGCGGCGGCGTACGCGAGGGCTGCCCGGCGTAACGCGCCTTCGGCGTCCAGGCCGTCGGCTCGGGCCTGCGCGACCAGCGCAAGCAACTGCGCGCCGAGCCGCGTCGACGGATCCGCCGCACCGTCCGGCTTCAGGTCGGCCGCGTCCGGCTGCGGCAGCGGTACGTCGACCCCAGCGCGTCCAGCCCGCCGCAGCACCTTGTCGGCCAGTGACAACGCCGGCTGGGCGAGCACGATCCCGTCCATCGGTGAGGCAGTGCCGCCCGCCTCGGAAGCGACACCCGACGCGGCCCGCTCGGCGGCCTTGATCCGCTCCCAGTTGTCGATGATCTCATCGACGTCGGCCACCGCGACACCGGCGAAGACGTGCGGGTTGCGGCGAATCATCTTCGCCACCAGGCCACCGGCCACGTCGTCGACGTCCCAGCGTTCACCGTCCGGCAGCTCCTGGGCGAGTCTGGCGTGCAGCACCACCTGCAGCAGCACGTCACCCAGCTCGTCGCGCAGCGCCGTCAGGTCACCGGCGGAGATCGCGTCGTACGCCTCGTAGCTCTCCTCCAGCAGATACCGCGCCAGCGAGTCGTGGGTCTGCTGCCGCTTCCACGGATCGCCGCCCGGTGAGACGAGCCGGTCGATCACCTCGACCGCGTCGAGCAGCCGGGCGCCGGGCGGATCCCAGGAGCCGTACATCAGCTCCAGCTCGGCCAGTGCGGGCTCGCGGGCCAGCCGCAGACCCAGCTGGCGGGCCAGGTCCTCGTCACCGGCCGGACCGGCCAGCCACACCGCCGTACCGTGCTCGGCGGCGGCCGCCAGCAGCGTCTCCTCAACCGACTCCGACTTCGGTGCCGGCACAGTGACAGCGCCACCGGCGACGCTGACCGCCGCGGCCAGCTCACTGTCCGCGGCGGCGAACACCGGAAACCGGCGTACGACGTCCCAGGCCTGCGCGGTGAGCAGCCCGGCCGGCAGCCGGGGCGAGGTGACCAGCAGGATGATCCGGGGATTCACTGCCGTTCGGAGACCGTGCCCGAGTCGCCGTCGCCCAGCGGGATGCCGACCGCGATCACGTTGCCCTGAGGCGCCTGGAAGCTGAGCACCGGAAACTCCAGCGGACGGTACCGCGGGTTGACCGTCACGTCCTGCTCGGCGACCGCGTCGGCGAGCGCATCGCGGGCGGCCAGCGAGGAGCGCAACTGCTCACCGTCGAGCTGGCCGGCGGCCTCCTCGTCGGTGACCTCGTCCGGGATCACCCCAGCGGCCCGGCCCTTCTCGACCAGGTCGAACAGCTCTTCCCGGGTCGGCTGCACCTGGCCGCCGGCCTGCAGACCGACGATACAGGTCCAGGCCTGCGAAGCCGTCTGCCCGTACTCCGATGCGGGCGGCAGACCCAACTGCTCCGGGGAGACCGGCTGCGCGCCGCTCGGCGCATCGAGCTGGGCGCAGACGTCGGCGAGCACCAGAGCGCTGACCACCTGCTGCCGAGTCGGCAGCGGCGGGGCACCCTGCTGGTCGGCCTGCTCGCCGAGCTGGTCGGCCATGTCGTCGATGAGGCTGGTCACCTGCTCCTCGGTGTACTGCTCGTCGCCGACGTAGGCGGCGACCCCGGGCTGCGACCGACAGGCGGACAGTGCGGCGACCCCGACCAGGGCAATGACGGTGATCGACGCCAGACGACGGACACGCTGCATGGACGACACTCTCTCACGCACCCCTACCGGCCGGTGCACCGACCCGGGCACTGTCCGTCGACAGTACGACACCCGTGGTCGGCGGGTCACCGAGCACGTCGCGCAGCAGCTGGGCGCACCAGTCCAGCAGCGCCTGGTCGCGCAGCGGCTCGCCGCCGATCCGCCGGGTCGTCGGCCGGGGCACGCTGACCTGGTCGGCGGCCGACTTGTAGACCGAGTCCGGGTGGTAACGCTTGAGCCGCAGCTGCTTCGAGTCGGGCAGCACCAGCGGGGCGAACCGGACATGCTTGCCCTGCATCGACACGTCTGTCAGCCCGTACGCCTTTGCCAGCAGCCGGAACCGCGCCACCGCCACCAGGTTGCCGACCTGCGCCGGTGGTTCGCCGTACCGGTCGGTCATCTCGGCGACGACCTCCTGCAGCGCGGCGGCGTCGCGGGCCCCGGCCAGCTTGCGGTACATCTCCAGGCGAAGCCGTTCCACGCCGATGTAGTCGTGCGGCAGGTGCGCGTCGACCGGCAGGTCGACCTTCACCTCGGCGGCCTCGGCGTCGTCGGGCGCCTCGCCCTTGAAGTTCTGCACCGCCTCGCCGACCATCCGCACATACAGGTCGAACCCGACGCCCTCGATGTGGCCGGACTGTTCGCCGCCGAGCAGGTTGCCGGCGCCCCGGATCTCCAGGTCCTTCATCGCCACGTACATGCCGGCGCCCAACTCGGTGTGCTGGGCGATGGTGGACAACCGCTCGTGCGCGTGCTCGGTCAACGGCTTCTCGCGCGGGTAGAGGAAATAGGCGTACGCCCGCTCCCGACCCCGACCGACCCGGCCCCGGATCTGGTGCAGTTGGGCCAGGCCGAGCAGGTCGGCCCGCTCCACGATCAGCGTGTTCGCGTTGGGGATGTCGATGCCGGACTCGACGATCGTGGTGCAGACCAGGACATCGAACTCCTTCTCCCAGAAGCCGACCATCACCTTCTCCAGGGCGTCCTCACCCATCTGACCGTGCGCCACCGCGACCCGAGCCTCCGGCACCAGCTCCCGTAGCCGCCGGGCCGCCTTGTCGATCGACTCGACCCGGTTGTGCAGGTAGAAGACCTGGCCGTCGCGGAGCAGCTCGCGGTGGATCGCGGCGGCGACCTGCTTGTCGTCGTACGCTCCAACGGCGGTCAGCACCGGGTGGCGCTCCTCCGGCGGGGTGGCGATCGTCGACATCTCCCGGATGCCGGTGATCGCCATCTCCAGGGTGCGCGGGATCGGCGTCGCCGACATGGTCAGCACGTCGACCGAGGTGCGCAGCGACTTCAGGTGCTCCTTGTGCTCCACCCCGAACCGCTGCTCCTCGTCGACGATGATCAGCCCGAGTGCCTTGAAGCGGGTGGCCGACTGCAGCAGCCGGTGGGTGCCGATGACGATGTCGGCGGTGCCCTCGGCGGCCATGGTCAGCGTCTGCTCGGTCTCCTTGGGGGTCTGGAACCGGGACAGCTGCCGAATCTCGACCGGGAACTGGGCCATCCGCTCGGCGAACGTGTTGTAGTGCTGCTGGGCGAGCAGCGTCGTCGGCACCAGCACCGCCACCTGCTTACCGTCCTGTACCGCCTTGAACGCCGCCCGTACCGCGATCTCGGTCTTGCCGTAACCGACATCGCCGCAGATCAGCCGGTCCATCGGGGTCGACTGCTGCATGTCGCCCTTGACCTCGTCGATCGCCGCCAGCTGGTCCGGAGTCTCGGTGTACGGGAAGGCGTCCTCCAGCTCCCGCTGCCACGGGGTGTCCGGGCCGAACGCGTGCCCCTTGGCGGCCTTGCGGGCCGCGTACAGCTGAATCAGCTGGGCGGCGATCTCCCGGACCGCCTTACGGGCCCGGGTCTTGGCCTTCTGCCAGTCCGAGCCGCCCATCTTGTGCAGCGTCGGCTGCTCCCCGCCGACGTAGCGGGACAGCTGGTCCAACTGGTCGGTCGGCACGAACAGCCGGTCGCCGGGCTGGCCGCGTTTGGCCGGCGCGTACTCGATGACCAGGTACTCCCGGTCGGCGCCGTTGACCTTGCGCTGCACCAGTTCGATGTAGCGGCCGATGCCGTGCTGCTCGTGCACGACGTGGTCGCCGGCGCGCAGCTCCAACGGGTCGATGGTGTTGCGCCGCCGGCTCGGCATCTTCCGCATGTCCTTGGTGGACGCGCCCCGGCCGCCGCTGATGTCGGCGCCGGTGACGATGGCGAGCCTGGCCCGTTCGGCGAGGAAACCGTTGCCGACCCGGCCGCAGGTGACGATCAGCTCGCCGGCTTTCGGCGCGTTTGGCACGGTCTCGGTGAGGGTCGCGCCGAGCCCGGCGTCGCGCAGCACGCTGACCGAGCGCTGCGCCGGCCCGTGCCCCTCGAAGACCAGCACCACCGACCAACCGTCACCGGTCCAGCGCAACAGGTCGTCGACGACCCGCGCGGTCTCGCCGTGGTAGAGCGGCGCTGGGACGGCGGCCAAGGCCATCGCGTCCCCGACGTCCGGGCTGACGCTCACCGGGGCCAGCGCGTCCTCCCACGGCGCGACGTCAGACGCCGGGTCGGTCGCGCTGTCGGCTTCCGCCAGGCCGAACGGGGACAGCGTCCACCACGGCTGGTCGAGCGCGGCGGCCACCGCGCGTACCTCGGCCAGGGCGCGGAAAGCGGCCGCGCCCAGGTCGATCGGGGCCTGGCCACCGACGGCGGCCGCAGCCCAGCTGGCCTCGAGAAACTCCGCCGAGGTACGGACCAGATCGTGCGCCCGGGTGCGGATCCGCTCCGGGTCGCAGAGCAGTACGTGCGTGTCGGCCGGCATGCAGTGCAGCAGCAGCTCCATGCTGTCGGTGCCGTCGAGCAGGGCCGGGGCGAGGGACTCCATGCCTTCGACCGGGATGCCCTCGGCTAGCTTGTCCAGGATCTCGCCGAGCTCGGGGTGCTGCTGGGCCAGCTCGGTGGCCCGCCGCCGGACCGGTTCGGTGAGCAGCAACTCGCGGCACGGCGGTGCCCACAGGCGGTCGACGGCTTCGATGGTGCGCTGGTCGGCGACGGCGAAGGTACGGATCTCCTCGACGTCGTCGCCCCAGAACTCGACCCGGGACGGGTGCTCGTCCGTCGGCGGGAACACGTCCAGGATGCCGCCGCGAACCGCGAACTCACCGCGCTTGGTGACCAGGTCGACCCGTGCGTACGCCATCGAGACCAGCCGGTCGACGACCTCCTCCAGGCTGGCCGCCCGTCCCGGTGCCAGCTGGACGGGTTCCAGGTCACCGAGCCCTTTGAGCTGAGGCTGCAGCACGGAGCGTACCGGGGCCACGACCACCCGCAGCGCACCGGTCACCCCGCGCGCCGACTCGGCATCCGGATGGGCGAGCCTGCGCAGCACCTCCAGCCGCCGCCCGACAGTGTCCGAGCGGGGCGACAGCCGCTCGTGCGGCAACGTCTCCCAGCTCGGGAAGACCGCCACCTGGCCGGCCGGCAGCAGGTCACCGAGGGCGGCGGCCAGGTCGTCGGCCTCCCGGCTGGTCGCGGTGACCGCCAGCACCGGTCGCCCCGCCCCGCCCGCCTGCGCCTCGGCGGCCACCGCCGCGACGGTGAACGGACGCAGCGCCGGCGGCGCGGTGACGTCCAACCCGTCCTTTTCCGGCGTGGCGATCTTGGCCAGATCCCGTACCCGGGTCAGGGCGGGATCGGCGAGGGCGGCGCTGAGCAGGCCGGCGAGCGCGGTCATGATCACAACCTTCGCGGTGGGATACGCCTTGCTGTGGTGCGCGCTTCGGCGGCGCGCACGCGACGACAACCCCACGCCCGGTCCGGGCGGGGGGGTCAGGCCTACCAGCCTATCCGCCCACCGATCCGCCCTCACCCACTAACCTCGCCGGACATGGGCACACCGACCAAGAAACGGTTCGTCGAACTCAGCCACGTCGTCCGGGACGGCATGGTCACCTATCCGGGACTACCCGCCCCGGCGATCACCGAGTGGCTCAGCCGGGAGGCCTCGGCCGAGCGGTACGCGGCCGGCACCACGTTCCGGATCAACCAGATCACGATGATCGGCAACACCGGCACGTACCTGGACGCCCCGTCGCACCGCTGGTCCGACGGGGCGGACCTGGCCGGGCTGCCGCTGGAAAAGCTGGCTGATCTCCCCGGCGTGGTGGTCCGGGTGCCGCCCTCGATGCGAGCGGTGGACGCCGCGCTGCTGCGCCCGCACCTGGCCGGGGCTGCCGTCGTCGGCGACACGGCCGCCGGCGACGGTACGGCCGCCGGCGGCGCGGTGGCGGGGCGGGCGGTGCTGCTGGACACCGGCTGGTCGGCACACTTCGGCACCGAGCGGTACGCCGACCCGGACCACCCGTACCTGACGGCAGACGGGGCGGAGCTGCTGGCCTCGGCCGGGGTTGCCCTGGTCGGCATCGACTCGATCAACATCGACGACACCGCACCCTCGGCCAACGGTGCCCGGCCGGCGCACAGCATCCTGCTGGCCGCCGGGATCCCGATCGTCGAGCACCTACGTGGGCTCGGCGAGCTACCGGCGTACGGGTTCCGGTTCAGCGCCGTACCGCCGATGTTCGCCGGGCTGGACACCGCGCCGGTCCACGCGTACGCCATCGTCGACTGACCGTACTGAACCTACGGTCGCCGACCGGCGACGCGCCGGCCTCGACCGTCAGCCGGTACCTCGTCAGGCTGCGCGGCGGCGTCGGGGCGCGACGTCGTCGCGCAGCAGTCGCGGGATGAGCCGGGTCAGGGCGAGCGCCTGCGCGCCGTCGACCGGCCACTGGTCGACGGCGCCACCGAGCCGAAATTCCAGTAGTACGCCGCCAGCCAGCACCGCCGCCGTACCGGTCGCGCCGGTCGGCTGCCTTCGGGCCGCCTGCGCTGGTTCGGCCGGGTCGAGTTGCCAGCGGCCGACGGCGACGTCCAGGCAGGGGTGCTCCGCTGCCGGGACGCGGTGCAGGCGAGACGAGTGCCAGGCGGCGCTGTCGGGCGTGGTGGCACAGTCGAGGCCGCGCAGACACCACGGCGGATGGGCACGCTTCGGTAGATTGCTCATGGGCCGGGGGTCCTTCCCGGTCAAGGCCCGGGATCACGGCGCGCCAACTCCACCCGGGCCGCCTACAAAGTCCTGCTCCACCCGGTTGCGAGCCAAGGAGAGCAGTACCGAGGTTACGACAGAGCGTCGACATTGTCGACACTGTCGACGTAATAGACGCTGTCGATCTTCAGTGGTCTACTTGGCGCTGCGAGCCAGGGAGACCAACCGACATGACCACGCCGAAGTACGAACGGGTGGCTTCCGCCATCCGAGCCCAGATTCGCTCAGGCGAGCTACGACCCGGTGACCAGCTGCCGACGACGCAAGGGCTCATCGAGCACTACGGCGTGTCGTACGGCTCGGTCAGGACGGCTCTGCTGATCCTCAAGGCCGAAGGTCTGATCGAAGGCCGCCAAGGCGAAGGTGTCTTCGTGCGGGAACAGTCGGATCGGTGACGTAACCGGCCGCCGGGGCAGCGGGAAGTCGTTCCTGGCCGGCAGGCTCTGCCGATGCCGGTCGCCGCCAGAATCCCCCGCGAGTTGAGGTTCGCCCCGTTCTCCGGCAGCCGAGCGGTGGCTGCTGGCCTGATCACCTGGCGGATGCTCCGCGGCCCTGCCTGGCAACGGCTGCTTCCCGACGTCTACGTGGAGGCAGCGTCGTACGACCCCGACGACCACCGGATGTGGTGCGAGGCGGTCGCGGTGAAACTGCCGATCGGCGGGGCGATCAGCGGGCTGAGCGCCGCGTACCTCTGCGGTGTCGACCTGCTTCCCCGCCGCAGCCCGGTGCACGTCACCCTGCCCCGATCGACTCGACCGAAACCCAACCGACAAATCGCGGTCACCTACGCCACGCTCGCTCCGACCGACGTCACGACGTTGTTCAACGACATACCGATGACCACCGAGGTGCGCACCGCGTTTGATCTGGGCAGGCTGCTGCCCCGCGCCGACGCACTCGCCGCACTCGACGCCATGTTGCACCGGCGCCTGCTGAGCCGCGAGGCCCTCACCCGCTACCTCGACACCAAAGCGGGTGCGCGCCTCGTTGCTCAACTGCGCGGACTCGTCGCGCTCGCCGAGCCGCTGGCCGAGTCGCCGATGGAGTCACGGCTCCGGCTCCTACTGCACGACGCCGGCCTGCCTCGCCCGACCCCACAGTACGAGGTGCGCCTTCCGCCGCCGGGGGTGGCGTCGTCGGCAGCGCGCCCCGGACCGCGAGGCCGCTTCATCGCCCGCGTCGACCTTGCTTACCCGCAGTGGCGGATCGCCATCGAATACGAGGGTGACCACCACCGGGAACGCATGACCTTCCGCCGGGACGTGACTCGCTACAACGCGCTGCAGGCGGCCGGCTGGTTGGTGGTGCGCTGCACGGCCGACGAGGTGCTCCGACAAAAAGAACAGCTCGCTCATAGTGTCCGCCGGGCGATCGCCGGACGGTCGCCGACCACAGCTGACGCCAAGATCATGTGAGCGCTATGGACGTCTCAGGGTCGCCGAGACGTCCATAGCGCTCACATGATCTTGCAGAGCGTGGACCCGACCTCGCCCAGACAACGGACAAGAGAAGCAGAAGCTCCGAAGAGCGCAGTAGGCGCAAGCAGCAGGAGGGGTTTTATAGGGACATTTCGGGACGGTACGCCGAACGTTGAGACAAGACTCACCAGTTTCCCCGTGGCCGGGGGGACGGCCGATAACATCCAAGTTGTCGGACAGCGCCGTCCTTCGTACTCGCGTGAGGAGCGCCCAGTGACTGAGCTGTCCGCAAACCCGATGCCCGACGCCCAGCAACTCGCCGCCACCCAACCCGCAAACGCCCAGCAACCCGGCGCCACCCAGGCCGGCAGCACGCAGGCCGGCACCGATGCTGCTGGCAGCGGTCAGGATCATGACGGGCCGGACGCGGCGCTGCGGGCCGACATCCGCCGGCTCGGCACCCTTCTCGGCCAAACGCTGGCCCGGCAGGAGGGCCAGCCGCTGCTCGACCTGGTCGAGGAAATCCGTACCCAGGTACGGAGCGACGCCGAGGCGGCCGCGGCCCGGCTCGCCGCGATGGACGTGACGACGGGTACGAAGCTGGCCCGCGCCTTCTCCACCTACTTCCACCTGGCGAACATCACCGAGCAGGTGCACCGCGCCCGGGACCTGCGCCGCCGCCGGGCCACCGAGGGTGGCTGGCTGGACAAGGCCGCGACCTTGATCTCCGCTCGCGGAGTGTCGGCCGACGAGATCGCCGCCGCCGCCCGCCGGCTCGCGGTACGCCCGGTGTTCACCGCGCATCCGACCGAGGCGGCCCGCCGGTCGATCCTGTCGAAGCTGCGGGCGGTCGCCGACGAGCTCGACGTGGAGATGTCCGAGGCGGTGCTGTACGGGGCCAGCGAACACGCCTCGTCGAGCAGCCGGCGCCTGGCCGAGCTGCTGGATCTGCTCTGGCAGACCGACGAGTTGCGGCTGGACCGCCCGGACCCGACCGACGAGGCCCGTAACGCCGTCTACTACCTGCGTGACCTGTACGCCGACGCCGCCCCGCAGGTACTCGACGACCTCGCCGACACGCTGCGCAGATTGGGCGTTGAAACCTCACCGACGTCACGGCCGTTGACCTTCGGCAGCTGGATCGGCGGCGACCGGGACGGTAACCCGTACGTCACCCCGGCGGTGACCCGGGACGTGTTGATGATCCAGCACGAGCACGGCATCCAGGCCACCGACGAGGCGATGGACGCGCTGATCAACGAGGTGTCGGTGTCCCGGCGGCTGCGCGGCGTCTCGCTGGACCTGTCGGCCAGCCTGGCCAAGGACCTGGACGCGTTGCCCGAGGTGGCGCCCCGGTTCCGGCGTACCAACGCGGAGGAGCCGTACCGGCTGAAGGCCCGGTGCGTGAAGGCGAAGCTGGCGAACACCCGGCTGCGGCTCAACCGGGGCACCGCGCACGTGCCGGGCCGTGACTACCGCGGCTCCGACGAGCTGCTGTCCGATCTGGAGCTGATGCGGGCGTCGCTGGCCCGCAACTCGGGTCAGCTGACCGCGGTCGGCAAACTGGCGTCTGCGATCCGCACGGTGTCGGCGTTCGGTCTGCACCTGGCGACGCTGGACGTACGCGAACACGCCGAGGCTCACCACGCGGTGCTGGCCCAGATGTACGCCCGGGTCGGCGAAGTGACCGACTACAACTCGTTGTCGCGGGCCGAGCGGACAAAGCTGCTGGCCGACGAGCTGACCGGCCGGCGACCGCTGTCCAGCATGGACGTTCCGTTGACCGAGTCGGCGCGCAAGACGTTCAACGTGTTCGGCACGATCCGCGAGGCGCAGCAGCGGTTCGGCCCGGAGGTCGTCGAGTCGTACATCATCTCGATGACGTTGGGCACCGACGACGTGCTGGCCGCTGCGGTGCTGGCCCGCGAAGCCGGCCTGGTCGACGTGCACAACGGGCTGGCCCGGGTCGGCTTCGTGCCGCTGCTGGAGACCCCGGCCGAGCTGGACTCCGGTGGCGACCTGCTGGACGAGCTGTTGTCGCTGCCGGCGTACCGGGCGATCGTGGCCGCGCGCGGCGAGGTGCAGGAGGTGATGCTGGGCTACTCCGACTCCAACAAGGAGGCCGGCATCACCACCAGTCAGTGGAAGATCCACCGGGCGCAGCGGGCACTGCGGGATGTGGCGGCCCGGCACGGCGTACGGCTGCGGTTGTTCCACGGTCGCGGCGGCACCGTCGGCCGGGGCGGCGGGCCGACGCACGAGGCGATCCTGGCCCAGCCGTACGGCACCCTGGACGGCTCGATCAAGGTGACCGAGCAGGGCGAGGTGATCTCCGACAAGTACACGATCCCCGCCCTGGCCCGGGAGAATCTTGAGTTGACGGTCGCGGCGGTGCTGCAGGCGACGCTGCTGCACACCGAGCCGCGCCAGCCGCTGGAGTTGCTGGAGAACTGGGACGCGGCGATGGACGTGGTCTCCGACTCGGCGTTCCGCTGCTACCGCTCGCTGGTCGAGGACCCGGACCTGCCGGCGTACTTCTGGGCGGCGACCCCGACCGAACTGCTGGGCGCGCTCAACATCGGCTCCCGGCCGGCGAAGCGGCCGAACACCGGCGCCGGGCTGGGTGGGCTGCGGGCCATCCCGTGGGTGTTCGGCTGGACCCAGTCGCGGCAGATCGTGCCCGGCTGGTTCGGGGTCGGCTCCGGGCTGGCCGCCGCCCGCGAGGCCGGTCTGTCCGACGTGCTGGGCGAGATGTTCGGGCAGTGGCACTTCTTCCGCACGTTCCTGTCGAACGTCGAGATGATGCTGACCAAGACCGACCTGAGCATCGCGCGGCGTTACGTGGAGACGCTGGTGCCGGGTCCGCTGCAGCCGATCTTCGACAAGATCACCGAGGAGTACGAACGCACGGTACGCGAGGTGCTGGCGATCACCGGCTCGTCGAGTCTGCTGCAGAACAACAACGTGCTGCAGCGCACCCTCGCGGTCCGGGACACCTACCTGGAGCCGCTGCACCACCTGCAGGTGGCGTTGCTGCGGCAGTACCGCGACTCGGGGGCGGCGACGCGGACGGTGGCGACCGCGCCGGGTGCCCGGCGGGCGCCGAGCGACAACACCGCGCTGGAGCGGGCCCTGCTGACCACGGTCAACGGCATCGCCGCCGGCATGCGCAACACCGGCTGACACCTGAGCCGGCGCACCGCAGACGTGGTGGGCTGGCGCACGGCAGACGCGGCCGGGCCGGCCGACCAGCGGGGAGACTGGTCGGCCGGCCCGGGCACCCCCGATGCGAGCCGCTCGGTGCGGTCGGGTTCAGCTGGTTTCGCCGGCCACGCTGAACGAACGGAGCCGGTCGATGGCGAGCAGGGTGAACAGCACCGCGATCACTGCGGTCATGATCACCGATACGGTGACCGACACCTGGCCGTCGAACAGTGTCGTGGCGGCCATCCGGTCGGCGAAGGTGACCACGTACTGCTGGACGGAGAGCACCTGGGTGCCGGAGACGATGTTGCCCAGCAGCCCTTCCCAGATCAGCACGTAGACCAGGCCGAGCAGCACCGGACGGCGGGTGACCAGGCTCAGCGCCACGAACAGCGCCGAGTACGCCAGCGCTCCGGCGGCGCTCGCGGCGGCCAGGGCCAGGCCGAGGCGCACCGATTCGGCGAGCACCCCGGCGACGTACAGCGGCACCGCGACGGTCAGCGTGGTGACACCGAACGCGACGACGAGCTTCGGCAGCACGATCTGCCAGCGCGGCAGCGGCTTGCTGAGTACGTGCACGATGGTGCCGTCGTCGATCTCCGAACCGAGCACCCCGGTGCCGACGATCAACGCCACCACCGGCAGCACCACGGCCAGGCCGAGCGCGATCAGGACCGGCTGGGCCCAGTTACCCGGCGCGACACCGAGCCACCGGCACAGGACGGCGAGGGCGATCACCAGCACCGGCAGCGGCAGCAGGAGCAGGAACCGGCGGCGGCCGAACAGCCCACGCGCGGTGATCCACATGACGGTCGAGTTCACGGCTCTCAGGCCTCCACGAGGTAGGAGAAGACGCTCTCCAGGGATTCGTCCGACGGCAGCAGGCGGTGCACCCGGATCCCTTCGGTCAGCGCGATCCGGGGCAGGGCGCGGGTGAAGCTGCCGTAGTCACCGGCCCGTACGGTGATCCCACCGCCCTTGGGCAGGTCGACGCCGGTGACCGAGTCGTGGCGCAGCAGTGCCACCGCCAGGGCCCGGTCGTCGCTGGACTGTACGGCGAACACGTGCGGCCGGTTGGTCATCAGCCGCCGGATGCTGCGGAAGTCGCCGGAGGCGGCCAGCCGGCCGGCGACCATCACCTGGACGGTGCCGGAAACCTGCTCGACCTCCTCCAGGATGTGCGAGCTGAACAGGATGGTCCGGCCGGCGTCGCCGAGTGAGTGCAGCAGCGTCATCATGTGCATCCGCTGGCGCGGGTCCATGCCGTTGAACGGCTCGTCGAGCAGCAGCACCGTCGGGTCGTGCACCAGCGCGGCGGCGACCCGGGTGCGCTGGCGCATCCCCTTGGAGTAGGTGCCAATCCGCCGGTCCTGCGCCGGAGTCATCTCGACCAGCTCGATCGCCCGCCGGGCGGCGGCCGCGGGGTCGGCCAGCTTGTGCAGCCGGGCGCTGGCCAGCACGAACTCGTACGCGGTGAGGAAGCCGTGCACCGCCTCCCGTTCGCTGACCAGCCCGAGTTTGCGGTAGACGCCCGGGTTGCGCCAGGTCGGTTCGCCGTCGACGGTGACGGTGCCCCGCGATGGCGGCAGGAAGCCGGCCATCATGTGCAGCAGCGTGGTCTTGCCGGCACCGTTCGGGCCGAGCAGGCCGGTGACCCCGGCACCGAGGGCCATGCTGACATCGTTGACCGCGACGACGTTGCCGTACCAGCGGGACACCCCGGCGAGCTCGATCGCGGCGGGGCGGCCGGCGGGGCCGGTAGCGGCGGTGGCGCCGGTCGCGGCGGGCGTGGCCGGGGGCGTGGCGGCCGGGCTGGAGGTCGAGGTTGAGGTGGTCATCGACGGGCCGCCTTCCGGTAGCGGGCGATCAGGGCGGCGATGCAGCCGGCGATCAGGACGAGGGTGACCAGCCCGTACAGCGGGCCGAAGCCGCCGAGGTCCTGACCGGTGCCGGCCTCGGTCACCAGGGCGTCCCGGAACAGCCAGATCCCGGTGCCCTGCACCAGGCTGGACGGGGCGGCCAGCCCGGCGAGCTGGTTGGCGGTGACCGACGGCAGCACCGACAGCACGCCGACGATCGGGGTGGTCATCAGGAAGACGGCGACCACGCCGCCGGCGGCGAACGCCCGTTTGCCGGTCACCGAGGCGATGACCAGGCCGATCGCGCTGAACACGCCCGCCCAGAGCACGGCGTACGCCAGGCCCGGCGCGAGGTCGGTGACCTCGTCCCACACCCCCGACCAGCCGGCGTCGGTGGTGAACGCGCCGCCGAGGAACATCACCAGCTGCGGCGCGCCGAGCAGCATGAACACGGCAGTGGCCAGTGCGGCGAACTTGGCCAGCGGGTAGTCGACGAGCCGCAGCGGCCGGGAGAAGTACAGCGGCAGTACACCGCTGCCGAGGTCGCGGGAGACCAGTTCGGGGGCGACCACCGCGACGAAGAAGATCACCAGCCAGCTCATCGTGTCGGCGAACTGCGCGTAGCTGAGCAGCACCTGGCCGATCTGGGCGCGGACGGCCACCAGGCCGGCGGCGGCGACGACCACCACCCCGACGATGAACCAGGGAAAGATCTTGGCCTTGGCGCTGCGGCCGAGGCCGAAGGCGGTACGCAGACTGTGCGCGTAGAGCGCGCCGACGACGTGCCGGCGACCGAGCCGGGCTCCGGTGTAGCGCTGGTATCCGATGTCGTGGATGACGCCGCCCGGCGCAGCGGTCGAGGTGCTGCCCGCAGCGGCCAGGCCGGCCGACGTCGGCCCGCTGCCACGGGCGGCGGTGAGCTGGTCAGACGTTGACACGGGAGTCCTCCGTGGTGGCGAAGAGTTCGGCGACCCGGTGCCGGCGCTGGTCGAGCCGGTGCAGCGGCAGGTCGAGTTCGACGACCGCGGTGAGAATCCGGTCGTACGCGTCGGAGCCGGTCTCGGCGGGCACCAGCAGCAGCTGGCCCTCCCGGCTGACCGGCAGGTCGGCCGCGGCCAGCCGGGCGGCCAGCGCCTCGGTGCCCTCGCTGACCTCGATCGCCAGCACGTCGCTGGCGGTGGTCATGTCGGACAGTTGGGCGGAGCGCAGCAGCCGACCGCCGTCGATGGCGATCAGCGAGTCGCAGATCCGCTCCACCTCGCCGAGCAGGTGCGAACAGACCAGCACCGAGATGCCGAACTCGGTGCCGATCCGGTGCACCAGGGCCAGCATGGCGTCGCGGCCGGCCGGGTCCAGGCCGTTTGTCGGCTCGTCCAGCAGCAGCAGATCCGGGTCGTGCACCAGCGCCTGGGCCAGTTTGACCCGCTGCTTCATGCCCGTGGAGTAGCCGCCGATCTGCCGGTAGCGCTCCTCGTAGAGCCCGACGTGGCGCAGCGCCTCGGAAGCCCGTTCCCGGGCCGCCGCGCGCGGCAGGCCGCTGATCCGCCCCAGGTGGGTGACGAACTCTGCGGCGCTGAGGTCCGGTGGCAGGCAGTCGTTCTCCGGCATGTAGCCGACCCGGGCACGGACCGCGTCGGCGTCGGTGGCGGGGTTCAGCCCAAGTACGCGGGCCTTTCCACTGGTCGGCGCGAGCAGGCCGAGCAGGATCTTGATCAGGGTCGACTTGCCGGCACCGTTGGCCCCGACGAGGCCGACGATGCCGGGCTGGACCTCGACGGTCAGGTCGGCCAGGGCCGTCACCCGCCCGCCGTACGTCTTGGTCAGCGCATCGGTCGCGATGAGAGTCACCCGGCCAGCGTATGGACTGCCGGCACGTCGTGGGATGGGGTTTCCCCCTGGAGGTTCCCTGAGGAGCACCCACGCCCTGCCATTAGGGGTGACACCACGAGCCCGAAGCCAAGCGTTGCTCTGGTTCGGCCCCGGGCGAGCCGTCGACATCCCGCGATGATGGTCGACATCCCGCGATGGTGGCAGAACTCGCCGTGCCAGTCTCGACCGACGGCCGGACGGCTGCGAAACTGTGAGTTCGATCCATTTGGGGGGTGTGATGACCGACGGCTGGGTGCTGCCTGACGACGTGCTACGGGACGCGCCGGCGTACACGCCGCGGCCGTTCGAGCTGGCCGACCTTGAGCTGATCCTGTCCGAGGCGTACGCCCCGCTGACCGGCTTCCACACCCGGGCCGATCTTGCCTCGCTGCGTAGTCGCGGCCGGCTGGCCGACGGCACCGCGTGGCCGGTGCCGGTCACCCTGGAGGTGCCGGCCGGCCTGGTCGCCGGGCTCGATCTGACGAATCCGCTGCTGCGGGTCCTGGTGCTCACCGACCCGGAGGGCGCGCCGGTGGCCGCGCTGGAGGTCACCGACGCCTGGCCGAGCCGGGAGGGCTTCTCAGCGGTCGGCGGCCGGGTGCGCCAGCTCGGCGACGGCACCGGCGGGCCGTTCCAACGGCTACGGCGCAGCCCGGCGGAGGTACGCGCGCTGCTGCCCCCGGGACGGGTGCTCGGGGTCATCGCCGACCGCCCGTTGCACCGACCGCAGTTGGCCCAGATCGCGCACGCCGCCCGTACCCTCGCCGCGCATCTGCTGATCCTGATCCCGGTCGCTGACGGCGGGGTCAGCGGGCTGCCGCCGGAGGTGCTGGTCCGCAGTGTCTTCGCGGCCCGGGACCGGATGCCACCGGCGACGCTGGTCGCGGTGCCGTTGACCCGGCGCGGTGACGAGATCCGGGACGCGCTGCTGCGGGCCCGGGTGGCCGCCGCGTACGGCGTCACCCATCTGCTGTCCACCGGCGAGATGCTCTCCGGCGGCGGCCCACGGGTGCTGGTGCCCCGGGAGTTGGCCTACGACAACCGGGACGGTCAGTGGCGCTGGCGCGACGACATCCCGCCGCGCAACCGGCGGCTGGCGCTCGACCAGGAGGAGATCGACGACCTGCTGGACCGGGGTTTTCCGTTGCCGGAGTGGCACACCCCGCCGGCGGTGGCCCGCGAGCTGGCCCGGGCCCGTCCGCCGCGCCGGCACCGTGGCCTGGTGGTGTTCTTCACCGGGCTGTCCGGCTCCGGCAAGTCGACCATCGCCCGGGGGGTGGCGGACGCGCTGCGGGAGAGCGGCGACCGGACCGTCACGCTGCTCGACGGGGACGTGGTACGCCGGGAGCTCTCCGCCGGGTTGACGTTCTCCAAGACGGACCGGGACCGTAACGTCCGTCGGATCGGCTGGGTCGCGTCCGAGGTCGGTCGGCACCACGGGGTGGCGATCTGCTGCCCGATCGCACCGTACGCCCAGGCCCGGGCGGTGGCCCGGCAGATGGCGAACGACGCCGGAGCCGGTTTCCTGCTGGTCTGGGTGGCGACCCCGTTGGAGGTCTGCGAGAGCCGTGACCGCAAGGGGTTGTACGCCAAGGCGCGGGCCGGCCAGCTGACCGGGATGACCGGGATCGACGATCCGTACGAGGAGCCGACTGATGCCGACCTGGTGCTGAACACCAGTGAGATGAGCATCGAGCAGGGCGTGCAGACGGTGCTGCAACACCTCACCGAAACGGGTTGGGTGGAGCCGCGACTGAAGTCGGCCTGACCCACGACATCCTCCTTTGTCGCCTTTTCTGCAGATGACGGCAAGTCAGCCGAGAGGCCACGCTTGTCCGGGTAGCGGCAGCGTTATCCGATAGATAGCGTTTTACGCTGCTCAGGCAGGACAGCCGCCCAGGCAGGACAGGAGAGGCGACATGCCGTTACGCAGTCGGATTCCCGAGCCGCTACGTCGGATCGTGCCCACCCGGTCCTGGTCGTACGGGCGGTGGACGGCCCCGAACCGGGTGCTGCCGTCGTTCCTGATCTGCGGCGGGCACCGGTGCGGGACGGCCGGGCTGCACCGGATACTGGCCGCTCATCCGCTGGTGCTGCGGGCGGCCCGGCGCGACGGGGTGAGCTTCTTCGACACCTCGTACGAGCGCGGCATCGACTGGTACCGGGGGCACTTCCCCCGCCAGCGCGCCGCCCGCCGGTTGCAACGACGCCACGGCGGCACCGCCAGCGCCTTCGAGACCAGCACCTACTACCTCTACCACCCGTACGCCGCACTGCGGATCGCCCGGGACCTGCCGGACGTGCGGCTTCTGGTACTGGTCCGCGATCCGGTGGACCGCGCCTGGTCGCACTTCCGGGTGGAACGGCTGGCCGGGCACGAGCCGGAGCCGTCGTTCGCTCGGGCGCTGGCGCTGGAGTCCGCGCGGCTACGCGGGCAGGAGGAACGCCTCGGCGTAGAGGCCGGGTACCGCAGCTTCGCCCACCAGCACCACGCGTACCGCCAGCGCGGCGAGTACGCCACCTACCTGGACCGGTTGGCCGGCCAGGTGGGTCGGGAGCGGATCTGCCTGGTGGAGGCCGAACGGCTGTGGACCACACCGGCCAGGGTGTACGGCGAGGTGCTGGACTTTCTCGGCCTGCCGAGGCTGGACGAGGTGCCGTGGCTGCCGCGGCCGACGGACTCGCCGGCCGTGGTCGACGGAGCACCCGGCGCACCGTCCGACGGTCTGCCGGTCGAGCCGCCCGGTGCCCGTACCCGTCGGGAGCTGGCCGACCACTACGCCCCGCACGACGCACGGCTCACCGACTGGCTCGGCCGTCCGCCGGTCTGGCGCAGCGCGGTGGCGGAAGCGTTCCGCTGACCCGGCTTCACCCAGCCATGAGCTCGTCGCCTACCCGGCCGGGGAGGCACTTCCGTTCGGCCGCACCTGCGCGATAGTGTTCGCATCTGTTGGATTGAGTGCGAGCCGGCGGAGGCAGGACGTGGTGCTGATGCTCGCGCCGCAGCGCCAGGCGGCGATCCTGGACCGGGTCCGGGCCGCCGGCGGAGTACGGGTCACCGACCTGGCCGTCGAGTTCGGCGTCTCGGACATGACGATCCGCCGGGACCTGGACGTCCTCGCCGACCGTGGGCTGCTGGCCAAGGTCCACGGCGGGGCCACCCTGGTCGATCCCGGGGCCACCGACGAGCCCGGGTTCGTGGCGAAGTCCGCCCGGCAGCAGGCCGAGAAGGCGGCGATCGCCGCGCGCGCCGCCGACCTGGTCGTCGCCGGCGGGGCGGTGGCGTTGTCGGCCGGCACCACCACGGTGGAGCTCGCCCGCCGGCTGGTCGACGTCCCCGGGCTGACGGTGGTGACCAACTCGATCCCGGTGGCCGACGTGTTCTACCGCGACGGTCGGGGCGACCGGACGGTGATCCTCACCGGTGGGGTGCGTACCCCCTCGGACGCGCTGGTCGGTCCGGTGGCCGTGACCGCCCTTCGCGACCTGCACGTGGACCTGCTCTTCCTCGGTGTGCACGGGATGAGCGAACGGGCCGGATACACCACCCCGAACCTTATGGAGTCCGACACCAACCGGGCGTTGATCATGGCGGCGGCCCGCCTGGTGGTGCTGGCCGACCACACCAAGTGGGACGTCGTGGGCATCTCCTCGATGGCGGAGCTGGCCGCGGCCCAGGTGGTGGTCAGCGACCCCGGACTACCCCCGCCGGCCCGCGACGTGCTGGCCGGACACGGCGTCGAGCTGTCGATCGCCGACCCACACCGATAGGAACTCAGCGCCGTGAAACGCAGTGCGGTACGGCTCGCCGACGGGCGGGAACTCCTCTACTTCGACGAGCGGGACGACGCCGTCCGGGAAGGCCCGGACCGGCGGGAGCTGCCGCCCCCGCCGCCCGCCTCGGAGCTTCGCTACGATCCGTTGACCGACGAGTGGGTGGCGATCGCCGCGCACCGGCAGACCCGGACCTTCCTGCCGCCGACCGACCAGTGCCCGCTGTGCCCGTCGCGGCCCGGCCGGTCCAGTGAGATTCCGGCGTACGACTACGACGTGGTGGTCTTCGAGAACCGGTTCCCGTCGCTGAGCGACCGGGTCGGTGACGGGACGGCCGGCTACCCCGGTGGTACGCCGTTCACCCCGACCCGGCCGGGTCTCGGGCGCTGCGAGGTGGTCTGCTTCACCGCCGAGCACGGCACCTCGTTCGCCGCGCTGGCCCCGACCCGGGTCCGCACCGTCGTCGACGCGCTGGCCGACCGGACCGCCGAACTGTCCGCGCTGGACGCGGTGGAGCAGGTGTTCTGTTTCGAGAACCGCGGCGTGGAGATCGGGGTGACCCTGCATCACCCGCACGGGCAGATCTACGCGTACCCGTTCGTGCCGCCGCGTACCCGGTCGATGCTGGCCGCCGCCCGACGGCACGCCGAGGCGACCGGCGGGCAGAACCTGTACGCGGACGTACTGGCCGCCGAGCGGGCGGCCGGGGTACGGGTGGTGGCGGCCAACGACCGGTGGACGGCGTACGTGCCGGCGGCGGCGCGCTGGCCGTTCGAGGTGCACCTGGCGCCGCACCGCCGGGTGCCGGACATCGCCGCGTTGGACGACGCCGAACGGGACGCCTTCGGGCCGCTCTACCTGGATGTGCTGCGCCGCTTCGACCGGCTCTTCGACAGCCGGCAGGGTACGCCGTACATCGCTGCGTGGCATCAGGCGCCGGTGCGTCACGAACGGGAGCTGGGTTACCTGCATCTGCAGGTGTTCACCATCCGGCGGGCGGCGGACAAGCTGAAGTACCTGGCCGGTTCGGAGTCGGCGATGGGCGTGTTCATCAACGACGTCCGGCCTGAACAGGCGGCGGCGCTGCTGCGCGACGCCTGACCGGGCCGGGACGCGTTCCACCGGACCCGACGTGTCTGACCGCGCCGGACGTGGTTGCGGGGGGCCCGGGACAGGGCCCCCCGCAGGGAAGGGACGGCAGGCTGCTGGTTCACAGCCGAGGATCGACCGTCAGCGTCATGTTGCTCAGGGCGACCGCCACCGGAAGATCCCCTTGGACGCGACTGGCACCACGTCCACCCTGTTCAACGATTCGCCGGAGGGTCCGGTGACGGTGCCGGCCGAGTGCTCGGACGCTCAGCCCCGAGGGCTCAGGCGCCCAGCCGCTTGGCCAGGTTGCCGTCGAGAGCCGCCATGAACTCGTCGGTGGTCAACCACGGAGCGTTACGGTCGATGAGCAGCGCCAGGTCCTTGGTCATCTGACCCGCCTCGACGGTCTCGACGCAGACCTGCTCGAGCGTGTTGGCGAACTCGGTCACCGCCGGAGTGCCGTCCAGCTTGCCGCGGTGGGCCAGACCCCGGGTCCAGGCGAAGATCGACGCGATCGGGTTGGTCGACGTCTTCTCGCCCTTCTGCCACTGCCGGTAGTGCCGGGTCACCGTGCCGTGCGCGGCCTCCGCCTCCACCGTACGGCCGTCCGGGGTCATCAGCACCGAGGTCATCAGCCCCAGTGAACCGAAGCCCTGGGCGACGGTGTCCGACTGCACGTCACCGTCGTAGTTCTTGCAGGCCCAGACGAAGCCGCCCTCCCACTTGAGCGCGGCGGCGACCATGTCGTCGATCAGCCGGTGCTCGTAGGTGATCCCGGCGGCGGCGAACTCGGTAGCGAACTCGGCCTCGTACACCTCGGCGAAGATGTCCTTGAACCGGCCGTCGTACGCCTTGAGGATGGTGTTCTTGGTCGACAGGTAGACCGGGTAGCCGCGGTCCAGGCCGTAGCGCAGCGAGGCACGCGCGAAATCGCGGATCGACTCGTCGAAGTTGTACATCCCCATCGCGACACCGCCGCCGGGGAAGTTGGCGACCTCCATCTCGACCGGGGCGCTGCCGTCGGCCGGGGTGTAGGTGATGGTCACCGTGCCCGGCCCGGGCACCACGAAGTCGGAGGCCTTGTACTGGTCGCCGTGCGCGTGCCGGCCGATGATGATCGGCTTGGTCCAGCCGGGCACCAGCCGGGGGACGTTCGACATGATGATCGGCTCGCGGAAGACCACGCCGCCGAGGATGTTCCGAATGGTGCCGTTCGGGGAGCGCCACATCTTCTTGAGGCCGAACTCCTCGACCCGGGCCTCGTCGGGGGTGATGGTGGCGCACTTGACGCCGACGCCGTGCTGCTTGATCGCGTTCGCGGCGTCCACCGTCACCTGGTCGTCGGTCTCGTCGCGGTACTGGATCGACAGGTCGTAGTAGTGCAGGTCGACGTCGAGGTAGGGCAGGATCAACTGCTCCCGGATCTGCTTCCAGATGATCCTGGTCATCTCGTCGCCGTCGAGCTCGACGACCGGGTTGGTTACCTTGATCTTCGCCATCGACCGGCGCTCCTCTCGGAAACTCGTGTTAGCAGTACGAGCGTACTGGATTGCCGAACGCGGTGCGCAGCGGGCGGGACGAACGAGGCACTGCACACGTCGGGGCGGGCAC
The DNA here is from genome assembly GCF_027497395.1 of Solwaraspora sp. WMMA2080. Lineage (GTDB taxonomy): Bacteria > Actinomycetota > Actinomycetes > Mycobacteriales > Micromonosporaceae > Micromonospora_E. The sequence goes on along the minus strand of NZ_CP114910.1, from coordinate 5,243,822 downwards.
CTGGATGCCCGCCCCGATCGTCACGCCCGTACGGCTCAGAGGTCGGCCACGTCCGCCTGCTTGGCCCGGACCGCCTCGGCGGCCTCCTTCAACGCGGCCAGTTCCGTACCGGTCAGGTCGGTGGTCACCACCCGACGGACGCCCTCGGCCCCGAGCTCAGCCTCCACGCCCAGGTAGACGCCGTCGATGCCGTACTCCCCGGTGACCCAGGCGCACACCGGCATCACCGCGCCGGAGTCCTCGGCCACGGCCTTGGCCATCCGGGCCGCCGCCGCCGACGGCGCGTAGTACGCCGACCCGGTCTTGAGCAGGGCGACAACCTCGGCCCCACCGTTGCGGGTCCGGACCACCAGTTCCTCGATCTTGTCCGCCGGCAGCAGCTCGGTCAGCGGCTTGCCGTTCACGGTGCACCGTGACGGCACCGGCACCATGGTGTCACCGTGCGAGCCGAGGGTCAGCGTGCGTACGGTCGCCACTGGTACCGCCAGCGTCTCGGCGACGAAGTGGGAGAACCGGGCGGTGTCCAGCATGCCGGCCTGGCCGAGCACCCGGTTGCGCGGGAACCCGGTGGCGATCTGGGCCAGCGCGGTCATCTCGTCGAGCGGGTTGGACACCACGATGACCACCGCGTCCGGGGCGTACCGGGCGATGTTCTCCGCGACGCCGCGGACGATCTTGGCATTGACCTCCAGCAGGTCCATCCGGCTCATCCCCGGCTTGCGCGGCAGGCCGGCGGTGACGATGACGACGTCCGAGCCGGAAATCACCTCGTAGCCGGAGCCGTCCACCCCGGTGGTCGCACCGACGACCTTGGTCTCGAAGCCCTCGATCGGCCGCGACTGGTTGAGATCGAGGGCCAGTCCCTCGGGCTTGCCCTCGATGATGTCGGTCAGCACGACGGTGTCGAAGACGTCGTACTCGGCCAGGCGCTGCGCGGTCGTCGAGCCGTAGAAGCCGGCCCCGACGACGGTGACCTTCTTGCCCATTGTCGTCTCACTCCCTGCTACCGGGCGAATTTGACGGGACCGTATCAGCCAGGTAACGGCTGAGCGGGCCAGGGGCGCGCCCGGAGACCCACCTCACGCCCGCCACGCCGGTCGACTCGCCGACCGGCTTCACCGGTCGGCGAGGCCGCGTTCCGCCAGCTCGACGACGTTGGTCAACAGCATCGCCCGGGTCATCGGGCCGATCCCGCCGGGCACCGGCGCCAGCGCAGCGGCCACCTCGGCCACGTCCGGTGCCACGTCACCGGTGTACTGGCCCTTGCCGTTCTCGCCGAGCACCCGAGTGATACCGACGTCGACGACCGTCGCCCCCGGCGTAACCATTTCAGCGGTGACCAGCCCCGGTACGCCCGCCGCAGCGATCACGATGTCGGCCCGGCGGGTGTGGTCGCCCAGATCCAAGGTGCCGGTGTGGCACAGCGTCACCGTGGCGTTCTCGCTGCGCCGGGTCAGCAGCAGACCCAGCGGCCGACCGACGGTGGTGCCCCGGCCGATCACCACCACCTCCGCGCCCCGGATCCGGATCTCGTTGCGGCGCAGCAGGTCGACGATGCCGCGCGGGGTGCAGGCGACCGGCGCGTCGAAGCCGAGCACCAGCCGGCCCAGGTTCACCGGATGCAGCCCGTCGGCGTCCTTGTCCGGGTCGACCCGCTCCAGCACCCGCTGGGTGTCGATCTGCTTCGGCATCGGCAGCTGCACGATGTAACCGTGGCACGCCGGATCGGCGTTCAGCTCGGCCACCACCGCCTCCACCTGCTCCTGGGTCGCGTCGGCCGGCAGGTCGCGGCGAATCGAGGCGATACCGACCTCGGCGCAATCGCGGTGCTTGCCGTTGACGTACGCCTGGGAGCCGGGATCCTCACCGACCAGCACGGTGCCGAGACCGGGCACCACCGACTGCTCCGCGAGCGCCTTGACCCGGGCACGAAGGTTGTCCTTGATGGCGGATGCCGCCGCCTTACCGTCCAGAATTGTCGCCGTCACGTCACCGATCGTCTCACGTCGCCCGATCCGCCCCGGTTGGCACCTCGCACGGACCAGCCGGTCAGGGCCGCACGTCGGCACCGTACGCCGCCGCGACCTGCACCGCCTGGGCCAGGTCGATCCGCGCCCCGGTCAGGTCGAGGCCGCGCAGCTCGACCCCGGCCAGATCCGCGCCACGCAGGTCCGCGCCACGCAGCTTCGCGCTGGTCAGCCGGGCATAGCCGAGGTCCGCCCCGGAAAGATCCACCCGGCTCAGGTTCGCCTCGGTCAGGTCGGCTTCCCTTAGCCGCAGCCCGGACAGCTTCGTACCGGTCAGGTCCTGGCCGCGCAGCAGCACGAACCCCCAGTCTCCGCCGTCGACATGCAGCGGGCGCAGCGTGCAGTCGAGAAACTGGGTGCCGGTCAGCTTGCAGTCGGCGAAGGTCGCGTCGAAGAACGACGACCGCCGGATCACGCAGTGCAGCAGCGCGCAGTGCGTCAGCCGGGCCGCGTTGGCCCGCACGTTCGCCAGTACGCAGTTGGTGAAGACGCAGCCGGTCAGCACCGCCTCGGTCAGGTCGACGTCGACGAGCTCACAGCGGTCGAAATGCACCCGGTCGAACTCGTCGAGCGCCCAGTCGGCCCCGACGATCCGCTCCTCGACGCGCTGCTGCGGCGACACGACGACGGCCGGCCGGTCAGTGGAAGAAGTGCCGGGTGCCGGTCAGGTACATGGCGACCCCGGCGGCGTTCGCCGCCGCGATCACCTCGTCGTCCCGGATCGAACCGCCGGGCTGCACCACCGCGCGTACCCCGGCGTCGATCAGCACCTGCAGTCCGTCCGGGAACGGGAAGAACGCGTCGGAGGCGGCCGCCGCGCCGGCGGCCCGGCCGGCACCGGCCCGGCGTACCGCCAACTCGGCGGCGTCGACCCGGTTGACCTGGCCCATGCCGACCCCGACGGTCGCACCGTCGCGGGCCAGCAGGATCGCGTTGCTCTTCACCGCGCGTACCGCCCGCCAGGCAAAGCCCAGGTCGGCCAGCAGGTCCGCGTCGGCCGGCTCACCGGTGGCCAGCCGCCAGCTCGCCGGATCGTCGCCGGCGGCGTCGATCCGGTCGACGGTCTGCGCCAGCCGGCCACCGGTGACCTGCCGCCACTCGACGTCCGCCGGCTGCCACGCCGGGGCGAGCAGCAGCCGCAGGTTCTTCTTCCGGGCCAGCACCTCGACCGCGGCCGGGTCGAACCCGGGGGCCACCACCACCTCGGTGAAGATCTCCGCGACCTGGTTGGCCAGCTCGACGGTGACCGGCCGGTTGACCGCGATCACCCCGCCGTACGCGGAGACCGGGTCGCAGGCGTGCGCCTTGCGGTGCGCCTCGGCGACGTCGACACCGACCGCGATGCCGCACGGGTTGGCGTGCTTGATGATCGCCACGGCCGGGGCGGTGAAGTCGTTCGCCGCCCGCCAGGCGGCATCGGCGTCGACGTAGTTGTTGTACGACATCTCCTTGCCGTGCAACTGCTCGGCCTGGGCCAGCCCGGCCGGTGCCGCCGGGTCCAGGTAGAGGGCCGCCCGCTGGTGCGGGTTCTCGCCGTAGCGCAGCACGGCGGCCCGGCGCAGCGCGGTGCCGGCGAACTCCGGCCAGTCGACCGGCTGGTCGGTGTCCGCGCCGACCAGGGTCCGGGCGCACCAGTCGGCGACCGCGACGTCGTACTCGGCGATGTCGGCGAAGGCACGGGCGGCGAGGGCGCGCCGCTGCCGCAGGGTGAAGCCGCCGTCGGCGAGGGCCTGCTCGACCAGCGGGTACGCCGACACCGAGGTGACCACCGCGACGCTGGTGTGGTTCTTCGCCGCCGCCCGCACCATCGCCGGGCCACCGATGTCGATCTGCTCCACGCAGCCGTCCAGGTCGGCACCGGAGGCCACCGTCTGCTGGAACGGGTACAGGTTGGACACCAGCAGGTCGAACGGGGCGACGCCGAGCTGGGCCAGCTGCGCGGTGTGGTCGGCGGAGCGCAGGTCGGCCAGCAGTCCGGCGTGCACGTGCGGATGCAGCGTCTTGACCCGGCCGTCCAGGCATTCCGGGAAACCGGTCACGTCCTCCACCCGGACCACCGGCACACCGGCGGCCGCGATTGTGGTCGCGGTCGACCCGGTGGAGACGATCTCCACCCCGGCGGCGTGCAGCATGGTGGCCAGCTCGACCAGACCGGTCTTGTCGTAGACGCTGATCAACGCCCGGTGCAGCGGGCGGCGGCCGTCGGTGCTCGGGTTCATCGGATGGTGACCTTTCGATGCGAGATGGTCCAGCCGTGCCGGACCAGCCGGCCGACGTACTCGACGAGCTGCGCCCGTTCCGCTTCCTTGATCCGCTCGGTCAGGCTGGCCTCGTCGTCGTCCGGCTCGACCGGGACCGCGACCTGCGCGACGATCGGTCCGGTGTCGACGCCGGCGTCGACGAAGAAGAGCGTGGCACCGGCCAGCTTGACCCCGTAGGCGAGGGCGTCACGCGGGCCGTTCATGCCGGGGAACGCGGGCAGCAGCGAGTTGTGGGTGTTGACGTAGCGGTCCCCGAAGGCGGCCAGGAACCGGGCGCCGACCAGTTTCAGGAAGCCGGCCGAGACGATCAGGTCCGGCTGGTACGCGGCGACCTCGGCGGTCAGCGCGGCGTCCCAGTCCGCCCGGCTGGCGTGGTCGGCGACCCGGGCCACGAAGGTGGGCACCCCGGCGGTCCTGGCCCGGTCCAGCCCGGCGATCCCGTCCCGGTCCGCGCCGACCGCCACGACGACCGCGCCGTACGCCGGGTCCTCGGTGGCGTCGAGCAGTGCCTGCAGATTGGTGCCGGAGCCGGAGACGAGCACCACGAGTCTGGCCGGGGACGAGGTCACCCGAGCACCCTACCCGGCCGCCGCCCAGGCCCCGCCCAGGTCCCGACCAGCGCGACGGGCGGGCGTGACGGCGGCAGGATTTGCGCTGACCAGTTACGCTGCCCGACGCTCGGGCAAACACGATCTCCGACCGCCCTGAGCGTCGTCGTCATGAAGGAGCTCTCTGTGCAGCCCGGCTATCCAGGCCAAGATCCGTACGGCCAGCAGCCCCAGGATCCGACCTCGTCGCCACCGTCCGACCCGTACGGCCAGCAGCCGCCGCCGGGGCAGCCCTACTCGAACCCGTACGGCCAGCCGCCGCCGCCGGGGCAGCCGTACCCGCAGCAGCAGCCGGGGCAGCCCTACGGTGACCCGTACGCGCAGCAGCCGGTGCCGGGCCAGCCGTACCCCGCCGGCGGCTACGGCATGCCGGGCCAGCAGAAGAACAACAACCTGGGCCTGATCGGCATGATCGTCGGCATCGCCTCGTTGGTGCTGGCCCTGTGCTGCCCGCTGCTCGGCATCCCGGCCGGGATCGCCGGCGCGGTGCTCGGCTTCCTCGGCAAGAACAAGGTCGACCAGGGGCTGGCGGACAACCGTGGCCAGGCGATGGCCGGGCTGATCTGCGGCGCGATCGGAGTGGTGCTCAGCATCGCGAACTCGATCCTCGGCGTTCTGATGGACTTCGGCAGCGGGTTCAACAGCATCTGAGCCAGGCTCTGTGACGCGACCCGTTCAGGGCGTCCCGGATCGTCCGGGGCGCCCTGTGCCGTTGCCGACGTGTCCCGGACCGGCGCCTTGTCCCGGCCCGGCACCGGACCGTCGCTGGCGGGGCCCGGACCGGTCCGCCGGGGGCGCCGCCACCGCCCGCGCCGCCACCGCGCCGACCACCGCCCCGACCGCGACCACCGCGCTCGACACCGCCGCCACCTGCCAGGCGACCGGGCCGACGTCGGCGAGCCGTCCGGCACCGAGCGGCCCGCCGGACACGGCCGCCGCACCGCCCAGGAACAGTCCGGCCACCGGCCCGCTGATCAGGGCGGCACCGATCAGCACAGCCCAGCCGGGCAGCCCGGCACCACCCCGGTCGGTCGCCGCCGGCCAGCGGCGGGCCAGCACCCACCCGGTGGTCATCCCGGCCAGGACCGGCAGGGCCAGCAGCGCGGCGCTGAGCCCCCCGGCCGGGCCGTTGGGCAGTCCGGCGAACAACGGGACCGCCGGCAGGCTGCCGAGGGTGACCTCGGTGGTCCGTACCGCAGTGTCGGAGCCGAGCGCGAAGCCCGGCCCCAACAGGTAGGCGGTCGCCCAGATGGTGGCGTTCGGCGCGTACGCGAGGCTGAGCAGCGTGATGCCGGCCTGCCCGGCCACCCCGGCCCGGTACACCCCGATGGTGTCGGCGGCGTCCCCGCCGCTGATCGCCACGGACAGCCCGGCCACGGCGGCACCGGCGCCGAGCACCAGCAGCGCGGCGACCACTCCGGCGCGCGCCGCGTGCCGGAGCAGGTCGGGGCAGCGCGCCGCCAGTCGACGCAGCGAACTGGTGGTCTGGCCGGCGCCGAGCAACGCGCCGATCCCGCCGAACGCCGCCAGCGTGCCCCCGGCCCGCAGCGGTTCGATCCCCGTCGTAGCGCTGCTGGCGACGTGCGCGGCGGCGGCGCCGAGCGCGCCGTACGCGGTCGCGACGGCCAATGCGACGACGATCGCCCGTACGGCGGATCCGCTGCGCCGGGCACCGACCGCCCGGGTGGTGTGTACCCCGGCCCGGTAGATCCGCCAGGCGGCGAGCGCGCTGAGCAGCAGCGGCGGCAGGCCGAGCGGCCCGGTCGGCGTGTCCAGCGGTACGCCGTGCCCGAGCAGCCAGGCGGCCAGACCGATCCGGGCCGCGCCGAGGACCGACGAGTCGCCTTCGGCGAGTCGGATCAGCCACATCACCACCGCGACCGGCAGGTACGACACCACCGCGGCCCACAGGGTGGTCACCGAGGCCGCGACGACCAGCGGGGCCCGGCCACGGCGGGCAGCACCGGGGGCACGGCCGGGGCCGGGGTGCCGAACGGCGTCGACCGACGCGGTACCGTCCGGCGGTCGCGGCGGATCCGGGGGGTGGGCTGCCATCGTGCCTACTTTGGCACGTGGGCGCACTGATCCGGCGGCAATATCGACGTGGCCTGGCCGGTCACCTGCCGAACCCGCCGACATTCCGGTCATTTGGCCGTACGCTCGGTGCTGGACCACGCCGTCGACGACGGCGGTCGTCGAGTTGACGGGGGACCCTGCTGATGACCCAGTATCCACCGGCCGCGGCGTCGGCCGGCAGCGACCGCAGCACCCTGTGGGGTGTGCTCGGCATCGTGATCGGCCTGCTCTGCTGCGGCATCCTCGGCATCGTCTTCGGCGCACTGTCGATCCGCGACGCCAACCGCTTCCGCAAGTCCCCGGTGCTGGGCTGGGTGGCGATCGTGCTGAGCGTGCTGAACATCATCGGTGGGGCCAGTCTCTGGGCAACCGGGAACTACCCGATCGGCTGACCGCACGACGACGGCCGCCGACCGGTTTCCCGATCGACGGCCATGTGTCGACTGTGGTCGATCAGTGTCGGCTGTGGCCGGTCAGCTGCCGGTGATCACCTGGCGCATCAGCCGGGCGGTCTCGCTCGGCGTACGGCCGACCTTGACTCCGGCCGCCTCCAGCGCGACCTGCTTGGCGGCGGCGGTGCCCGCCGATCCGGAGATGATCGCACCGGCGTGGCCCATCGTCTTGCCGGGCGGGGCGGTGAACCCGGCGATGTAGCCGACCACCGGCTTGGTCACGTTCGCCTTGATGAACTCAGCGGCCCGCTCCTCGGCGTCGCCGCCGATCTCGCCGATCATGACGATCGCGTCGGTCTCCGGGTCGTCCTGGAAGGCGGCCAGCGCGTCGATGTGGGTGGTGCCGATGACCGGGTCGCCGCCGATGCCGACGCAGGTGGAGAAGCCGATGTCACGCAGCTCGTACATCAGCTGGTAGGTCAGCGTGCCGCTCTTGCTGACCAGGCCGATCCGGCCGGCCGGGGTGATGTCCGCCGGGATGATGCCGGCGTTGGAGGCCCCTGGGGAGGCGATGCCCGGACAGTTCGGGCCGATGATCCGGGTCTTGCCGCCCTTGGCGGTGTTGTGGGCCCAGAAGGCGGTCGAGTCGTGCACCGGGATGCCTTCGGTGATCACCACGGCGAGCGGGATCTCGGCGTCGATCGCCTCGATCACCGCCGCCTTGCAGAACGCCGGCGGGACGAAGATGACCGTGACGTCGGCCCCGGTCTCCTTCATCGCCTCGCCGACGGTGGCGAACACCGGGAGCCGGGTGTCGCCGAACTCGACCTGCTGTCCGGCCTTGCGCGGGTTGACCCCGCCGACGACGGTGGTGCCGGCGGCGAGCATCCGCCGGGTGTGCTTGGAGCCCTCGGAGCCGGTCATCCCCTGCACGATGACCTTGGAGTCCTTGGTCAGCCAGATCGCCATCTCGATCACTGTCCTTCCGGGCGGCCGGACGCCGCTGCGGCGAGCTGCGCGGCCCGCTCGGCCGCTCCGTCCATGGTGTCGACCCGCTCGACGAGGGGGTTGGCGGCCGAGTCGAGGATCGCCCGGCCCGCCTCGGCGTTGTTGCCGTCCAGCCGGACGACGAGCGGCTTGGTCACCGTCTCACCGCGCTGTTCGAGCAGGGCCAGCGCCTGGACTACGCCGTTGGCCACCTCGTCGCAGGCGGTGATCCCGCCGAAGACGTTGACGAACACGGTCCGCACGTCCGGGTCGGAGAGCACGATCTCCAGACCGTTGGCCATCACCGCCGCGCTGGCGCCACCACCGATGTCGAGGAAGTTGGCCGGTTTGACGCCGCCGTGCGCCTCGCCGGCGTACGCCACCACGTCGAGGGTGGACATGACCAGGCCGGCCCCGTTGCCGATGATGCCGACCGAGCCGTCGAGCTTGACGTAGTTGAGGTCTTTCTCCTTGGCCCGCTGCTCCAGCGGGTCGACCGCGGACTGGTCGACCATCGCCTCGTGGTCGGGGTGCCGGAAACCGGCGTTCTCGTCCAGGGTGACCTTGGCGTCGAGGCAGAGCACCCGGCCCTCGGGGGTCCGGGCCAGCGGGTTCACCTCGACCAGGGTGGCGTCCTCGGCGATGAACGCCTGCCAGAGGCGTACCGCGATCTCGGTGATCTGGTCGGTGAGCTCAGCCGGGAAGCCGGCGGCGGTGACGATCTCGGCGGCCTTGGCCTCGTCCACCCCGACGTTGGCGTCGATGGCGATCTTCGCCACCCGCTCCGGGGTCTCGGCGGCGACCTGCTCGATGTCCATCCCGCCCGCGACACTGGCGATGCAGAGGAAGGTGCGGTTGGCCCGATCCAGCAGGTACGACAGGTAGTACTCGTCGGCGATGTCGGCGGTCACCGTCAGCATGACCTTGCCAACGGTGTGCCCTTTGATGTCCATGCCGAGGATGTTGGTGGCGTGGCTGACCGCCTCGTCGGCGTCCTCGGCTAGCTTCACGCCGCCGGCCTTACCTCGACCACCGACCTTGACCTGGGCCTTGACCACGACACGGCCGCCGAGGCGCTCGGCGATCGCGCGGGCCTCTTCCGGGGTGGTGGCGACGCCGCCGGCGAGCACGGGCAATCCGTGTCGCTCGAACAGCTCGCGCCCCTGGTACTCGTACAGGTCCACGTTTGCGCGTCCCGTTCCGTCTCTGCGGCGCGCCGTCGCGCCGCCGCCAGCGTGCAGAATCAGATGATTTCCCGGTCACGAGCGGTGACCGGCCATTGGCGCAGCCTAACCACCCGGCCCTGGGACGCCAGCAGGCGGGCGGACGGTGTGCGCAACCGCACACATCCGGCGAGCCGCCCGCGCAGCAGTACGGCGACCTGGCCCCGACCACCGGCACAGACCCGAAAAATAGGGTGTGCCGGCGACGTAACCCCCGGTGACAGGTGTCGTTGAGTGAGGTGTCGGAAACGCAGCGCGGGGCCGACGGAAAGCGGCCGATGCCCTGTCGGTCGAGGGGTGGCGGCGGGGCATCGTGCATGGAGAGGCCGGACGTGTGAGGGGTGCGTCCGGCCTCTCACCCTTTTGCTGCGCGCCCCACCCCCTTACTGGGCGGGAACGTTGCCGCTTCACTTGGCGGGGACGTTGCCGCGGACCCAGTCGACAATGTCGGCGGTGCTCGCCCCAGGGGTGAAGATCCTGGCCACGCCGAGCTCACCGAGTGCTGCGATGTCCTCGTCAGGGACGATGCCTCCGCCGAAGACCACGATGTCGTCCGCACCTCGCTGGCGCAGCAGGTCGAGCACTCGGCGGAACAGCGTGAGGTGCGCGCCGGACAGCACGGAGAGCCCGATGGCGTCGGCATCCTCCTGGATGGCGGTCTCGACGATCTGCTCCGGTGTCTGGTGCAGACCCGTGTAGATGACTTCGATGCCGGCGTCCCGCAGCGCCCTGGCCACCACTTTGACGCCGCGGTCGTGGCCGTCGAGACCAGGCTTGGCCACCACCACCCGGATCCGAGTCTCCATCGCTGCACGCCTCCTGCCGACCGACCGATCCTTAACGAAGGTTAACCAACCTCGGCACATCGACGGCAGCCCGGCCGACCCTGAGCCGCAACCCCGATTCACCCTGACTGAACGCACGATAAGTATTGCTCCATGTAACCAGCGGTTACCAACGAGGGGCCCGATAAAAGGTTACGAAAACGGACAATAGACAACGGACAGTCGCAGATCGTCAACAGTTTTTCGCGAGTCGGGTTGTGGCGGCCCTAGGGGTTGGCTACCGTGTCCACGGTTGTCCTCTGGCTCCAGCCAGAACCAACCCGGCCAACGAGCGTTAATCCCAGGTTCCGCAACGAGGGTCCCGGATGCTCGCACCGCCGCCGAACTACCCGCCGATGGAGGGTGTGCGTGCGCCAGCGCCTGTCGTCAGAGCCCGATCGATATCGGGGTCGTCGCCGCGTACCGACTCCACCCCGTAGCCGCTACGCGGTCGTCATGACCACCGCCGTCGTCGGCGCGGGTGTCGTCGCCCTCGGGGCCAGCGCGATGCCCGACGCCAAGACGCTCAGCCCGGCGGCCCTGGCCGACCTGGAGAACAGCGTCGCCCTGAGCGACCAGGCCCTGGAGATCGACGACCAGGCCCTGGACCTGGACAGCCAGATCAGCGAGCGGGCCGAGGACGCCGAGCGCGCCTCCCGGGACGCCGACCGGACCCCGGCCACCTCGATGACCCAGGCTGCCCCGGACGTCTGGATGCTGCCGCTGCGCGGCTACACCTTCACCTCTCCGTACGGCATGCGCTGGGGAAAGCTGCACGCCGGCGTCGACCTGGCCGCCGCCGAGGGCACCCCGTTCCACTCGATCCACGCCGGCACGGTCACCCTCGCCGGCTGGAACGGCGGCTACGGCTACTGCGTGATCGTCAAGCACGACGACGGGACCGAGGCCGTCTACGGCCATGCGTCCCGGCTGCGGGTCACCGCCGGTCAGCGGGTAGAAGCCGGTGATCTGCTCGGCGACGTCGGCAACACCGGTCACTCCTACGGCGCCCACCTGCATCTCGAGGTGCACGTGGACTCGGAGCCGCAGGATCCGATCACCTGGCTGCGGGGCAAGGGAGTGGACCTCAAGCTGCAGGTCGAGGCGATCTACGGTGGCGTCGTCGAGCCCTGACATTGAGTGACTGAAGAAACCGCTCAGGCCGCACGGTCTGAGCGGTTTTTTTGTGCAGTCCGGACGCCCACCACCAGCGAAAATATGTCCTGCGTCACATTGGATTTTGTGACCTGAACCACTATCGGTCCAGTCAAGAAATCCCCCATCCAAACACGGAGAGTCACGAAATTCCGGCCTCCGAGCGGTGCTCCTCGCCTTCTGTGACTACCCGGTACCCACCCACCGTGCCTGGCACACCACCATTTCCGGGTCCGTGCCCCCCTTACCGCGGAGGTCACTCCCGTGTCGCACCCCGAGCCCACGGAGCGCAGCAAGCCCTCGACCCGGCGTCGGCCACCAGGGCTGCACCGGCTGGTTCCGCCCGGCAGGCACGCCCAGGTAGCGGAGTTCGGCCGCCGGACCCGCACCGCCGCCCTCACCGTCCTGGCCGTGGCGGCCCTCGGGATCGGCGGCGCGGCCACCGCACTTAACTCCGCCCCCGACCCCACCGCGACCGATCCGGCGACGACCTCGGCCCTCGCCGACCGGGCCGACGCGGCGGGACGCGCCGACCGGAGCACCCGTCAGCCGACGGCCACCCCGGACAGCGGCGGGGACGAGACCGGCTTCGGCGCGGCGCCCACCGACAGCAGCACCAGCCGTGCCGAGGAGACCGGTCAACCGGCGGACCCGACCGAAGCAGCCGACGACGCGCCGACCCGGACCGACGACGAGCCCGCAGGGTCGGCCGACGCCAACAGCAGCGACGACAACAGGGACAGCGGTGACCCGGCAACGACCTCGGCGACGGCGGCGCAGCCGAGCTCGACGGCCGGCACGTCCGACTGGGTCACCCCGATGCCCGGGGCACAGATCACCTCCTGCTACGGCCAGCGCTGGGGCGTCCTGCACGCCGGGATCGACCTGGCTCTGCCGGCCGGCACCCCGGTGCTCGCCGCCGGCGCTGGGACGGTGCAGGTCGCCGGCTGGGCGTACACCGGCTACGGGATCTCGGTGGTGATCGACCACGGCGGCGGTGTGCTGACCCACTACGCGCACCTCTCCGCGACCAGCGTGTCGGTCGGCGACCGGGTGGCCCCCGGGGACACCATCGGTGCGGAGGGCTCCACCGGCGACTCCACCGGCCCGCACCTGCACTTCGAGGTACACATCGGCGGGCTATGGAGCCAGGTGGACCCCGCCCCGTGGATGCGCGAACGCGGCGTCGACCTGGGCTGCTGACCGGTTCGGTACGGGTCCGGGGTCAAACCTTCTCGATCGGCGCGTGCCGCAGCACCAGCCACATCGTCTGGTCGCCGAAGTCGACCTGCGCCCTGGCTCCCGGCCCGTGCCCCTCCACCGCCAACACCCGGCCCAGCCCGTACCGCTGGTGGTTGACCCGCTCCCCCACCGTCACCTTGGGCGCGGTGGGCAGCTCGCTGGCGGTACTCAGCCGACTCGGGTCCACCCCGAGCCGCTGAGCGAGGCGGGCGGCTTTCGGCGTACCGCCGGCGAAGCCGCCACCTCGCGCGACCGGTGACCGGTCTGCGGCGGCCGACCGCCCACCGACCCCGCCACCCGTGCCCGACCAGGAGGTGTACGCCGCCTCGGTCCGCTCCCAGCGGACCAGCTCGGCCGGCAACTCGGAGAGGAACCGCGACGGCGGGTTGTATGCCGGCTGCCCCCACGCGGCCCGGGTCACCGACCGGGACAGGAACAGGCGCTGCCGGGCCCGGGTGATCCCGACGTACGCCAGCCGCCGCTCCTCCTCCAGCTCCCGGGTGTCGCCGAGGGCCCGCAGGTGCGGGAAGACGCCGTCCTCCAGACCGGTCAGAAAGACCACCGGGAACTCCAGGCCCTTGGCGGTGTGCAGCGTCATCAGGGTGACCACACCCTGGTGGTCCGGGTCGTCGTCAGGCACCTGGTCGGCGTCGGCGACCAGCGCGACCTGCTCCAGGAAGCCGGCCACGGTCGCCGGCTCGTCGGACGCCTCGACCCGCTCGGTGTACTCGCGGGCCACGCTGACCAGCTCCTGCAGGTTCTCCACCCGGCCGGCGTCCTGCGGATCCAGGCTCTCCTCCAGCTCGGTCAGATAGCCCGAGCGCAGCAGCACCGACTCCAGTGCCTCCTCCGGGGTGGTGGTGGCCAGCTGCTCCCGCACGCCGTCGAGCAGCGCCACGAAGTCGGTGATCGCGTTCACCGCCCGAGTGGAGATCCCCGGTGCCTCGGCCGCCCGGCCCAGCGCAGCACCGAACGAGATCCGCTCGCGGGCGGCCAGCGCCTCGACGCACGCCTCGGCCCGGTCGCCGATGCCCCTACGCGGCGTGTTGAGTACCCGCCGGATGCTCACCGTGTCGTCGGCGTTGACCACCGCCCGCAGGTAGGCCAGCGCGTCGCGGACCTCCCTACGCTCGTAGAAGCGCACCCCGCCGACCACCTTGTACGGCAGGCCGACCCGGATGAACACCTCCTCGAAGACCCTGGACTGGGCGTTGGTGCGGTAGAAGACCGCCACGTCGCCCGGTCGGGCCGCGCCGTCGTCGCACAACCGGTCGATCTGCCGGGCCGCCCAGTCCGCCTCGGCGTGCTCGGTGTCGGCGACGTAGCCGACGATCTGCTCGCCGTCGCCCTGGTCGCTCCACAGCCGCTTCGGCTTGCGGCCGGCGTTGTTGGTGATCACCGCGTTGGCGGCGGTCAGGATCGTCTGGGTGGAGCGGTAGTTCTGCTCCAGCAGGATCGTCCTGGCCTGGGCGAAGTCCCGCTCGAACTCCAGAATGTTGCGGATGGTGGCGCCCCGGAAGGCGTAGATCGACTGGTCTGCGTCGCCGACCACGCAGAGCTCCCCCGGCGGCACGTCGTCCGACCCGTCGCCCACCAGCTCCTTGACCAGCTGATACTGCGCGTGGTTGGTGTCCTGGTACTCGTCGACCAGCACGTGCCGGAACCGCCGCCGGTAGCTGCCGGCCACGTGCGGGTGGGCCTGCAGCAGGTGCACCGTCGTCATGATCAGGTCGTCGAAGTCGAGCGCGTGTGCCTCGCGCAGCCGACGCTGGTAGAGCGTGTAAGCCTCGGCCAGGGCCCGCTCATTGGGGCCGGCCGCCCGGTCGGCGAACGTCTCCGGGTCGACCAGCTCGTTCTTCAGGTTCGACACCTGGGTGGCCAGCCCACGGGCCGGGTAGCGCTTCGGGTCCAGGTCGAGCTCCCGGGCGACCAGCTGCATCAGCCGCCGTGAGTCGTCCGCGTCGTAGATGGAGAACGTCGACTTCAGCCCCGCGTGCTCGTGCTCGGCCCGCAGGATCCGTACGCAGGCGGAGTGGAAGGTGGAGACCCACATCATCCGGGCCCGCGGCCCGACCAGGTTGCCGACCCGCTCCTTCAGCTCACCGGCCGCCTTGTTGGTGAAGGTGATCGCCAGGACCTCACCGGGGTGGGTCTGCCTGGCCGCGAGCAGGTACGCGATCCGGTGGGTGAGCACCTTCGTCTTGCCGGAACCAGCGCCGGCCACGATCAGCAGCGGGCCACCGGCGTGGGTGACCGCCTCTCGTTGCGGGCCGTTGAGCCCGGTCAGCAGCGCGGCGGCAGCCAGATTTGGCTCAGCCGGCCCTCGGCCGGCCGAACTGGGCTCAGCCGGCCCCCGGCCGGCCGAACTGGGCTCAGCCGGCGGACCGCCCCGATCCGTGACTGGTACGGATGGGGCCGCTGGGGTTTCGAAGAGTGGATGCATCGCACGGGCGAGTCTATGCCGCACGACCGACAGCACCGCGCCGCCAGGCCCGCGCCGCCAGACTGGGGCCGTCGGCGCGCTGGGTGTCTTCCCAGAGGGTGGCGGAATTCTTGCGCTGGCGTCGCCAGCCTGGGCATACTCGTAGCGTGATCCGCCAGGCACGATTCTTCTTTAGCTACGGTTCCGGGAGTCCGGCTGCCGTAGGTCGCGCCTGATCATCAGACCTACAAGTGCCCCGGGCTTTCGCGAGAGCCCGGGGCACTTCGCGTTCCGGGTTCCGCGTCCACCGGGGCCGGACAGTCCAGGAGGCAGGACATGGGGACCAACGCCGTTGCGCACACCGCCGACAGCAGCGCGACGCCACCGGCCGGCACCGCTGAGGAGGCGGGCCAGTCTGGCGCGATCGGCCCGGCAGGGCGATCCGACGGTCGTCACCAGACCGGGACGGACGCGCCGGAGGCGGCCGACCGTATCCTGGCCATCCGAAACAGGATCAACGAGATCGACGACGCGCTGATCGCGCTCTGGCAGGAACGGGCCGAGCTGTCGCGGCAGGTGGGCGCGGTCCGGATCGCCTCGGGCGGCACCCGGCTGGTGCTCTCCCGGGAACGTGAGATTGTCGACCGCTACCGGTCTGAACTGGGTGCCGACGGCACCCAGTTGGCGCTGCTGGTGCTGCGGGCCGGCCGCGGCCCACTGTGATCACCGGCCCGGCCGTCACCTCAGCCAGCCGGCGCTCGATTCAGCCGGGCGGAACGCACGAGGGCGGCCAGCCGGCCCGCTCCCACCATGCGTCAACGTGATGCGAGGCGACGAGCGGGCCGGCGCCCGGACTACTCGGTGACGTGCACGACGTCGCGCACCTCGGCGAAGTGGCAGGCGCTGGGGTGCGCCGACGTCTCCCGTACCGTCAGGGTCGGTTCCTCGGCGGCGCAGATGTCCTGTGCCTTCCAGCAGCGGGTCCGGAACCGGCAGCCCGACGGCGGGTCGGCCGGTGACGGCACGTCGCCTTCCAGCACGATCTGGTCCCGCAGGCCGCGCACCGTCGGGTCGGGCAGCGGGACCGCGGAGAGCAACGCCTGGGTGTACGGGTGGGTCGGCCGCTCGTAGATCTCCTCCTCGGTGCCGATCTCCGCGATCTTGCCGAGGTACATCACACCGACCCGGTGTGCGATGTGCCGCACCACCGACAGGTCGTGGGCGATGAAGATGTACGACAGCCCCAGTTCCTTCTGCAGCTGCTCCAGCAGGTTGATCACCTGCGCCTGGATCGACACGTCCAGCGCGGAGACCGGCTCGTCGCAGAGGATGATCTCCGGGCGCAGCGCCAGCGCCCGGGCGATGCCGATCCGCTGCCGCTGCCCGCCGGAGAACTGGTGCGGGTAGCGGTTGATGTGGTCCGGGTTGAGGCCGACCAGCTCCAACAGCTCCTGGACGCGGCGGCTACGGTCGCTCTTCGGCGCCACGTCCGGGTGGATCTCGAACGGCTCGCCGATCAGGTCACCGACCGTCATCCGCGGGTTCAGCGAAGTGTACGGGTCCTGCATCACCAGCTGGATGTTGCGCCGGGCCCGGCGCATCTCGGCGCCGCTGCGGCCGGCCACGTCCGCGCCGTGCACCATGATCGAACCGGACGACGGGGTCTCCAACCCGACAAGCAGCTTGGCCAGGGTGGACTTGCCGCAGCCGGACTCGCCGACGATGCCGAGCGTCTCGCCCCGGTGCAGCTGGAGGCTGATCCCGTCCACCGCGCGGACCGCGCCGATCTGCCTCTTGAACAGGATGCCCTGGGTCAGCGGGAAGTGCTTGACCAGATCCTTGGTCTCCAGGACAACGTCACTCATCGCCCTTGACCTCCTTCCAGAAGTGGCAGGCGGAGGTCCGGCTCGGCGTTAGCGCGAACCGGGGCGGCTCCGGGTCGGCCCGGCAGACATCCTGCGCGTACCGGCAGCGCGGGTTGAACGAGCAGCCGGCCGGGATGTTCGTCAGCGCGGGCGGCAGGCCCTTGATGACGTTCAGCTCCTGGCCTTTGAGGTCGATCCGGGGGATCGATTCCAGCAGCGCCTTGGTGTACGGGTGCGCCGGCGAGGCGTAGATGTCCCGCACCGGCGCCTCCTCGACGACCCGACCGGCGTACATGACCGAGATCCGGTCGGCGACGTCGGCCACCACCCCCATGTCGTGGGTGATCAGCACCAGGCCCATGTTGCGTTCCCGCTGCAGCTCCGCGAGCAAAGCCATCACCTGGGCCTGGACGGTGACGTCGAGCGCGGTGGTCGGCTCGTCGGCGATCAGCACCTCGGGGTCGAGAGCCAGCGCCATCGCGATCATCACCCGCTGGCGCATGCCACCGGAGAACTGGTGCGGGAAGTCGCCGACCCGCTGTTTGGCCGCCGGGATCTTCACCAGGTCGAGCAGCTCGACCGCCCGTGCCTTCCCGTCGGCCCGGGACATCCCCCGGTGCTTGCGGAACAGCTCGGAGAGCTGGAAGCCGACGGTGAACACCGGGTTCAACGCCGACAGCGCGTCCTGGAAGATCATCGCGATCCGGTTGGCCCGGATCTTGCGCCGCTGCGACTCGGGCAGCTTGAGCAGGTCCACGCCCCGGTACTTGATCTCGCCGCCGGTGACGAACCCGGGCGGCGAGTCGATGATGCCCATGATCGCCTGGGCGGTGACGCTCTTGCCGCAACCGGACTCACCCAGGATGGCCAGGGTCTCGCCGGCCTGCAACGAGAAGCTCACCCCGTTGACCGCGCGGGCGATGCCGTTGCGGGTGCGGAACTCGACCTGCAGGTCGTTGACCTCCAGCGGCGGTGCGCTGGCGTCGAGGCCGGGCAGCGCGTCGATGGTGGCGGTGATGTCTCTGTCTGTCGCCATGGCTCACCTCACCGCAGCTTCGGGTCGAGGGCGTCACGCAGGGCGTCGCCCATGAGGATGAAGGAGAGCACCGTGCCGACCAGCAGCCCGCACGGGAAGAGCAGCAGCCACGGGTGGTCCAGGAAGTAGACCTGGTGCTGGGAGATCATGATCCCCCAGGACTCCTCCGGTGGCTGCAGACCGACACCGAGGTAGGTCAGCGTCGCCTCGGCGGAGACGAACGCGCCCAGGGTGATCGTCGCGTAGACGACCATCGGTGCGATCGCGTTCGGCAGGATGTGCCGGAACATCAGTCGACCGTGCCCGGCCCCCATCGCCTTGGCCGCCTGCACGTAGTCCAGGCCCTTGGAGGAGAGCACGCTGCCGCGCATGATCCGGGCGATGGTGGTCCAGCCGAGCACGATCAGGACGGCGGCCAGCGTCCAGACGTTCTGCTGCTTGATCACGGTCAGGAAGACGATCGCACCGAGCAGGAACGGCAGCGAGAAGAAGATGTCGGTGATCCGCGAGATGATCGCGTCCACCCAGCCGCCGAAGTAGCCGGCGAGCAGCCCGGCGGTGCCGCCGAGCAGGACGATGCCCAGCGTGGCGAAGATCGCGATCTGCAGCGACGGCCGGGCCCCGTGGATGGCGTGCGAGTAGTAGTCGCAGCCCAGGTTGTTGAACCCGAACGGGTGCTCCCAGCTGGGCGCGATCCGGGTCCGCTGGACGTCGCAGGCGCGCGGGTCCTGCCGGGTCCACAGGGTGGGGAAGGCGGCCATCGACGCGACCAGCAGCACGTAGATCGACGCGGCGATGAAGACCGGGTCGCGCAGCAGTTGCCGCCGGGCGTCGGCCCACAGGCTGGCGTTGCGTTCGGTGGTGGCCGCGGCCGGGGCCGGTTCGGGTGGCGGTGGTGCCACCTCGGTGCCGCCGGCGGGGGCCGTGGGATGGGTCGGGTCACTCATGGTGGCACCTCGCTACGCTCGGTCCGCCGTGGATCAGCACGGCACCGGGCCAGATGTTCGGTCCATTGTGATCACTCATAGCGGATCCTCGGATCGAGGACCGCGTAAAGCAGGTCCACCAGCAGGTTCACCAGCAGGAAGACCATGACCAGCATGGTCACCACACCGATCGCCACCGAGGCTTCACCTGAGGTGGCGGCCTGGGCGACCAACGATCCGATACCACGTACGTTGAAGATCCGCTCGGTGACCACCGCGCCGCCCATCAGCGAGCCGATGTCGACACCGAGGTACGTGATCACCGGGATGAGCGAGTTGCGCAGTGTGTGCACGCCGATGACCCGCCGGTTTGCCAGACCCTTGGCCTTGGCGGTACGCACGTAGTCGGCCCGGATGTTCTCCATGATGCTGGTCCGGGTGAGCCGGGCGGTGGTGGCCAGGGAGACCGCGCCGAGCACCATGCCGGGGATGACCAGGCTGGCGGTCGGGTAGTCGGCGATGAACCCGGCGCCGAAGACGCCTCGCGAGATCAGTTCCGGTATCCAGTCCTGCCCGCGCAGGACGTTGCCGAACTCGACGCCGACGTACTGGCGGACCACGACGCCGAGGACGAAGATCGGCACGGAGATGACGAAGACCGTGGAGATCTTGACCAGGTAGTCCCAGAAGCTGCCGTTACGCAGACCGGCCAGGACGCCGGCGAAGATGCCGATGACCGCCTCGAAGACGATGGCGATGAGCACCAGCTTGAGGGTGTGCGGCAGGGCCCGGGAGACGAGCTCGGTGACCGGCTCCTGCTGCAGGTTGATGCCGAAGTCGAAGCGCAGGAAGATGTCCTGCAGGCGGTCGAGGAACAGACCGAAGCACGGGTTGCCCGGCTGCTCCAGGCAGGGGTCGCCGAAGCCGAGCTTCTCGGTCATGGCGGCGAGCTGAGCTTCTGTCGGCTTGCGGTCGCCGAAGATCGCCCGGACCGGGTTGCCGCTGAACTGGATGCCCAGCGACGTGACGTAGTGCAGTAGGAACATGGTGCCCAGCACGGTGGGGATGAACTGGAGCAACCGTCGGATGACGTAGCGCCCCATCTGGGGGGTCTCCTCTCGGCGCTAAACGTGGCGGCAACAGGCCCCCTCGTGGGAGTTCCCGTTGCCGCCACGTCGCGTTACGACTTGATCAGTCAGACTCGCAGGTCAGGAGTTCTTCAGAGTGATCTTGCCGTACTCAGCGTCCGAGATCTTGTTCCAGTGGAATTCGTCGACGTTCTCGCCGTACAGCGCAGCGATCTTGCTGAACCACATCGGGATGACCGGCATGTCCTCCACGATGAGGTCCTCGGCCTGGTTGTAGAACGGGATGGCCGCCTCGAGGTCCGCCGCGGCGTCGCCCTGGGCGATCAGCGCGTCGAAGTCGGGGTTGTTGTAGCCGGACGCGTTGCTGTCCGAACCGGAGCCGTAGAGCGGGTAGAGGTAGGTCTCGACCACCGGGTAGTCCGGGCCCCAGCCGAGCCGGAACGGACCGGTGAACTCCTTCTCGTCGGCGGTCGCCAGGTACTCGGGGAACTGCAGGTTGACCTTCAGCTCGTAGTCGATGCCCAGCGCGGCCTTCAGCTGGTCGCCGACCGCCTGCAGCCACTGCTCGTGACCGGCACCGGCGTTGGCCCACAGCACCAGCGGCTCGCCGTCCCAGCCGCCGGCCTCTTCCAGCAGCTCCTTGGCCCGCTCGACGTCCTGGGTGCAGTACTCGCAGACACCCGGGCGGTAGCCGTCGAAGGTCGGCGCCACAACGCCCTCAGCGGGGGTGAACCGGCCGTCGAAGACGGCGTCGATGATGCCCTGCCGGTCGACCGCGAGCGAGAAGGCCTGCCGGACCCGCTTGTCGGCGAAGCGCTCGTCGTAGGTCGGGAAGCCGACGTAGGTGAAGCTGTCGCCGGGGGCCTCGTACATCCGGTCGCCGTACTGCTGCTTGGCCTCCTGGTACCGCGCCGGCGGGATGGTGTACATCACGTCCAGCTCGCCGGACTGGAAGGCGGCGTAGCCGGCGTCCACATCGGCGTAGATCTTGTAGTCCAGGACGTCGGCCGCGCCCTTCTCCTCACCGGCCCAGGTCTCGCTGCGCGCCAACTGGATCCGCTGGTCGTGCTCCCAGCTGCCCTCGATCTTGTACGGACCGTTGCCGATCGGGGTCTCGTTGCAGGCGTCGGTGTCCTCGAGGCAGGCCTCGGCCATCGGGAAGAACCCGGAGTAGCCGACGATCGCCGGGAA
Source organism: Solwaraspora sp. WMMA2080 (assembly GCF_027497395.1). Lineage (GTDB taxonomy): Bacteria > Actinomycetota > Actinomycetes > Mycobacteriales > Micromonosporaceae > Micromonospora_E. Next base: position 5,222,499 of record NZ_CP114910.1, on the reverse strand, counting down.
GCCGGCGAACGGCTCCTTCAGCTCGACGGTGAAGGTCAGCTCGTCGACCTTGGCCAGGCCGGAGAGCTCCTCGGCCGCCGGCTCCTCGCCGCTGACCTCGTCGATGCCGACGATGCGCTTCATGAAGTAGGCGTTGTTCTGGGCGTTGGGCCCGTACGCCGTGTAGTTCCACGCCCGGATGAAGGCGTCGGCGTTGACCGGCTCACCGTTGTCGAAGGTGTAGCCGTCCTTGAGCGTGACCGTCCAGGTCTTGTTGTCCTCGGACTCGATCGACTCGGCGAGGTCGTTCTCCGGCTCACCGGTCTCGGCGTTGTACTTGACCAGACCACGGTAGAGCTGGCGGATGACCAGGATGGACGGCTCGTCGTCACCAGCGGACGGCAGCAGGAACGCCGGCTCCGAGGCGTAGATGCGAAGCGTACCGCCGGAGTTGTTGTTCTCCGTGGTGTCTTCGCCGTCGCTACTGCAAGCGGTGGCGAACAGAGCGATGGCGGTCGCTGCGACCGCCACCTTTAGGGTTTTCCCACGCATGGGAGAGCCTCCTCAGGGCGCTCACGGGGGGGTTGTGAGGTGACTGACACTGTGACACCAGGTAGCCCGTTGCGTGAAGGTGCCGTTATCAAGGTGATACGCGGACGGGACGGCCCCGATACTCCGGTCAAGATCACTCAACCGTCGCTCAGACCCGCCCTGACCTGGGCATCCGACCACTGTACAACCCTTATTACCGCAGAGTAGGAAAGCCCTCGTGTGACCTTCCCCGCGACCCCTCCATCACGTTCGGATGTTAAGTCAATACGATTAGTCACCACTTGTCCGAGGTGCCCGGATGCCGGATTGGCGGCAATTGCCGGCTTGTAACCTCAGGGTTAACACCGGTCCGCAGCAGACGCATCGCGAGCCCACAACCAGGCCCGCCATGATCGACACCGGACGGATCGCCAACCAGGTTCCCACCATCCGGGAGATAGAGCAAGTCCGCTGGTCGGTCAGATGAGCCGGCGGTCCGCCGCCCATCTGGACAGTTCGTACCGGTTCGACATCTGCAGCTTGCGCAGCACGTTCGAGACGTGGGTCTCCACCGTCTTGATCGAGATGAACAGCTCCTTGGCGATCTCCTTGTAGGCGTAGCCCCGGGCGAGTAGCCGCAGCACCTCCCGCTCCCGGTTGGTCAGCTGGTCCAGCTCCGGATCCACCACCGGCGCGTCCGGCCGGGCGGCGAACGCGTCCAGCACGAACCCGGCCAGCCGGGGGCTGAACACCGCATCCCCGTCGGCCACCCGTTGGATCGCCGCCGCCAGATCGTCCGGTGAGATCGTCTTTGTCACGTAGCCACGTGCGCCGGCCCGGATCAGCCCGATCACGTCCTCCGCCGCGTCCGAGACGCTCAGCGCCAGGAACCGCACCGACGGCCGCGCCACGCCCGAGCCCCGCAGCACCGCGTCCAGCACCGCCCGTCCCCCACCATCAGGCATGTGTACGTCGAGCAGCACCACGTCGGGGCCGACCGCGGCGATCCCGCTGACCGCCTCGGCCACCGTGCTCGCCTCGCCCACCACATCCACGTGGGCGCCGAGTTCGGCGCGGACCCCGGTACGGAACATCGCATGGTCGTCGACCAGGAATACCCGCAACCGCCGTCCGTCCGGCTGCCCCGGTGCCCCACCCGCCGCCGGCTGGCTGGTCGGTTCACTCATGTCGGCCATCCTCTCCAGGCTGTCGGCTCTCCGGCCCAGGCCGCCGGCTCTCCGGCCCGACCGGCAGCGTCAGCCGGACCTCGGTACCCGAGCCCGGCGTACTAATGATCTCGGCTCGACCGCCGTGCCGGCGCATCCGGCCGACGATCGAGCCGCGCACCCCGTGCCGGTGGTCCCCCACCCGGGTCGGGTCAAAGCCCGCGCCCCGGTCCCGGACGAAGACGCTGAGCTGCTCCGGCTCCACCTCCGCGTACAGCGACACAGTCTGCACCCCGGCGTGACGCGCCGCGTTGACCAGCGCCTCCCGGGTCGCCGCCACCAGCGCGCCAACCCGCTCGTCGGTGCCCCGGTCGCCCACCACAACGGCCTCGACGGACAATCCGAAAGTGTCTTCCACCTCGGCCGCGACCTGCTCCAACGCCGCCGCGAACCGCTCGGTCGGCGAGGCGGTCGGCTTGTAGAGCCAGTTCCGCAGCGTCCGCTCCTGCCCCCGGGCCAGCCGCTGCACGGTCTTCGGGTCGGCGGCGTTGCGCTGGATCAGCGCCAAGGTGTGCAGCACCTGGTCGTGGATCATCGCGGCAAGCTCGGCCCGCTCCTGCTCCCGGACCCGGCCCTCCCGCTCGGTGCGCAACTGGTTGAACGTCCGCCACAGCACCGGGGCGGTGACCACCCCGACGCCAGCGAGACCGACCAGGGCGAAGATGACGCCGTTGATGACGGCGGCGAAGTCGCCCCGGGGCGAATACACCGCCACCACCCCGATCACGCCGACCGCCACCAGCAGCCCGCCGCCGATGAACCGCAGCAGGAAGGCCCGGCGGTCGCTCTCGTCGACCACCGCGCCCAGCCACGGCACCTGTGGCAGGGTCTCCCGCCAGGCCCGCCGGCGCTCCGGTGCCGACTGGTGCCAGATGATCCCGGTCCCGACCGCGATGACCGCCACCAGCCAGCCGGCGGTGGCACTCACTCCACTGGATTCGAAGACCAGCACCTGGATCAAGATGACGCCGAGGCCGATCGCCACGAACGGCAGTAGTTCGCCCAGGTCGCGACGCTTCGGGGGCCCAACGGTCGCAGGTGGCACCACCGCCCAGAACGCCGCGTAGAGCAGCACCCCGAGGCCGCTGAACCCGATCAGTACGACGAACGCCACCCGTACGCCGACCACCGGCAGTCGCAGGTGGTGGGCGATCCCGGCGGCGACTCCGGCGACCACCCGCTGCTCGCGACTGCGATACAGACGTGGCGGCTCGATCGCGGTAGTGATCGCTGCCTCCTCGGCGGGTGGGACGTGGACGGTCTGACGGCCGATTCCGGCCGGCGGCGCCCGGCGGCGGTGACTTCGGCCGGTGGATACCGGCCGGTGGATTCGATCGTCACACGGCGACGACCCGCGCGACCACGGGGACGTCCCGGACAGCCACCGTCTGGAAAGTCAGGGTGGCTTCAGGGTCGATTCCCGAGGCAGGTCGGGCAGCCGGACACGGAGGATCACAAGTATGACCGACGACCCGACCAAGCCAGGTGGACCGGCGCAGCCACCCGACCCAGCGACCGAACCGGCACAGCCACCCGACCCAGCGGACGAGTCGACGCAGCCACCCGACCAGGCAACGGGGCCGGCAGGGGCGGCCAGTCCAGCGGGCGAGTCGGCCGGCGGGACCGCGTCGGCCCCGCCGACGGACCCCCCCACCACCGGGTACGGCTGGCAGCCACCGCCTCCGCAGGCCGAGGCCCTCGCCTCGCGGTACGGGTTGATCAGGCCGCGTCAGGGCCGGTACCTGGCCGGGGTGTGCGGAGCCATCGGCCGGGCCACCAACACCGACCCGGTTCTGTGGCGGGTGCTGCTGGCGGTGCTCGGCTTCTTCGGCGGTATCGGCATCCTGGTGTATCTGGTGGTGTGGCTGGCCACCCCGAGTGAGGGGGACAGCACCTCGCCGGTGGAAGGGCTGCTTGGCCGGGGCCGGTCGAGTACTTCACCGGTCACCGTCCTGGTGATCGGCATCCTCGCCGCTGTCATGTTCGGCTTCATCGTGACCGACGGGTTCCGGGCCGTCCTGCTCGGTTCGGCGGTGCTGATCGGCGGCGTGTTGCTGCTCAACCGCAGTCTCCGGGAGGACGGTCCGCGACCGGCTGGACCCCCGGCGCCGCCACCGCCGGGATACGGCCCACCGGCCGCGTACAGCCCACCGCCACCGGCGGGATACGGTCCGCCGCCACCGGCGGGATACGGTCCGCCGCCGTACGGGCCGGTAGCGGGAGCGGCGCTAGCGGCCGCACCGGTCGCCGCCGGCCAGCCGGCAGCCCTCGGGGGCTACCGGGCACCATTCGCGCCCTACGGCCCGTACGCGGGTCGCAGCGGGCCACCGGGGCAGTTTCCCCCGCCACCTCCGGTCCCACCGCACCCGGTGCCACCGCCACCGTCGGTCGCGCCACGGCCCCGTAAGGAACGGTCCCGGCTGGGCACCATCACATTTTCGATGATCTTCGTGGTGCTCGGGCTGGTCACCGCGCTCGACCTGACCGACCTGGCGCCCACGCCACCCTCGGCCTACTTCGCGGCGGTACTCGCCACGATCGCGGTCGGGCTGCTGGTCGGGGCCTGGATCGGCCGGGCCCGCTGGCTCATCGCGCTGGGTCTGACGGCTGCCGCAGCGGTCGGTGTCTCCAGCCTCGCCGAGTCGGCCAAGGAGGCCGCATCGGAGCCGATGGTGTGGAAACCGGCCACCTACGGCCAGGTGGATTCGCGTTACCAGGCAACGTTCGGCGACGCCGTGCTGGACCTGCGCAACGTGGACTTCACCGACCGGCAGAAGGACGTGACGGTCTCGCTGTCGTTCGGCAAACTTCGCGTCTACCTGCCGGACGAGGTCGACGTACGGACCGAGACCGACATGAACGCCGGTAACGCGTCCGTGCTCGGACACCGCTGGGACGGCTTCGAGCAGGGCCGCCGCATCGTGGAGGACCTCGGATCGGACGGTACCGGCGGCGGCGAACTCACCCTGCGGATCGAAATCAACGCCGGCGACCTGGAGGTCATCCGATGAAACGGCACCGCACCGACGGCGTCTCCCTCACCTTCGGCCTGATCTTCCTCCTGATCGCCGGTTGGTGGCTGATCGCCCAGTCAGTCGACGTACCGCTGCCCCGGGTCGGCTGGATCGTCGCCGGCGGGCTGATCCTGCTCGGCGTACTCGGGTTGGTGGGCGCGTTGCGGTCCGGCCGCAGCGAACCGCCCCCCGGCACCGCTGGCCAGGCCCACGGGCCGGCGGAAGCCGACGCCTCCGCGCCCGCCGGGCCGACGTCCGCCGGGCCGACGTCCGATGCCCCGACGTCTGCCGAGCCGGCCACCCGGCCCAGCGGATCGGGTGGTTGACGGCCCGCTGCAGCCCACCGGTGGTGCACCTATGCTGGGTCCGCGTCCCACCATTGCCGCGAGGAGCCCGTCCGCCATGTCCGACACCCCCGTACCAGTCACTTCCGTGCTTCGTGCCCGCGCCGACGTCGGCGACCGCGCCGCCCGGGCGCTGACCGCCGAACTCGCCCGGGACAACGCGGCGAAGCACGTCCTGCTGGTCGAGGTGGCCCCGGGATCGATGCTGGTCGACGCCGCCATCGACGCACTGCTACCCGGCGACACGATGACCGTGGTGCCGGCCAGCGTCGACCAGACGGCACAGCTGCGGGCGGAGATCGCCGGCCACGGCCCGTGGGTCGACGAACGGGTCCGGGTGATCGAGACGGCGTCGGCCGCCGACCCGGCCGACCTGCTCATCATCGGGACCGTCCTCACCGGCAGTGGTGAGCAGGCCCGCGTCATGATCGACGGCTACGGCAAGTACCTCACCGAAGGCGCCGTGCTGTCCGTGGCCGTCGCTGCGCTGCCGGGCGGCACCTCGGGTGCGGCCGCCGAACTGGACCGGCAGGTGGCGCTCTTCGGCGTCGGCAGTGACCTGGTGCTGCGCAACGTCCCGCCGCTGCGGGTGCACCGGCTGCGGTTCACCCCGGCGCCGGTCGACCGGGCCGCCAAGCTGGGGCCGGCGTTCCGGACGAGCAGCGTGCCGCTGACCCGGGGGATGCACATCGATTCCAGCGGCGTGGCCGCCGCCGGGATCGCCCTCGGGCTGGCCGCGGCGACCCGGCTGGCCCGGCCGAAGAGCCGGCTCTGGCTGCTGCCGGCGTTGGCCGCCGGCCCGGTCGCCGCGTTCTTCCGCGATCCGCAACGCGACGTTCCGGAGGATCCGACCGCCGTGGTCGCGGCGAGCGACGGCCGGGTGCTGTCGGTGGAGCGGGTGCACGACGAACGGCTCGGTGCCACCGGGTTCCTGCGGATCGCGGTCTTCCTCTCGGTGCTCGACGTGCACGTCAACCGCAGCCCGGTGGCCGGCCGGGTGGTCGACCACTTCGTCACCGACGGCGGTTTCGCCGCCGCGATGAAGCCGGCCGCCGAGCACAACGTCGCCGCGTACACGGTGCTGGAGACCGCTCGGGGCCGGGTGGTGGTCGCGCAGCGTACCGGAATGGTGGCCCGACGGATCGCGCACCGCGCCCCGGTCGGCAGTCTGCTCGCCAAGGGTGAGCGGTTCGGGCTGATCAGGTTCGGTTCACGCACCGACGTCTACCTGCCGGCGGACGCCGCCGAGGCGCTGGTCGGGCCGGGTGACCGGGTGGCCGGTGGCAGCTCGGTGATCGCCCGCTGGCGCTGACCCCCAGAGCCGGCCGGTCGGGGCCGGGCCGGTGGCTGAGGGTCAGGTGGCCCGCCGCTGGTGCAGCCAGAGCACCGGCCCGCTCACCAGGTAGGCCAGCACGGTCAGGCCGAAGGTCAGCCGCGCGTCGATCAACGCGCCGACCACCGGCACGACCCACAGCCACGGCGGCAGCTTGATCAGCCGGGCCAGCTTCGCGTACGGGAAGCTGGAGATCATCGCGAAGGCCAGCAGCGCCACGACCGCCAGCTGCGCACCGCCGGGGATCGGGACGTCGATCAGCACGCCGAGACCGAGGACGGCGGCGGCCAGCGTGGTCGGTACGCCGGTGAAGAACCGGCCGTCGCACGGCGACACGTTGAACCGGGCCAGCCGGATCGCTGCGCAGCCGGCGACCAGGGCGCAGGCGACCGCCGCGGCGGTGGTGGAGACCGAGCCGGCCAGCGAGGCGTAGACGACGACCGGGGCGGCCAGCCCGAACGAGCACATGTCGGCGAGTGAGTCCATCTGCGCGCCGAACGGGCTCGCCACCCCGAGCCGGCGGGCCAGCGCCCCGTCGAGTCCGTCGAAGACCACGCAGGCGATCAGGCAGGCCGCAGCCGGGCGTACGTCGCCTTCCATCGCCAGGAAGATGGCGGTGAGGCCGAGCGTGAGGCTGGCCAGCGTAGTCGAGTTGACCAGCACGAAGCCGGCCCGCCGGGCCGCCGTCGGGGTGCCGGGCAGCAGCGGTACGGCAGCCGGCGGCAGCTCTCCGGGCCGGCTGTCCGCCGTGGCGGTGTGGTCGTCGGGGGCGATCGGGCGGTCCTCGACACCGGTGGCAGGTGCCGGACCGACCGGACCGACCGCCGGGCTGAGCGGAGCGATCGCGGCGATCTCGGCCGCCGTCAGCGGGTCAACCCGGTACCGTCCGACGGAGTCCGCCGACCGCCGGCCGAAACGGAGCCGGTCGCTGCCGCTGCGGCCGACCCGCACCAGCAGGACCTGGCGGGCCAGGCTGCCACTACGACGAAGCGGACCGGTCCATCGACGGCCCGCCCATTGACGTCCTGCCGGCCGGGGACTGTCAGTCGTACGCCGCCGCCGCCACGGGGCTCTCGCCACGGATCCCTCCATCATCGGTCGGTCGCCCGGCGCAAGTTTGTGCCGGACGCCCGATTATGCGGCCTACACCATTGCACAGCCGACGCGGGATGGCGAGAGATCAGTCTGAGTTATGCCGGTTCGTCCGGGCCAAACCGGTCACCTGCTCACGGCGATGCGCTTGCTTCAGCAAGCGGTGCTAGCTGAAGCAAGCATCGACGACAGCCTTCCCAGCGGTGCCGCCGAGCGTCGGAGGGCACCGCCAGGGTCGGGGTCAGACCAGCCGGGCGGCTCCGACCGCCTCGGCGGTCACCTCGGTCAGCTCCGACCGGATGGCAGCCAGATCCGTCCGAGCGAACCAGCGGGCCTCCGAGGTCGACCCACCGATGTCAGTGACGATCGGCAGCGACGGGCGGTCCACCTCCACCTGGTAGAAGGCGCGCACCCCGTGCCAGTCGATCGGGTAGCCCTCCGGACCGAGCGAGGCCGCGTCCCGGTGGCTGGCCACGCCGAGCAGCCGGACCAGCCTGCCACGCTGGCCGGTCTCCTCGACCAGCTCTCGGATCAGCGCCGTGCCAGGCTGTTCGCCGTAGTCGGTGCCACCGCCGGGCAGATGCCACCGACCGGCACCCGGGTAGCCGGGCGCGATCCGGGTCAGCAGGACCCGCCGAGCCGGGTCGGTGGCGACCGCGTACGCGGCGAACCGTTGCGCCCGGTGCAGCCCGTCCGGCCCCGGTACGGCGTAGAACGACGGGAAGTCGGGAGCGGTGTCCGGGCGCAGGTCGATCGTCTCCGGCGGCAGGCCGAGGGCACTGGCGGTGAACGGACGCAGCGGCAGTTGCTTCGCCTCGTCCAGACTGCACCACCGGGCGAGGTCGGTAGGCTGGTTGATCCGGTGGCAGATCTGCCCGCCACGGATCGACGCATCGTAGATCAACCGGTCGGTGTGCAGGGTGATTCCGCGCCGAGGAAGGGAGCGCATGTCGGCAAGCACGTCACGCAACCCGGTGATCGCGACCGAAATGCCGGTTTCCGCGGCGGTCTCCCGGACCACGGTGTGGTTGGGATCCTCCCCGTGGTCCACCGCTCCTCCCGGCAGCGACCACACCCCGGGTGTACCAGAGCGCGGAGAGGCGCGGACCAGCAGAACCCGGTCCTCCGAATCGGCACAGACAGCGTATGCCGCGATCCTGCGAAGCGGCTCTAGGGCGGGAGTCACGAGTCCGAATTCTGCCCGCAAGTGGCCAGTCGGCGCGGACGACTGTCAGATTGGCGACAGTATTCTAGGTAACTACTTGACTACCTAGAGCCGCATTCCGGGACGGATCAGGGTATTGATCCGGGGGGTCACCGAGGTCGCCGAGGACCGCCGCGTGGACCGTTGAAGCATGACGACCTCCCAGAACCCCACAGCTCAGGCCCCGTACAAGCAACTCCGGCGACCCACCACGGACCGGATGATCGCCCCTCGGCCACCACCGGCTGACCGGTCAGTTCACTCCCACTCGATGGTGCCCGGCGGCTTGCTGGTCACGTCCAGCACCACCCGGTTCACTTCGGGCACCTCATTGGTGATCCGGGTGGAGATCCGGCCGATCACCTCGTACGGCAGCCGGGACCAGTCGGCAGTCATGGCGTCCTCACTGGACACCGGACGCAGCACCACCGGGTGGCCGTAGCTGCGCCCGTCGCCCTGCACCCCGACGCTGCGCACGTCGGCCAGCAGCACCACCGGAAACTGCCAGACGTCGCGGTCCAGCCCGGCGGCGGTCAGCTCCTCGCGGGCGATCAGATCGGCGGCGCGCAGCAGGTCCAGCCGCTGCCGGTCGACCGCGCCGATGATCCGGATCGCCAGCCCCGGGCCGGGGAACGGGTGCCGCCAGACCATCGCCTCCGGCAGCCCGAGTTGCAGGCCGAGCGCCCGCACCTCGTCCTTGAACAACGTGCGCAGCGGCTCGACCAGGGCGAACTGCAGGTCGTCCGGCAGCCCGCCGACGTTGTGGTGCGACTTGATGTTGGCGGTGCCGGTGCCGCCACCGGACTCCACCACGTCCGGGTAGAGGGTGCCCTGCACCAGGAACTCGACGTCACCGGCGGCGGCCACCTCGCGGGCCGCCGCCTCGAAGACCCGGATGAACTCCCGACCGATGATCTTGCGCTTCTGCTCCGGGTCGGTCACCCCGGCCAGCGCGCCGAGGAACTGGTCGGTGGCGTCGACCACCTTCAACTTGATCCCGGTCGCGGCGACGTAGTCCGACTCGACCTGCTCGGCCTCCCCTGCCCGCAGCAGCCCGTGGTCGACGAAGACACAGGTCAACTGGTCGCCGACAGCCCGGTGCACCAACGCGGCGGCGACCGCCGAGTCGACTCCGCCGGACAGCCCGCAGATGACCTCCTTGGCACCGACCTGCTCGCGGATCCGGGCCACCTGCTCGTCGATGATGTTCTGCGGCGTCCAGGTCGGCTCGATGCCGGCGATGTCGTACAGGAAGCGGGTCAGCATCAGCTGGCCGTGCGCGGTGTGCCCCACCTCCGGGTGGAACTGCACCCCGGCCCGCCGGCCGGCGAGATCCTCGAACGCGGCGACCGGCGCCCCGGCCGAGCCGGCGGTGACCGTGAACCCTTCCGGCGCGGCGGTCACGCAGTCACCGTGACTCATCCACACCGGGATCTCGGTCGGCAGCTCCCGCAGCAGCACTCCGGCCTCGGGACGGGCGGCCAGCGGGGTGCCGCCGTACTCCCGGTTGCCGGTGTGCGCCACCGTGCCGCCGAGCGCCAGCGCCATCGCCTGGAAGCCGTAGCAGATGCCGAAGACCGGCACCCCACCGTCGAACAGCTTCGGGTCGACCTGCGGGGCACCGTCGGCGTAGACGCTGGCCGGGCCGCCGGACAGGATGATCGCGGCCGGCTCCTTGGCCATCATCTCGGCCACCGGCATGTCGTGCGGGACGATCTCCGAGTAGACCTTGGCCTCGCGCACCCGACGGGCGATCAGCTGGGCGTACTGGGCTCCGAAGTCCACCACCAGGACCGGACGCGGCGTGCTCATGCTCCGGAGCCTACCGACCGTCGCCGAACCGTCCCGACGATGGTTCAGGGTCGCGGCTCAGCTCGCCGGGGGGCGGCGGTCCGGCTCGCCCTTGACCGGCCAGTGGGCCATCGCCCGCTCGGCGAGCGCGACGATGGTCAGCGACGGGTTCACCCCCCGGTTGGCCGGCGCCGCCGCGCCGTCGACCACGTACAGGCCCAGACAACCGAAAACCCGGTGGTACGCGTCGACGACGCCGTCGGAGCGGCTGGCGCCGATCACCGCCCGCCCAGGATGTGCGCGGTCAAAGGTGCGGTACGCGGTGTTCAGGTCCGCGAGGGCCTGCTGCAACACCACCGCCGACACCTCACCCAGCCACGCCCAGCCACGCCCGCTCCGGAGTCGCCTTGGCCCGCGTGATGACCCGCCTGGACAGCTCGGCGTCCGACACGTACGGCAGACCCTGCTCGTGGGCGGTCCGCCGGGCGCGCAGCCCGTCGTTGAACACCACCCGGGCGCATCCGAACGCCTTCGCCAGCGTGATCTGCTGGCCGGGCGTCGGATAGACCCGGAACTGGTACCGGAGCTGCACGAACCACACGACACCATATTGGTCTACGCCAGAAGTCGAAGGTGTCCGTACCGGCAGGCACTGCGTCGTCGCGATGCACGTCCACTTGGTTTCGTGACGAGGTTCCGGCACCCGGTGTTCGCCGACCGGCACCTGACCCGCATGAAACAGATCATGCGGGACGTGTGCACGGACTTCGAGGCCGAACTGGTCGAGTTCAACGGCGGCCACAACCACGTCCACCTGCTGGTCGACCACCCACCCGAAGTCGCCGTTTCCCGCCTGGTCAACTCACTCAAGGGCGTCCCGCCGCGCCGCCTCCGGCAGGAGTTCCCCGACCTCGCACGCCACTACCACCGGGCCAACAAGCTCTGGTCGGGCTCGTACTTCACCGAGTAGCCCTTTTCGGCGAGCCGCAGAGCGGCGACGCTGCCGCCGAACCCGGAGCCGATCACGACCACGTCGTACCGCATCCGGCCATCATTACCGACCGGTAACCGCTGCACCACCAGCCGCTAGCGGATCGGCAAGCAGCCGAAGGAAGTAGACCTGAGTTGTAGATGACAAGTAGCCCGATACGTAGACTTCTCTGCATGGCGACGACGACGATCCGGGTCAGCACGGCCACTCGCGACCGGCTGATGCGGACCCGCACGGAAGAGTTCGGTGACGCGCCGATTGACGAGGTCATCACGCGGCTTCTCGATGAGCACGCCGACCAGGCGCTGAGGGCAAGGATGCGGGCCGACGCGGAGCACGCTCGTGGCGACATCGACGACCTCGCGGAGGTTCGCCGGGTACAGGCTGAGATGGACGAGCTCAGTGCGTGGTGACGTTTACCGGCTGCGCGCACCCCGCAATGAGCAAAAAGGAGCGCGGTACGCCGTGGTGGTGCAGTCCGACGATCTCAACCTGTCCACGATCATCGTCGCTCCTACCTCCGCCTCAACCCACCCGTACGTGTTCCGGCCCGAGGTCACCGTGCGCGGCGAGCCAACCCGACTCATGCTGGACCAACTGCGTGCCGTCGACGTCGAAAAGGCGATCGGCGAGCGCGTCGGCCGGCTGAGCCCGGCCGAGATGGTCGAGGTCAACCGGCTGCTACGCGCCGTTCTCGACATCCTTTGAGCCGGCCCAACTCCTGGACGGCAGACTACCGGACCTGCGCGTCGGGGTCCTGCGTCGAAGCCTCCAGCGCTCGGGCGACCGCCGAGCTGATCTGGCTGTCGTCCACGCCGAGTTGACGCGTCTCGCGGACGAACGCGGCAGCGTGGTGACGCAGCATCTCATCCGGACCGGGCCCGGCGGGCTGCGCGGCTGCGACCCGGGTGCCGCCGCCACGCCGGGAGGTCACCAACCCGGCCGCCTCGAGCTCGCGGTACGTACGGGCCACCGTACCGGCGGCCAACCCCAGGTCGGCGGCGAGCTGGCGGACGGGCGGGAGGCGGTCGCCGGGGGCCAGCGCGCGGTACCGGATCAGTTCGACCAACTGACGGCGTAGTTGTTCGTAGGGCGGCGTGGGATCACCGGTGACCACCGTCAACGCAAGACGATCGGTCATCGCGTCCGCACCGGTGAATCGGCCCGGTCCGTGGGCAGCAGGACTGCAGCCGCACACCAGGCCCCCATCGCGAGCGCTGCCGGTGCCAGCGCGAGCAGCACCCAGCCTGTGACGGTCCACCAGGTAGGCGCGCAGGACGTGCCGAGCAGGCCGTTGGCCGCCGTCAGGCTGACCCCGGCGAGCGGGATGGCGACGAGGATGCCGACCGCGCCGGTGACGACGTGGGCCGCGCGTCTGCGCAGCACGTCGTCGACTGCCGCATCGCCGGTACTCCCGGACCGCGGTCGCCGGACGATGGCGCGCAGGGCGAGGCACGCCATCAGTAGACCGACCAGCACGACGACCGCCAGCCCGCCGGTGTAGAAAGAGCCCGGCCACGGGCCGCGGCTCTCGTACAGGCCGGCCGCGCAATGCCGGATGAGCGCCCGTCCCGGGCGACCCATGTCGTCGGGGTCACCGGCCGTCGTCGTCGCGGCGAGCAGGATGAGGAGCACCCCGCCGGCCACCCCCACCACCCCGCCGAGGCGGCGCGGCAGGTAGTCGCGGATCCGGCGGACCTCGACGGCGGCGGTCCGGGTCGGCCCACGTGGTGGCCGTACCGTGAGCTCCCCGGCGAGTACGCCGACGAGCGTGCAGAGCCCAAGCAGGGGTGCCGCCACTAGCAGCCCCACGCCGAGGTCCCCCGATCGCGCGGCGATCACGCCGACGACAGCCCCGACCGCCACTCCGGCCCAGCGCAGCGCGGCGGTGCGCCGGGCGATCGACCTGGTCATGAGCTTCCCCGCTTGTGTCAAGCATGCAGTACAAGCAGAGTGAACCAAGGCGCCCATTTGTGTCAACTACTTGCTACAAACGAGCCGAGCCGCGCACCCGGTTCGGCATCGACCTCCGCCGCCTACTCCTGGGTCGGCACGCTCAGCAAGGGGAGTCTCACGGGCGGCTCGGAGGTTGACCGAACGGTCCACGTCCATCATCATCTCAGACTGAGGTGCGTACTATCATCTCAGGCCGAGATGCGCATCATCCGCTGACGTGCGTCGTCCACTTCGGGCAGAGATCCGCTGCGGGCAGGAACAGGCTGCGGGCAGAGACAGGGCTAGAACACTGATCAAACAGACCTTCACCTTCGCCAAGCACCACACGCCCAGCAACCTGCGGGTAGCGGTGCGGTGGACGATGCTCGAGACGCGGATCGCGAGAAGCCGGCTGACGATCCCGGTGGTCGCCCGCTGCGAATACGACAACATCTACCACTGCACGGTCCGCAAGACGGGCAGCCAGTGGGTGAAGGCCATCCTCAGCGACCCGGTCGTGTATCAGTACTCCGGCCTGCTGCCCTTCGATCAGCGGGTCCACCGGCGGCGTTACCCTGACGCCATTCCGCCCGGCCGGGTCGCATCGTCGCTCTTCGTCGGCTACAAACGCTTCGAAGCGATCCCCAAGCCGGAGAAGTACCGGGCCTTCTTCGTGATGCGGGACCCGCGCGACATCGTCGTCTCCAGTTACTTCTCGCTGCGGAACTCGCACACCCCGATGGGTGACGTCCTGCACCATCGGAAGATCCTCAAAGAGAAGCCGCGCAAGGAAGGCCTCCTCTACATCATCAACCACCTCGCGGAGAAGAACCTCTTCTCCGCGCTGCGGTCGTGGGTGGTCGCACCCAGCGCCGAGACGTTCCGCCTCTTCCGGTACGAGGATCTGACCGGTGAGCGACAGGCGGACGAGGTGGAAGAGTTGATGCGGCACTGTGGGATTGCCCTGCCTCCGGCCGAGTTGGCGGCGCTGCTCGACCGGCACGGGTTCTCCCGGATGCGCAAGAATCGCCTGGAAACCGGGCCGACGGCGCACTACCGCAAGGGCAAGGCCGGCGACTGGCTCAACCATTTCGACGACGACATCTACGAGGCATTCGTCGCGACGACCGGCAATCTCGTCGAGCTCTGCGGGTACCCCAGCCGAGACGAGGCGCGTGCTGCCCTGGACCCGAATGGTCAGCAGAGCCTGGACCCGAACGGCCAGTAGGGCCACACCGATACGGATCGACCGTGGTGCGGGCCGATCCCGGCGGGGCGGGGCTGCGGTCCAGCGATTGAGCCATCACAATGCGTACATGGTCTATGACGCCAACCAGGTGCCTGAGCACCTGTTGATCAGGATCGAGCATCGGGACGACCCGGTATCGGCGGTTTCCGAGGACGACGCCCGCAACCGTGCGGCCGCCTATCCGAAGATCATGTGGGGTGCCCCGATCTACGGCTCCGCCCAGGAGGTGAACGGTCGGTGGCGAATTTTACGGCTGAACGCCGACAGCCCGCAGGATGCCCGTGACAGCCTCGCGTCCCACTTCCGGCGGCTGCACAGTGAGACACCGCAGACCCCCGAGCACGCCGCCGAGCGGGCAGAGTACGAAGCGGTGTACGAGCTGCTGGACTGGGAGGCGGTCGACGAACTGACCGTCAACGGTTCCCGCTACCGGATCATCCGAGCCCAGCCGTTCATCCGGATGGGCGCGGACGGGCCGGAGCCACCCCGGCCGACCGACCCGGACCCGTACCCGCCGGGCCAGACGATGCGGAACACGTCGCAGTTGGACGGATTCGTCATTGACCCGGCCGCCGGCACCGGACTGACCAACGGACTCGTCCGGATGGAGATGGTCTCCGCCTCCTACCATCCGAGAGCTGTCCCAGGGGACGTGCACGCCGATTCCCGGCTGGCGGTGACCACGCATCCGAACGTGGTGTTGCTCCCGGTCGGCTTCACCGTCGGAGAGTGCGTCGCTGGCAGATGGCGGCCGCGGTCGTCCACCACCTACGCTACGCCGCAGGACGCTCGGGACGCGGAGTCGTTCTCAATTTCCGACGTCGGGGTCAAGCTGGACGACGACACCCCGGTGGAGGAGTTCATGGCCGCGTACGAGCGGGCCCGCGCGGCGCACCGGCCGCCGCGCACCGACGACTTCGAGTTGAAGGGCGTCCGGTGCCGGGTGACCCGGGTGGAGACATTCGTCCGGGTCGGCCCGGACGGCCCGGAGGGCCCCCGTCCGTCGGACCCCGACTCGCACCTGCCCCCGGCGCGCCTCATGCAGGAACCCGACGTCCCAGCATAGACATGGGTTGATGTAGTGGGAACGCTCCCGTAACGTACCCGGCACGGATGTTAACGCTCACCTAACACTGACCTGCGCACAGAGTGCCAGATCACCGTCCTGCTGGGAGAGTGCTAAATGATCAAATCGAGAACAACCAGAGCCGGCCTGGCGTCGGCCGGGGCCGCGTTGCTGGCGTCGGCCGCGCTCGCCGTGGCGGCACCGGCCGGTGCCGCCGCGGCGGGCTGCTCGGTCAACTACGCGGTGTCGTCCCAGTGGCCAGGCGGGTTCGGCGCCCGCGTGACCATCACCAACCTCGGTGATCCACTGACCAGTTGGACGCTGACGTGGTCGTTCGGCGCCGGGCAGACGGTGATGCAGGCCTGGAACACGTCACTGACCCAGAGCGACTCGGCGGTGAGCGCCAGCAACGTCAGCTACCGGAACGCGGGCCAGTGCTCCGGCCTTCAGACCGGGGGTGAAGGCCCGCGCTGGGGGGCCGCCAGGGCCCGAGCAGTGCTCTAACCTGGCCGGTTCTGCTGCTCGATGTGCTGCTTCACGATGCTCGGTGGCGCGCCGCCGACGGAGCCGGCGAAGTACGAGCCCGACCAGAGAGTTTGTTGGCCCGGTGGTAGTGGCGTGCGAGGCACCAACCTCGGCGGCACCTGGACCCCGAACGCCACCAGCGAGAACAACCCCTTCGCCGGCAAAGCCAACAGCGGCGCCACCTGGACCAACGACATCAGCCACGGCGAACTCATCCGCACCAACCCCGACCAGACCATGACCATCGACCCCTGCAACCTCCAAATGCTCTACCAGGGACGCTCCCCCAACTCCGGCGGCGACTACGGCCTCCTGCCCTACCGCCCCGGCGTCCTCACCCTCCAACGGTGACCGAAGCCCACACCACACCATGACAAGGCGGGCACGGCATCCACGCCGGGCCCGCCACGTACTACCAGTCAGGGCTTGGCCGGGGCGGTGTCGCCGAACAGCCAGGCATCGAAGAATTCCCGCAGCGGCTGCCCGGAGACCCGCTCGGCGACCGTGACGAACTCCTCGGTGCTGGCGTTGCCGTTGCGTCGCTCGGCCGTCCAGGTGCGGAGCAGGCGGAAAAACGCGTCGTCGCCGATGGTCAACCGCAACGCGTGCACGGTCAGCCCGCCCCGCTTGTACACCGACTGGCTGAAGATCCCCGCCGGGCCGGGGTCACCGGCCGGACTCGCCCAGTCGATCCGGTCGTACTCGCGGTCGAACATCTCGTCGACGGTGGCCGCACCGTCGTGCTCGGACCACAGCCATTCCGCGTACGTCGCGAAACCCTCGTTGAGCCACATGTCCCGCCAGTGCCGGATCGACACGCTGTTGCCGAACCACTGGTGGGCCAGCTCGTGGGCGACCACCCAGGTGACCGGTCCGGAGTCGAAGAACACGTCGCCGTACACCGGCCGGGACTGGGTCTCCAGGGCGTAGCGGATCCGGTCGTCGTTCACCACCACGCCGCCGTACGCGTCGACCGGGTACGGGCCGAACACCGTCTCCAGATAGTCGGCGATCTCGCCGGTGCGGGCCATCGCCTGCTCGGCCGGGCCGCCTTCCGGCAGGTCGGCGGAGACGGCGGTCACCATCGGCCGGCCGGCATGGGTGCCACGCTCCACCCGGTAGTCGCCGATCACCACAGTGGTCAGATAACTGGCCACTGGGGTGGACTCCGACCAGGTCCAGGTGGTCCAGCCGTCGTCGCTGCGGGTCGGCCCCGGTACGCCGACGCTCAGCGCAGCCAGCCCGTCCGGGACGGTGATCTCGATGTCGAAGGTTGCCTTGTCCAGCGGGTGGTCGTTGACCGGGAACCAGGTGCTGGCCGACTCGGGTTGGCCGAGCGCGATCGCCCCGTCGTCGGTCACGTGAAAGCCGCCCACGCCGAGGTCCGGGCTGGTCAGCGGCTCGGGCCGGCCACCATAGTCGACGACCACGGTGAACTGCGTACCGTCGGTCAGGCCGGTGGTCGGGGTCACGACCAGTTCGTTGCCGTCGCGGCTGTGTTCGGCCGGGGTGTCGTCGACGATGACCTCGTCGACGACCAGCCCGGCCAAGTCGAGGTTGAACCGGGACAGGTCCGCGGTGGCGGTGGCGGTGATCGTGGCGGTGCCGTCGAGCCGCTCGCCGTCCGGGTCGTAGCGCAACGCCAACTGGTAGCCGGCCACGTCGTAGCCGCCGTTGCCGTACGTCGGGAAGTAGGGGTCGCCGATGCCGGCCGCACCGGGTTGGAAACCACCCGCCGGGCTGTCGTCGTTTCGGTCGATTAGCTCCGGCAGGACGCCGCAGCCGGCAATGCCGGCGGCCAGCACCACCGTCAGCAGCGCGGCGACACCCGCCGGACGCCGCCGTGGCCCGGACCACCGACGGCGGCCCGGCGCGAACGACGGACAGCGGATGGTCACCGGTCGAGGACCAGACCGACCCGCTGGAACTCCTTCAGGTCGCGGTAGCCGCACTTGGCCATCGCCCGGCGCAGCCCGCCGAACAGGTTCTGCTGGCCGTCCGGGGAGTCGGCCGGGCCGAACAGGATCTGCTCCATCGTGCCCAGCGGCTCGTCGGCCACCCCGAGCGCGCCGCGCGGCAGCTTCGGGTGGCTGGCCACCGAATGCCACCACGCCCCGGCCGCCGGGGCCTCGGCACACAGCGACAGCGGCTCCCCGAGCATCACCGCGTCGGCACCGCAGCCCAGCGCCTTGGCGATGTCACCGGAGGTCTGCAGGTCTCCGTCGGCGATCAGGTGCACGTACCGGCCACCGGTCTCGTCCAGGTAGTCGCGGCGGGCGGCTGCCGCGTCGGCGATCGCCGTGGCCATCGGCACCCGGATGCCGAGCACTGAGTCGGTGGTCGACCACTCGTCCGCGCCGATCCCGACGATCACCCCGGCCGCACCGGTACGCATCAGGTGCAGCGCCGTCTTGTAGTCGGTGCAGCCGCCGACCACCACCGGCAAATCCAGGTCGGCGATGAACTCCTTGAGGTTCAGCGGCTCGTCGGTGGTGGAGACATGCTCCGCAGACACCAGCGTGCCCTGGATCACCAGGATGTCCACGCCGGCGTCCAGCACCACCGGGGCCAGCGCCAGGGTGTGCTGCGGTGACACCCGGGCGGCGACCGTACCGCCGCCGGCCCGCATCTGCCGGACCCGTTCGGCGATCAGCTCGGGGCGGATCGGTTCGGCGTACGCCTCCTGCAGCCGCTGGGTCGCCGGGTCGTCGTCGTCCAGCGCGGCCAACTCGCCGAGCACCTTGCTCGGGTCCTCGTAGCGGGTCCACAGCCCTTCGACGTTGAGTACACCGAGCCCGCCGAGCTCGCTCAACTTGGCGGCGCTTGCCGGGCTCATCGTGGCGTCCGACGGGTGCGCCACGCATGGGATCTTGAACTGGTACGCGTCGAGCTGCCACGCGGTGGAGACGTCGTCGACGTCCCGGGTCCGCCGGCTCGGCACGATGGCGATGTCGTCCAGGTGGTAGCCGCGCTGCGCGGTCTTGCCCAGCCCGATCTCGACCACGTCACGCATGGCATATCTCCGTCATGAACAGGTCGACCGCCCGGCGGCTCGGCCACCGCGCGGGCAGGTCGACGGCGTAGGTCAGCGGGTGTGGTAGTTGGGGGCCTCGACGGTCATCTGGATGTCGTGCGGGTGGCTTTCCTTCAGACCGGCGGCGGTGATCCTGATCAGTTGGCCGCGCTGGTGCAGGTCGTCGATGCCTTCGGCGCCGACGTACCCCATTGCCAGCCGGACCCCGCCGATCAGCTGGTGCACGACGGTGGCCAGCGGTCCACGGTACGGCACCTGGCCCTCGACACCCTCCGGGACCAGCTTCTCGTCGCTGAGCACGTCGTGCTGGAAGTAGCGGTCCTTGGAGTAGGAGCGGGCCTGGCCACGGGACTGCATCGCGCCCAGCGACCCCATTCCCCGGTACGACTTGAACTGCTTGCCGTTGATGAACAGCAGCTCACCGGGGCTCTCCTCGCAACCGGCGAGCAGGCTGCCCAGCATCACCGTGTGCGCACCCGCGACCAACGCCTTGGCGATGTCGCCCGAGTACTGGATGCCGCCGTCGGCGATCACGGGAACGCCGGCCGGGTGGCAGGCCCGGACCGCCTCCATGATCGCGGTGATCTGCGGTACGCCGACCCCGGCAACCACCCGGGTGGTGCAGATCGCACCCGGACCGACCCCGACCTTGACCCCGTCCGCGCCGGCCTCGACCAACGCGCGGGCACCGGCGTAGGTGGCGACGTTGCCGCCGACCACGTCGACCTCGGTGTCCCGTTTCAGGGCGCGCACCATGTCCAGCACCCCGCGCTGGTGGCCGTGGGCGGTGTCGACGATCAGTACGTCGACGCCCGCGTCGACCAGGGTCCGGGCCCGCTTGTACGAGTCGTCGCCGACGCCGATCGCGGCGGCCACCCGTAGCCGGCCGGCGTCGTCCTTGGTCGCGTCCGGGTACTGCTCGCTCTTGGTGAAGTCCTTCACGGTGATCAGCCCGCGCAGCCGGCCGGCGTCGTCGACCAGGGGCAGCTTCTCCACCTTGTGCTGGCGCAGCAGGGCCAGCGCATCCGCCTTGGCCACCCCGACCGGGGCGGTGACCAGCGGCATCGAGGTCATCAGGTCGCGTACCGGGCGGTTCTGGTCGGTCTCGAACCGCATGTCGCGGTTAGTGATGATGCCGACCAGGGCGCCCTGCTCGTCGACGACCGGGACGCCGGAGATGCGGTACCGGCCGCACAGTGTGTCGACGTGCCGCAGGGTGTCGTCCGGGCCGCAGGTCACCGGGTTGGTGATCATGCCGGCCTCGGAGCGTTTCACCAGGTCGACCTGGATCGCCTGGTCGTCGGCGGAGAGGTTGCGGTGCAGCACGCCGATGCCGCCCTGCCGGGCCATCGCGATCGCCATCCGCGCCTCGGTCACCGTGTCCATCGCGCTGGACAGCAGCGGTACGGACAGTCGCACGTTGCGGGTCATCGAGGTCACCGTGTTGACCCGGCTCGGGATGACGTCCGACTCGGCGGGCTGCAGCAGCACGTCGTCGAAGGTCAACCCGAGCGGCACCGCCCGGGCCGACCCGGCGGGCATCTCCGGCACGTGGCCGCCGAACGCGGCGGGGACCGGGGGCACGTGACCGCCGTTGGCGGTGCTGTCGACGACGGGCTGCTGGGTGGGCGAGTATTCCACGACTTCTTCCCCTGAGCTGGTCGGACGGTTCGCCTGAGGCCGGCGGCGGCTGATGCCCGGGCGCCGGGGCGGCAGGCGGCCCGGCGTGGGTGGCGGTTGACCGGCTCGCCCCGTCTCGCGGTGCGATGGTTCATCGTACCCACCGTCGGTCCGGCCGGACGCGCCACCTGCGCGGCCAGCCGGACCGGGTGGGGCCCACGCAGCCGGTACGGGTGGGACTACGGTGGAGGGGTGCACGAAGAGCCGATCGATCCGTTCAGCGGCGACCCCGCCGATCCGGCAGCCGGGCTGGAGGATCCCACCGAGGCCGGCGAGCCGGATTCGTTGACGCCGGCCGAACGGCAGGACGTGTTGGAGGACCTCGCCGACCTGGAGGTCTACCGGGCGCTGCTCGGCGCGGTCGGGATCCGCGGGCTGGTGATCGACTGCGAGGACTGCCGGGAGCCGCACTACTTCGACTGGGACCTGCTGCGTGGCAATCTGCGGCACCTGCTGGACTCCGGCCGGCCGAGGGTGCACGAGCCGGCCTTCAACCCCGACCCGGACCACTACGTGAGCTGGGAGTACGCGCGGGGGTACGCCGACGGCGTGCACGACACCCTGCGGGACGAGGCGGACGACGACCAGGACCGACCGGCCGACGACAAGGGCCGGCCGGGTTAAGGTCGGTCAGGCGACCAGTCCGGTACGGAATCCGGTGGCCACCGCGTGCGCCCTGTCCCGTGCGCCGAGCTTGCGGAACAGTCGCCGGGCGTGGGTCTTGACGGTGTCCTCCGAGACGAACAGGTCGCGGCCGATCTCGCCGTTGCTCTTGCCTTCCGCCATCCCGCGCAGCACCTGCAGTTCGCGTTCGGTGAGCCCGATCCGGCGTAGTGCGCTGATTCGACCGTCTGACGGCTGAGTGCCGTCCGGCCCGGCACCGTTCGGCCCGCCGCCGTTCGACACAGCGCCATCCGTCGGGGCGGTGCCGGAGTCCGTGTCCTGGTCCTGGTCCTGAGTCACCGTGCCGTCGGAGTGCGGGACGGGCATCGGTGCGCCGGCGGTGTCGGCGGCCGACGCCGTCGCGGCCGCGTCGTCGCGCTGGTTCGGCACGACGTTCGGCCCGGTGGCCGGGTCCGCACCGGCGGCGGCTGGCGCCGCCGGTTCGGCGGCGGCGCCGGTGACCGATCGTCCGGCGGAGTCGGTACCAGCGGCGGCAGCCCCGGGGTGGTGGGTCACCGCGCCAGCGGCACCGATGGTGGCGGTCACCGCCGGGGCCGGTGCGGCTGCTGACTGCTCGGTCAGCAGTGCCGGTGTACGGCGGCCCGGCGCGGCGAGCAGCAGCAGGGTCTTCGCCACGGCGGTGACCAGGTCGTCGGTGCCGCGTAGCAGCCCGCGGGCGCCGGCAGCCAGCGCGGCCGACGCCACCTGCGGGTCCTCCCCGCCGAACAGCACGATCACGCTGCCCGGCGAACGGGCCAGCACCCGGCGGGTGAAGCTTGCGCTGTCCGGACGGGCCAGGGCGGTGTCGGCGAGTACGATCTCGGCTGGCCGTTCGGCGAGCCGCAGCATCACCTCCGGTTCAGAGACTGCTGTGCGTACTGCGGCGGAGAGGCCGAGCCGGGCGGCGGCGGCGGCGATGTTCTGAGCTGCAATTACCGTTCGTACACACACGAGCACCTTGCGCACTTGTGACTCCCCTCTCCCGCCAGCAGCAGATCACGCGAGGCACGCTCGCTCATGTGCTTTGCCACGAAAAAAGATGAAAGTTCAGGACCGGCGGCCACGTCGCCGACCGGCTATCGCGCGCAGGTTCCGACCCGGGTGTTCCCACACGTTCCGGCACGGGTGATTGAGCAGTGGGACTCCCGGGTACCCCGGTGACATGAAGGACCGGAGCGCTTGCGCGGCCGGCCGCCCGGTCCTACCACGAAGTGTCCGCGGGAGCCGCGCGGAAGGAGGGGTGCAGATGTCGGATGTACGCCGACTGCCCGGACCGATCGTCGACCTGTGGGAGTGGCAGATCCTCGGTGCCTGCCGTGGCCGGGACAGCGCCCAGTTCTTCCACCCCGACGGTGAGCGGGGGTCGTCACGCAACCGCCGGGAGTCTGGAGCCAAGGCGGTCTGCCGGACCTGCCCGGTCCGCGCGGAGTGCGCCGCGCACGCCCTGTCGGTGCGCGAGCCGTACGGGGTGTGGGGCGGCTTCAGCGAGTCGGAACGGCTCCGGCTGCTCGCCCTCGGCTGGGAGGATCTTGCCGACCGCCGTGGCGGCCGGGTCGATGTGCAACGGCTGGAGGCCCGGCTGGGCCGACCGCACAAGTCGACCGTGCCGGCCCAGCGCCGGCCGGAGTCGGCCGCCGTCAGGCCGCAGCCGGCTGACTCGGCCACCGCCGCCTGACCGCGGCGAACTGTCACCTACCGCGCGGCTGCGGTCGCGGTCGCGGCCAGCACGGCCGCGACCTCGGCCACGGGCCGCCGGTTCGATTGTCCCTACTGGACTGTTACCCGGACCGAGTGCCAGCCTGTCGCCCCGTCCGGGGCGACAGGCTGGCGTAGTTCGGGCTGGGTGGCACCGGTCCCGTCAGTGGCCCGGACCTGCAGTAGGTGCTCACCCGAGGTTGCCGGCCACTGCCAGACCCACTGCACCCAGGTGTCTGCGGAGACCGCCGGGGCCAGCTCGGCCGGCTGCCAGGGGCCGTCGTCCACCCGTACCTCGACGCCGCTGATGCCCCGGTGCGGGGCCCACGCCACCCCGGCCACCGGTACGGTGCCGGCGGACAGTTCGGCGCGGACCCGGGGGGTGTCGATCCGGGACTGGGTCTTGATCGGGCCCTGCGCCGCCCAGCCGCGCGGCACCCAGTACGCGTCGAAGTCGGCGAAGCTGGTCAACTCCAGCTCGGTGACCCACTTGCAGGCGGAGACGTACCCGTAGAGGCCGGGCACCACCATGCGGACCGGAAAACCGTGCTCGACCGGCAGTGGTTGACCGTTCATTCCGACCGCGAGCAGCGCGTCCCGCCCGTCCAGCAGCGCTTCGGTCGGGGTGCCGCAGGTCCAACCGTCGACGGACCGGCCGACGACCTGGTCGGCTCCGGGCAGCGGGCCCGCCTCGACCAGCAGGTCCCGCACCGGTACGCCGAGCCAGCGGGCGTTGCCGATGAGAGTCCCGCCCACCTCGTTCGAGACACAGGCCAGCGTGACGTACCGCTCCACCAGCTCCATCCCGAGCAGGTCGGAGTAGCTCAGGGTGATCGGGTTGGTCACCCGGCCGTGGATCCGCAGCTGCCATTCGTCCGGGTCGACCTGGGGCACGACCAACGCGGTGTCGATCCGGTAGAAGTCACGGTTGGTGGTGACGTACCGGCTCAGCCCCGGCGCCGCCGGGTCCACACCGGAAGGCAGCGGCGGCGCGGCGTCGACCGGAGCGGGCAGCGACACCGCGGACCGGGCGGTGGCCACCCCCCGGCGTTGTGCCAGCCAACGACCGCCGGCACCGGTGACCAGGGCGGCACCGACCGACACGCCGACGCTGGACAGGAACCGGCGCCGGTCGGCAGTGCCGGCACCGGGCTGAACCGGTACCGGTTCATCCGACGAGGCCGACGAGGCGACGGAAGCCGGCCGCAGCGGGCCGGCGAGCAGCGCCCAGAGCAGCAGCGCGGCGGCGGACGCGCCGATCACCGCCGGCAGGACGGCGGCCGGCCCGGCACCGGGCCGGGTGAGCGCGGCCGCCGCGCCGACCACGCCGAAGACCGCGACGCCGACGAAGCCGACTGCGAG
The DNA here is from genome assembly GCF_027497395.1 of Solwaraspora sp. WMMA2080. Classification (GTDB taxonomy): domain Bacteria; phylum Actinomycetota; class Actinomycetes; order Mycobacteriales; family Micromonosporaceae; genus Micromonospora_E. The sequence continues at coordinate 5,197,785 of NZ_CP114910.1, read as the reverse complement.
CCGGCCGGCGGCCAGCACCCCGATCACGGCCGCGAACCCGGCGAGCAGTACGCCGGTGCCGATCAGCAGCGCGGTCTTGTCGTGTACGCCGAACACGTCGATGGCAAACTGTTTCAGCGGCTCGGGGACGGTGTCGACGACCACCCCGCCGACCGCGACCAGCGGTGCCGAGCGGGCGCCAGTGGCTACGGCGATCAGCTCGGCCAGGCCCAGGGCGAGCGCGGCAGCGGCCACCCCGGCAAGCGCTGCGAGCGGTCCGGGCAGGCGGCCCGGCGGTTCGGTCTGCGCAGCTGGCCCGGTCGGCTCCGGCCCTGTCGCGTCCGGCACCGTCGGCTCCGGCCTCATCGCGTCCAGCCCATCTGTCCGGCACCGTACGGGGTCGACGGCGCGTAGGTACCGCCGACGATACGCAGAATCCGCGTGATCAGAAACCTCGGGCAGAGTGCGCCCTCGGCCGTACTGATCACGCGGATCCAGGTGGAACAGGTGGAACAGGTGGAACAGGTGGAACAGGTGGAACTCCCGGTCAGAAACCGGGGCCGTGCTGGTGGCCGTGTCCGTGGTCGTGTCCGTGCCCGCCGGCGGCCGGCTCGGCCTTCTCCGGCTTCTCCACCACGAGACTCTCGGTGGTGAGCAGCAGCCCGGCGATCGACGCGGCGTTGCTGACCGCGTTGCGGGTCACCTTCACCGGGTCGATGATGCCGGCCCGGGCGAGATCGACGTACTCACCGGTGGCGGCGTTGAGCCCGTGGCCCCAGTCGCCTTCGAGCACCTTGCCGACCACGACGTATCCGTCGTAGCCGGCGTTCTGGGCGATCCACCGCAGTGGCTCGTGCAGCGCCTTGCGGACCACCGACACGCCGACCTTCTCGTCGCCGTCGAAGCCGAGGTCGTCGTCGAGCACGGCGGCGATCTGGCTCAGCGCCGCGCCGCCACCGGGGATGGTGCCCTCCTCGACCGCGGCCTTGGTCGCGGCGATGGCGTCCTCGATGCGGTGCTTGCGCTCCTTCATCTCCACCTCGGTGGCGGCCCCGGCCTTGATCACCGCGATGCCGCCGGAGAGCTTCGCCAGCCGCTCGGCGAGCTTCTCGCGGTCCCAGTCCGAGTCGGACGCGTCGATCTCCTTACGGATCTGGGTGACCCGGTCGGCGACCTCGGAGTCGTTGCCGGCACCGTCGACCACCGTGGTGGTGTCCTTGTCGACCACGATCCGCCGGGCCCGGCCCAGCGACTCCAGCCCGACCGCGTCGAGCTTGTAGCCCAGCTCCGGGGCGATCAGCTCGGCGCCGGTCAGGATCGCCATGTCCTGCAGCATCGCCTTGCGCCGGTCACCGAAGCCGGGGGCCTTGACCGCGCAGATCTTCACGGTCTTGCGTACGGCGTTGACCACCAGGGTGGACAGCGCCTGCCCGTCGACATCCTCGGCGACGATCAGCAGCGGCTTGCTGTCCTGGACGATCTTCTCCAGCAGCGGCAGCAGCTCCTCGATCGAGGAGATCTTCTGGGTGGTGATCAGGATGTACGCGTCCTCGAGGACCGCCTCCTGCGCTTCGGCGTCGGTGACGAAGTGCGGGGAGATGAAGCCCTTGTCGAACTGCAGGCCCTCGGTGACCTCCAGCTCGGTGGCCAGGGTGGAGCCTTCCTCGACGGTGATGACGCCGTCGCGGCCGACCCGCTCCATCGCCTCGGCGATCAGCTCGCCGATCGTGGCGTCCTGGGCCGAGATCGTCGCGACCTGCGCGATCGAGCCCTTGTCGGCCACCTCCGCTGCCTTGGCCAGCAGCGATTCGGAGACCTTCTGTGCGGCCGCGTCGATGCCGCGCTTGAGGCCGGCCGGGTTGGCCCCGGCGGCGACGTTGCGCAGACCTTCACGGACCATCGCCTGGGCGAGCACGGTTGCGGTGGTGGTCCCGTCGCCGGCGACGTCGTTGGTCTTCGTCGCCACCTCCTTGACCAGCTGCGCACCGAGGTTCTCGTACGGGTTGGTGAGCTCGATCTCCTTGGCGATGGTCACGCCATCGTTGGTGATCGTCGGAGCGCCGAACTTCTTGTCCAGCACGACGTTGCGCCCGCGCGGGCCGAGGGTGACCTTGACCGTGTCCGCGAGCGTGTTGACGCCGTGCTCCAAGAGGTGCCGGGCGTCGTCCGAGAAACTCAGGATCTTCGCCATGACATTCCCTTCACAGGCACTAGCCGTCGGCCGGCCGGCGGCTGCCGGCACCGGCCGACGGGCGACGCCCCGAAGCCCCGGGCTGGGGCTTCGGGGCGTTCAGCACTGGCAGTAGGTCACTTCTCGATGACCGCGAGGACGTCGCGGGCGGAGAGCACCAGGTACTCCTCGCCGGCGTACTTGACCTCGGTGCCGCCGTACTTCGAGTAGATGACCGTGTCGCCGACGTTGACGTCAACCGGGATCCGGTTGCCCTTGTCGTCGACGCGGCCGGGGCCGACAGCGAGGACGGTGCCCTCCTGCGGCTTCTCCTTGGCGGTGTCGGGGATCACGATGCCCGACGCCGTGGTGGTCTCAGCCTCGTTCGCCTGGACCAGGATCCGGTCCTCGAGCGGCTTGATCGCAACCTTGGTCGCGGTAGTCACGGGCATACCCTCCTGGGGTATCTGGTTTTGGTGCCGGCCACGTGGGTAACCGGCGTCAATCTGCCTCATGTCCACCGGGCGGATCCGTCGTCGCGGGTGCCGGACCGCCTGGCGTTTCGCTCACCGGCGGGAGCCGGCGGGCTGGCACCCTCGACCCGAGAGTGCTAACCGCAGATTAGCAGTCGCCTGTGCGGAGTGCTAGCCCGATGGCCGAGCATGGACAATGTCGCGGTGCACCCGGACGAACTGGCCGCCCTGCGCGCCCCGGAAGGCGCGGCCGCGCTGGTCACCGCAGCCGAGGTGCTGGCCGCACCGGGCCGGACGGATCCACTCGCGGCGGCGACCGCGCTGCGTACCGCCGGGGTGCCGGCACCGCTGGCGACCGCCGCGCTCACCCAGGCCGCGCTGCGCGCCCGCGCGGTCGGCAAGTTCGGCCCGGCCGCCGCCCGGATGTTCTTCACCCGCGCCGGCCTGGAGCAGGCCACCCGGTCGGTGGTAACCGACCGGCGCGCCGACCGGTTACGCGCCGCCGGGGTACGCCACCTCGCCGACCTGGGCTGCGGTCTCGGCGCGGACACCCTCGCCGCCGCCCGGGCCGGCATCCGGGTGTACGCGGTGGAGGCCGACCCGGGCACCGCCGCGATCGCCGCCGCCAACGCCGAGGCGACCGGGCTGGCCCACCTGGTCGACGTGGTCTGCGCCGACGCCACCGGAGTCGACCTCACCGGCTACGACGCGGTCTTCTGCGACCCGGCCCGCCGGTCCGGCACCGGTCGGCGCACCTTCGACCCGGACAACTACTCCCCGTCCTGGGACTTCGTCCGGACCCTGGTCGCCCGAGTGCCACGGACCGTACTCAAGGTGGCACCGGGCATCGACCACAGGTTGATCCCGCCAGGAGCCGAGGCCGAGTGGGTCAGCGTCGACCGGGAGGTGGTCGAGGCGGCGTTCTGGTGCGGCCCGCTGGCCGACACCCCACGCCGGGCCACCCTGCTGCGGACCGGCCAGCCGGCCACCGACCTGACCGGCGACGGCGGCGAGCCGGTCACCGTCGGCCCGGTCCGGCGTTACCTGTACGACCCGGACGGGGCGGTGGTCCGCTCGCACCTGGTCGCCGCGTTCGCCGCGACCGTCGACGGCACTCTCGCCGACGAGTCGATCGCCTACGTCTACGCCGACACGCCGACCGACACGCCGTACGGCAGGTGTCTGGAGATCACCGACGTGCTGCCGTTCTCGCTGAAGCGGCTGCGGGCGCTGCTGCGCGAACGCGGTGTCACGCGGCTGGAGATCCTCAAACGCGGATCCCCGCTCGACCCCGCCCAGTTGCGCCGCGACCTGCGGCTGCGTACCGCCTCTGGGGCCGGCGTGGCGGCGAGTCTGGTGCTGACCCGGGTGGCCGGCGCCCCGACGGCGCTGCTCGCCCACCCGGTGCCGGCGCCGGGCCGGTGAGCGCGCCAGCCCGATGAACGCGCGGGGCCGGTAACGTCGCGCGGCATGGCAGGTACCGCGACTCCGGCGACGACGCTGCTTACCAAGCGGCAGATCACCTTCCAACTGCACCCGTACCGGGTCTCGCCGGACACCCCGGACTACGGCGCGGCGGTCGCGGCCGCCCTCGGCGTCGCCGCCGAGCAGGTGTTCAAGACGCTGGTGGCGCAGGTCGACGGGGCACTCGCCGTCGGCGTCGTGCCGGTCACCGGGGAGCTGGACCTGAAGGCTCTGGCGGTGGCGCTCGGTGGTAAGCGCGCGGTGCTGGCCGAGCGGGTGCTCGCCGAACGGACCACCGGGTACGTCCGGGGCGGGATCAGCCCGATCGGGCAGCGTAAACGCCTGCCGACGGTGCTGGACGCCTCGGCGCAGCGGTACGCCGAAATGTACGTCTCGGCCGGCCGCCGCGGGTTGCAGTTGAGTATCACTCCGGTTGACCTCGCAGCGGTGACTGGCGCCCGATTCGCCCCAATCGCTGCTCACTGATCCGGTCAGGCGACGGGCAGGTGTCCGCCGCGTTGCTGAATTGTTATCGCGAGCAACAAAACTGGTGACGTCACCGTCTTGTGCCCGGCGCCACACTCCTAATACGTTGCCGGACACAACAAAAACCGCGATGGCCCAGCTCAGCCCCAGGCCGTTGCCGTCGCCGGCCGGGCCTCCGGAGCTCACCAGCGCCCCGCGAGCCCACGCCCGAGACCGCACGACACACACCAGCACAACCCCTTGTACGCGAAACATCACCCTTCGAAAGGACCCGAGCGATGCGCAAAGGGATCCTCAGCACCGCCGCCGCCGGTGTCCTGCTCGCCGGCGGCCTGACCGCCTGTGGCAGCGACACCGGCACCGACACCGGCAGCGGCGACACGCCGACCCCGAAGATCGGCGTGATCCTGCCGGACAGCGCCTCCTCCGACCGCTGGGAGACCGCCGACCGGCGCTTCCTGCAGGAGGCGTTCGACGCCGCCGGCGTCAACGCCAGCATCCAGAACGCCCAGGGCGACAAGGCCCAGTTCCAGACCCTCGCCGACCAGATGATCACCGACGGGGCCACCGTCCTGATGATCGTCAACCTGGACTCCGGCACCGGCAAGGCCGTGCTGGACAAGGCCAAGCAGCAGGGCGTCGCCACCATCGACTACGACCGGCTCACCCTGGGCGGCTCCGCCGAGTACTACGTCAGCTTCGACAACGAGGCCGTCGGCCAACTGCAGGGCGAGGGCCTGGTCAAGTGCCTGACCGACGCCGGCGTGGAGAAGCCGACCATCGCCACCCTCAACGGCTCGCAGACCGACAACAACGCCACCCTGTTCAAGGCCGGCTACGACGGCGTGCTCGACCCGCTGTACGAGTCCGGCGAGTACGTCAAGGGCCCGGACCAGTGGGTGCCGGACTGGGACAACACCCAGGCCGCCACGCTGTTCGAGCAGATGCTGACCCAGACCGGCGGCGAGGTCGACGGCGTGCTGGCCGCCAACGACGGCCTCGGCAACGCGGCGATCTCGGTGCTCAAGCGCAACGAGCTCAACGGTCAGGTGCCGGTCACCGGGCAGGACGCCACCCCGCAGGGCCTGCAGAACATCCTCGCCGGCGACCAGTGCATGACCGTCTACAAGGCGATCAAGGCCGAGGCGCAGGCCGCCGCCGACCTGGCGGTCGCGCTGGCGAACGGTGAGCGCAAGGAGGTCGCGCAGACCGTCACCGACCCGGAGACCAACCGGGAGGTGCCGTCGGTGCTGCTCACCCCGCAGGCCATCTACAAGGAGAACGTCGCCGACGTGGTCAACGACGGCTACGTCACCGCCGAGGAGCTCTGCACCGACGAGTTCGCCGAGCTCTGCGCCGAGGCCGGCATCAGCTGACCGGCGAACCGCCGACCGACCGGTAGCCCCGCCGCGGGTGTCACCCGGCAGCACCATCGCCCGGTGACACCCGCGGCGGCGGAACCGGCGCCGGCCGGGCACCCTCACGAAGGAGACCACCCGTGTCCGCGACCCCCCTGCTGCAACTGCGCGGGATCGACAAGAACTTCGGCCCCGTCCAGGTGCTGCGCAACGTCGACTTCGCCGTCCACGCCGGCGAGGTGACCGCGCTCGTCGGCGACAACGGCGCCGGCAAGTCCACCCTGGTCAAGTGCATCAGCGGCATCCACCCGATCGACCGCGGCGAGGTCGTCGTCGATGGCCGCCGGGTGCACATCCACAACCCGCGCGACGCCGCCTCGCACGGCATCGAGGTCGTCTACCAGGACCTCGCGCTCTGCGACAACCTCGACATCGTGCAGAACATGTTCCTCGGGCGGGAGAAGCGCTCCGGGATCGTCCTGGACGAGACCACCATGGAGCAGATGGCCGCGGACACCCTCGCCGGGCTCTCCGTCCGGACCGTCAAGTCGCTGCGGCAGCTCGTCGCCAGCCTCTCCGGCGGCCAGCGCCAGACCGTCGCCATCGCCAAGGCTGTGCTGTGGAACAGCAAGGTCGTCATCCTCGACGAACCCACCGCGGCGCTCGGCGTCGCCCAGACCGCCCAGGTGCTCGAACTGGTCCGCCGGCTCGCCGACAACGGCCTCGCCGTCGTACTGATCTCGCACAACATGAACGACGTCTTCGCGGTGTCGGACCGGATCGCCGCGCTGTACCTCGGCCAGATGGTCGCCCAGGTACGGAGCACGGAGATCACCCACGCGCAGATCGTGGAGCTGATCACCGCCGGCCGCAGCGGTGACCTCGGCCTACCGGCCGACAACGGCACCGAGTACGCCGCCGCCAACGGACCGGGAGCCGACCGATGAGCACCGCCACCTCCACAGTCCAGCGGCCCGCCGCCCCGGCCGACTCGCCCGGCGTCGGCGAACACCTGCGCAACTACTTCTCCCGGATCCGCGGCGGCGACCTCGGCGCGCTGCCCGCGATCCTCGGCCTCGTCGTGCTCTGCACGGTCTTCTCGATCGTGCGGCCCAACTTCTTCACCGCCGGCAACTTTGCCAACCTGTTCATTCAGGGCGGCGCGGTCACCCTGATCGCGATGGGGCTGATCTTCGTCCTGCTGCTCGGTGAGATCGACCTGTCCGCCGGCTTCGCCAGCGGCGTCTGCGCCGCGATCCTGGCGGTCGTCTCCACCGAGATGGGACTGCCCTGGTACGTGGCGGTGCTGGCAGCCGTGGCCACCGGAACCCTGATCGGCACCGTCCTCGGGTTCCTGGTCGCCAAGGTCGGCATCCCGTCGTTCGTGGTCACCCTGGCCGCGTTCCTCGCCTTCCAGGGCACGGTGCTGCTGCTGATCGAAGGCGGCAAGAACGTCTCGCTGCGCGACGACGTGCTGATCGCGATCGTCAACCGCAACGTCCCGCCGGTGATCGGCTGGGCGATCTTCGGCGTCGGGGTGGCCGGGTTCGCGCTGATCCAGCTGCTGCGCTACCGCACCCGGTCCGCCAAGGGCCTGGTCACCGACCCGATCGTGGTGGTGCTAACCCGCATCGGAGTGCTGATCGCGATCGCCGGTGCCGCCGTCTACATCCTCAACCAGGAGCGCAGCATCAACCCGCTGATCACCTCGCTGCGCGGGGTGCCGATCGTGGTGCCGGTCATCGTGGTACTGCTGATCTTCTGGACCTTCGTGCTGCGGCGCACCGCGTACGGCCGGCACATCTACGCGGTCGGCGGCAACCGGGAAGCCGCCCGCCGGGCCGGCATCAACGTCGACCGGATCCGGATCTCCGCCTTCATGATCTGCTCCTCGATGGCCGCCGTCGGCGGCATCGTGGCCGCCAGCCGCGCCAACTCGGTGGACGCCAACACCGGCGGCAGCAACGTGCTGCTGTTCGCCGTCGGCGCGGCGGTGATCGGCGGCACCAGCCTCTTCGGCGGCAAGGGCCGGGTCCTCGACGCGGTCCTCGGCGGCGCCGTGGTCGCGGTCATCGAGAACGGCATGGGACTGCTGAATGTCAGCTCCGGGGTGAAGTTCGTCTTCACCGGCCTGGTGCTGCTGCTGGCCGCCAGCGTCGACGCGCTGTCCCGCCGTCGCGCCGCCGCCGGGTCCCGATGACTGCGGAGACGACGAACCGATGCGGGCAGGACCCAGCCAGGAGGAGATCCGCCGGCACAACCTCGGCGCGCTGCTGCGGCACGTGCACGTGCACGGCGCCACCTCACGGGCCGAACTGACCACCACGCTGGGGCTCAACCGCAGCACCATCGGCGCGCTCACCGCCGACCTGGCCGCCGCCGGCCTGGTCAGCGAGGGCGGTGCCCGGGAAACCGGCCGGGCCGGACGACCGTCGCTGGTCGTCCGGCCCGCGTCCGAGCGGGTGTACGCGTACGCGCTCAGCATCGAGGTCGACCGGTTACGGGCCGCCCGGGTCGGACTTGGTGGCCGGATCCTCGACACGCGCACCGGCGAGCGACCCCGGGGCACCCTCGCCGCCGAGGCGGTCGGCCCACTCGCCGGCTTCGTCAAGGAGCTGCACCAGGCGGTGCCGGCCGGCGCGGTCTGCGTCGGCAGCGGCGTCGCGGTCTGCGGCATGGTCCGCCGCGACGACGGCATGGTCCGGCTCGGCCCCACCATGGGCTGGGTCGACGAGCCGCTCGGCGCGGCCCTCGCCGAGGCGCTCGGCGACGACCGGGGCGTGCTGGTCGGCAACGTCTCCGACGTGTGCGCGCTGGCCGAACACACCCGGGGCGCGGCGGTCGGCTGCGACCACGTCGTCTACCTGTACGGCGACGTCGGCGTCGGCGCCGGGATCATCGCCGGTGGCCGGCGGGTCACCGGGCACGGCGGGTACGGCGGCGAGGTCGGCCACATGGTGGTGCACCCCGGTGGCCGGCCCTGCCTGTGCGGATCCCGGGGCTGCTGGGAGACCGAGATCGGCGAACACGCGCTGATCCAGGCAGCCGGCCGCAGCGGGGAAGTCGTCGGCCGGGAAGCGGTACTCGCCGTGGTGGACGCGGCCGACCGGGGCGACAGCCAGGCCCAGGCCGCGGTCCGCCAGGTCGGCAACTGGCTCGGCTTCGGCGTGGCCAACCTGGTCAACATCTTCAACCCGGAGACGGTGATCTTCGGCGGTACGCTACGGGACGTCTACCTGGCGGCGGCCGCGCACGTGCGCAGCCGGCTCAACTCCAACGGGCTACCGGCCTGCCGGGAACACGTCCGACTGCGTACCCCGAAACTCGGCGACGACGCCCCGCTGATCGGCGCCGCAGAACTCGCCTTCGAGCAGCTGCTCGCCGACCCGCTCGACGCGGTGGCCGGCTGACCCCGGTCAGCCGACCGCCTGCGCCGACCCGACGCCCTGCCAGGTGCGCCACAGTGCGGCGTACGGGCCATCGGCGGCGACCAGTTCGTGGTGCGAGCCGAACTCGGTGATCAGCCCGTCCTCGACCACGGCGATCCGGTCGGCGTCGTGTGCCGAGTACAGCCGGTGCGCGATCGCGATCACCGTACGCCCGTGCAGCACCGCAGCGAGCGACCGCTCCGTGCGCCGGGCGGTACGCGGGTCGATCAGCGACGTCGCCTCGTCCAGCACCAGGGTCTGCGGATCGGCCAGCACCAGCCGGGCCAGGGCGAGCTGCTGGGCCTGGTCCGGACCGACCGGATGGCCGCCGGCACCGACCACCGTGGCCACCCCGTCCGGCAGGGCGGACACCCAGTCCAATGCGTCGACGGCGGCCAACGCGTCGCGTACCTCGGCGTCGGTGGCGTCCGGCCGGACCAGCGCGACGTTGTCGCGCACCGTACCGATGAAGACGTGATGCTCCTGGGTGACCAGGGCGACCCGGCCGCGGCACCAGGGTGACCCCGCGTAGCACCTCCCGCCCGTCGACGTAGCTGAAGTGGACGTCGACCGCCGCGACCGGGTCGGCGGCGCACGCGCCGTCAGGTGCCGGCGCGCGGGGCACCGCGGTCGCGGACCGGCCCGGCTGGGCGACGCCGAGCAGCCGGGCCAGCGACGCGGCACCGAGCTGCAGTTCGTCCAGCCAGTTCAGCAGCCGGTCCAGCGGAGCGGCCAGCATCTGCACGTAGAGCACTGCCGCGGTGACCTGTCCGAGCGTCACCCAGCCGCGCAGGTAGCACCAGCCGCCGACCGCCAGGGTCGCCGCGACCGGCACCACGTAGCTGATCTCGATCAGCGGGAACCAGACGGTACGCAGCCACAGCGTGTAACGCTCGGCCGCGTACTGCCGGGCGATGTCGGTGTCGGTGCTCCGCCGCCGGTGCTCCTGCCGGCGCAGTGCCTCGACGGTCCGGGCACCGTCGACGGTCTCGCTGAGCCCGTCGGTGATCCGCGAGTACGCGGCGCTCTCGGCCAGGTAGCCGTCCGGCGCCCGGCGCAGATACCAGCGGGTGCCCGCCCACAGCAGCGGCACCACGATCAGGCAGGGCACCGCCAGCACCGGGGCGACCAGCAGCAACGCCCCGAAGATGAAGGTCGCGGTGCTGATCGCGATCAGCGTCTCGGGCACCGCGAACCGCACCGACTTGGACAGCACGGCGACGTCGTGCGAGGTCCGGGTGAGCAGGTCACCGGTGCCGGCCTTCTCCACGGTCGACAGCGGGATGGACAGCACCCAACCGATGAACTCTTCGCGCAACGCGGCCAGCACCCGCTCACCGAGCCGGGCCGACGCCACGTGGGCGTAGCGGGCCAGCACCGCCTGTAAGACCAGGAACCCGGCGATCGCCAGGGCGGTCCGGTCGACGGCGGCGATCGCCGCCGTCGACGTGGTGAGCGTCTCGACCAGGCCACCGAGCAGCCGGGGCGCGGCGAGCCCGGCGACCGCGGCGCCCACGTGCAGCGCGAGAGCACCGGCCAGCATCCGTGGGTGCCGGCGGACCAGGACACGGGCGTACCGGCGGACCTCGGCCCGGTCCGCGACCGGCAACGCCGTCACGACGCCACCTCACTCAACGCCGCCGACTCGGTCGACGCCACCGACTCGGCGCGGGTCATCAGGGCGGCGTACCCGGGTTCGGTGCGCAGCAGATCGGCGTGACTGCCGTCGGCCACCACCCGGCCGGCGTCGACGAACACCACCCGGTCGGCGTGTTCCAGCAGCAGCGGGCTGGTGGTGCAGACGACAGTGGTCCGGCCGGTCCGGGCCGCCCGCAGCCGGGCGGCGATCCGCACCTCGGTGTGCGCGTCGACGGCGCTGGTCGGCTCGACCAGCACCAGGATCGGCGGGCAGCGCGTCGACGATGTCGGTCACCAGGATCCGCTGCCGGACCGTGGCCAGGTCCAGCTCCCGCAGCGGTACGCCGGCCAGGGCGACTTCGGTGTCGCGGTAGCGCCCCAGCCGGTCGGCGAGCCCGACGACGTCCTCCGGCGCGGTGGCCGCGACGGCGGTCAACTGGTACGGGGCCACCCGCAGGCCGGACATGGAGTCGACCAGGTCGCCGGCGCGGTCCGGCAGTCGGCGGGGTCGGGCCGGGTCGGTGAACTCCGGCGTGATGGCGAGCAGGCCCGCGACCCGGCGGGCGGCGACGTGGCCACGGGTCATGGTGTGCAGGAACTCGGTCAACGTCCGGATCGGACCGGTCAGGAACGCGGTGTACGCGTAGGCGGCGACCAGTTGCCCGACGGTCAGCTCGCCGGCGAGAGTGAGCCGCGCCCCGAGCCAGGTCACCAGCACCAGGAACATCCCGGGCAGCAGCAGCTGGTTGGCCTCCAGGAAGGATTCGACCCGGGCCAGCCGGTCGCCGCGCCGCCGCAGCTCCTGCGACTGCTCCCGGTAGCGGTCGGCGAAGGCCGGTTCACCGCCGACGCCGCGCAGGATCCGCAGGCCGGTCACGATGTCGCCGGCCAGGGTCGCCAGGGTGGCCTGCTGTTCCCGGTACGTCTGCTGGCGGCGGTGCAGCGGCCGCAGGCCGAGCCCGACGGCCGCCATCAGCACCGGCACGCCGATCACGATCACCAGCCCGAGCGGGACGGAGGTGCCGAGCAGGATCGCGGCGACCACGACGATCGCCACCACCGCACCAACCGCCCGGGCGACGACCTCCACCGCGCCGCCCAGACTGCTCATGTCGGCGGTCCCGATGCTCACCACCTCGCCGGTGGCCAGCCGTTTCGGCAGGGTGGCGCCGAGCCGGTTGGCCTGCCGTACGGTGAGCTGGACCGTGCGGTACGCAGTGGACAGCCAGTTGAACACGCCGAACCAGTGCTGGCTGATGCTGGCCGTCGCCTGGACCAGCCCCAGCCCCAGTAGCACCGCTGACCAGCCGAGCAGCGCCTGCGGATCGCGGGCGGTGAGGCCGACGTCGATGGCATGTCCGACAACCGCCGGCATCAACGCCTGGCTGCCCATCCAGACCACGCTGAGCACCGATCCCCAGGCCACGGACGCCCCGGCACGTCCGGCCAGCCAGCGCAGCAGACGCAGGGCTGACCGGTGATCGGCTACGCCGGGATCGGCGACGGGCAGGGACCACATGACATCGCGACGGTACGGCTACTTTACGTGACCGATCCACCTATTTTCCCGTTTCCGCCGGACGATCTGGCAGCGGCTTCAGCGGTCGACCTGGGTGAAGTCCCAGCTGTGCGGTGCACGGGTGACCAGCCGCAGCGGTGGTTCCGGCAACGACAACGGGCTGCTGCGCCACTTCGAGATGACCACCAGCCGGTCATCGGTCGACGAGAAGACCTCACTGGCCAGGTGCAGCGGGCTGTGTTCGATCTCCGGCAGCGCGGTGTCGCAGACCCAGGTGAGCAACTCGGTCAGGCGGGACGGCTCGGCCTTGGCCTCCCACATCCGCACGATCACGTCGCCGGACATTACACGCTCACCGTGGTCAACGGCAGCGCGGAGTCGGCCGGCAGGTCCAGCCGGCTGGCCGGTACCCCGGCGGCGACCAGATGCGAACCGAGCGCGGCGACCATCGCGCCGTTGTCGGTGCACAGTTTCGGCCGGGGCACCCGGACCCGGATCCCGTACCGCTCGCAGCGTTGCTCGGCCATCGCCCGCAGCCGCGAGTTGGCCGCCACCCCGCCACCGATGACCAGGGTCTCGACGCCCCGGTCCCGGCAGGCGTCGACCGCCTTGGCGGTCAGCACGTCGCAGACCGCCTCCTGGAACGACGCGGCGACGTCCGCCACCGGCACCGGTTCACCGGCCCGTTCCCGGGCTTCGACCCAGCGGGCCACCGCGGTCTTCAGTCCGGAGAAGGAGAAGTCGAACCGGTGCGCGGCGAGGTCCTTCGGCGCGGTGAGTCCACGGGGGAATGCGATCGCCGCGGCGTCACCGTCGCGAGCCGACCGGTCGATCGGCGGCCCGCCGGGGAACGGCAGGCCGAGCAGCCGGGCCACCTTGTCGAACGCCTCACCGGCCGCGTCGTCAATGGTGGCGCCGAGCGGGGTGACTCCGGCGGTCAGGTCGTCGACCAGCAGCAGCGACGAATGCCCACCGGAGACCAGCAGGGCGATCGCCGGCTCCGGCAGCGGACCGTGCTCCAGGGTGTCGACGGCCACGTGGGCGGCGAGGTGGTTGACACCGAACACCGGCTTGTCGGTGGCGATCGCGTAGCCCTTGGCCGCCGCGACGCCGACCAGCAGGGCACCGGCCAGACCGGGGCCGGCGGTCACCGCGATCGCGTCGATGTCGGCCAGGGTGACACCGGCGTCGTCGAGCGCCCGGCGCATCGTCGGCACGATCGCTTCCAGGTGGGCCCGGCTGGCCACCTCCGGCACCACGCCGCCGAACCTGGCGTGTTCGGCCACGCTGGAGGCCAGCGCGTCGGCGAGCAGCGTGTGCCCGCGGACGATGCCGACCCCGGTCTCGTCGCAGGAGGTCTCGATCCCGAGGACCAGTGGTTCGTCAGCCATCTCGCATCATCACCAGAGCGTCGGTGTTGCTGGGTTGGTAGTAGCCACGGCGTACACCCACCGGTTCGAAACCGTACGCCGCGTACAGCCGTTGCGCGGGCGCGTTGTCCACCGCGACTTCCAGGTAGGTCCGGCCGGCCCCGCGTCGGGTGGCTTCGTCGAGCAGCCCGGCCAGCAGGGTCCGGCCCACGCCGCGCCGTTGGTGGTCCCGGCGTACCGCGACGTTCTGCACCCACGCCTCGTCGGGTGTCGCCGGATCGCCGGCCAGTGCCAGCCCGGCGTACCCGGCCAGCTGGTCGGTGCCGTCGACGACGGCCAGGTAGTGGTGTCCGTTGGCCAGCTCGTTCCAGAACATCTCGGCCGACCACTGTTCGGCACCGAACAGGTCGGCTTCGATCGGTACCGCCTGTTCGATGTGCCACCAGCGGAACCGGACGGTCCGCAGCTGCCCACTGACCTGGGTCACTGGAGCACCGGTTTGCGTCCGGCCGCCGCGACGGCGTCGGGCCGGCGCAGGTAGCAAGGGGTCAACGGCTCGGTGAGCGCGGCGGTGCGGACCCGGTCGGCCGCCAACCGCGCCAGCGGCAGCGCGTCCGGGTAGCGGGGCTCGGGTCGCACCGGTACGCCGAGCAGTTCGGCGTAGCGCAGGGCGCCGTCGCCGACTGCCGTGGTGACGCCGAGACCCGCCAGGGCCTCGGCGACGGCGGCCGGCGCGTCGACCGCCGGGTCGGTGAGCCGCCGACCGTCGGCGGCGTACACCGCCCAGTAGATCTCCCGGCGCCGCGCGTCGGTAGCAGCCAGCACCCGGCCGGTCGCGGCGTCGCTGCCGGCGAGGTCGGTGCCGGCGAGGTCGCTGCCGGCGGCGTGGCCGAGCGCGTCGAGCGAGTTGACGCCGTACGTCGGGATGTCGAGGGCATGCGCCACGCTGGCGGCGGTGACCAGACCGACCCGCAGTCCGGTGAACGGCCCGGGGCCGAGCCCGGCCACCACTGCGGTCAGGTCCGCCGCCGCCGCGCCGGACTCGGCCAGGCAGGCGGCGATCTGCGGGGAGAGCAGTTCGCCGTGCGCCCGCGCGTCGACCGTACGTCGGCTGGCCAGCAGACGTACGTCGTCGGTGATCTCGGCCAGCGCGGCGGTCACCGCGGGAGTCGACGAATCCAGCACCAGTACCAGCACGGTATGCACCCTAACCGGACACCGCGGCCGGCTCCTGGCTGCCCTCGGCGCGCCCGTGGTCGGGTCGCCCCACACCCCCCACACCCCCCACACCCCCCGCGACCCCCCGCGTCGCGCGTGTCGCGCGTGTCGCGCGTATCGCCCGCCACTCATACTCTCCGGACCTGATGCCACACGTGCATCTTGATGCCACAGGTGCATCAAGTCTGGAGAGAGACCATGTCCCCCGCGCCGAACCTGGCCCGGTCCGGTCCGAGTCCGGTCCAAGTCCGGCCGCCCGGGAGTCCAACCAGCCGGTCACGCGCCGCCGGTCGGGAACCGGACATCCGTCGAGGATGGACATTATCGGTACCGGACAGGGAGCATCAGCGAATGGAATCGTCGACCCGGCTCGGCGGGGAGGTCGGCCGGCTGCTGCGGCAGGAACGCGAACTCCGCCGGCTGACCCAGCGGGATCTGGCCACGGCCACCGGAATCGCGCAAACCACCGTAGCCAGGGTCGAGTCCGGTCACCGGGGCGCGGCGCTGCCACTGGTCGAGCGGTTGTTCGCGGCGCTGGGCCGGCAACTCGTGGTCGGAGTCGAGGACCTCGACGAGGACGTGGACCAGCAGATAGCGCAACTCGCCGACCGCGGGATCGATGACCGGCTCCTGGACACCGACGTCGAGCGGTTCCGCCGCCACGTCGACGGAATCAGCTACGTCTTCGACGGTCCGACCGCCGCACTGCTGCAGGGCGCGCCGGTGCCGGCACCCGGGGTGCACGTGGCCCTGCTCTGGTCCGAGGCGGACGCCATCACCGAATGGCTAACCGGCCGGTACGCGAGCCGGTGGATGGACCGCTGGCAGGAGTACCGGCACATTCCGGTCGATCCACGCGAGCCGCATCCACTCCGGTGGCAGACGATAGCCGGTGAGATCCACGCCCGGATGTGCGACAAACTCCCCGAGTCGATCGACGTACGGCACGGCGAGCGGCACTACCCGGTGGTGCCGCTGGCCGAGCTGGCGATCGCCGATCCGGGCGTCGCCCGGCTACTGGACCGGCACCGGGCGGGCCGCAGCGGTCAGCCGGTACCGGGGCGCGGCGGTTGACCGGTCAGCCGGCCACCGGCTGATCGGCACCGCCGGTCCGGCTCCAGTCGATGCCGGGCAGGCCGGCGTCGGCCAGCGCCTTGTCGGTGGCGCTGAACGGCCGGCTGCCGAGAAAACCCCGCGGGTTCATCGGGCTGGGGTGGCCGGCCTCCAGCACGACGTGCCCCGGGTTGGTGATCAGCCCGCGCTTCTTGCGCGCGTAGCCGCCCCACAGCAGGAAGACGACCCGCTGGTCGCGGGCGTCGAGCGCGGCGATCGTGGCGTCGGTGAACTCCTCCCAGCCCTTGCCGGCGTGTGAGCCGGGCCGGCCCTGCCGCACGGTGAGCACCGCGTTGAGCAGCAGCACGCCCTGGGCCGCCCAGCCGGTCAGGTCACCGCTGCGCGGCATCGGCACCCCGACATCGGTGCCCAGCTCCTTGAATACGTTGCGCAGCGACGGCGGCACCGATACCCCGTCGCGGACGCTGAAGCTGAGCCCGTGGGCCTGCCCGGCCCGGTGGTACGGGTCCTGGCCGAGGATAAGCACCCGGCACTGCTCCGGCTGACACAGCCGGTAAGCGGTGAAGAGGTCCGCCACCGGCGGGTACACCGTCTGGTCGGCGTACTCGTCGGCGACGTACCGGCCGAGCGCGGTGGTGCCGGCCGGGTCCAGGTGCGGGGTGAGCGCGGTGGCCCAGGCAGGAGGCAACATGGCCAGCAGGTCGAGCATCTCGGGAGCCTTTCGTCACGCCTCGGTGGTGGCCGCCGCCCGTCCTCATGGACAGCTGCGCGCCGTCCGGCACTCTACGGGTGGCCTACGACATCACCGTCCAGCATGGCCGGCCGGCTGGTCCAGCCCGGCGAGCCGACCCGACCAGCCGGGGCCCCGTCCAATCAACTCGGCGGTCCGGGAGTCGTCCTCGGCCCGGTGCATGCGGACCAGCAGGTGCGCCTCGGCGAGCTGCTCGACCATCCCCTCGCCCCACTCGACGACGGTGACCGCCCGGTCCATGTCGGCGTCCAGGTCGAGGTCGTCGATCTCAACCCGCGGGTCGGGCGCGTCGCCGAGCCGGTACGCGTCGGCGTGCACCAGGGTGAGCGAGCCGCCCCGGGACGGATCCGGTTGGTGTACCCGGGCGATGACGAAGGTCGGCGAGGTGACGTCGCCGCGTACCCCGAGGCCGTCGCCGATCCCCTGCACCAGCGCGGTCTTGCCGGCGCCGAGCGGACCGGTCAGCACCACCAGGTCGCCTTGGCGCAGCAGCCGGCCGAGGCGGCGGCCGAGGTCGTGGGTGTCGGCCAGTTCGGGTAGCGGGATCCGGACAGTCATCGGGCGATTTTCGCAAGGAACGCGACCAGCACCGCGTTGACCCGGTCGGCGTGTTCCAGCATCACCACGTGCCCGCCGTCGGGGATCCTCACGTAGTCGGCGTCGGGCAGCCGGCGCAGGATCTCCTCCGAGTGGGTCACCGGGGTGATCATGTCCTTGTCGCCGACGATGACCAGCGTGGGGCTGCTCTCCAGGACCGCGAGCGCCGGGTACCGGGAGTGGGTCAGCAGGGTACGCACGTACCGGGTGACGGTCTCCGCCGAGGTCCGCGAGTTCATCCGCTCCACGTAGCTGACCAGCGCCGGGCTGGGCCGGTCGGTGCCGAAGCCGTACTGGCGGGTCAGCAGCCAGGCGAGGTCGGCGGTGGCCACCCGCAGCCGGTCGATCACTGGACCGGTCAGCCGGGTGGCGTTGTTGACCAGCATCAGCAGCGGCGAGCCGGCCCGGCTGAGGATCGCCGGCAGACCGAGCCGGGCCTCGTCGACCAGGCTGCCCGAGGTCGCCATCAGTACGGTGCCGACCACCCGGTCGCGGAACAGCTCCGGATGCCGTTGGGCCAGGGCCATGATGGTCATGCCGCCCATCGAATGTCCGACCAGGATCAACGGGCCGTCGCCGGCGGCCTGCTCGATGACCGCCCGCAGCGTCTCACCGAGCGCGTCGATCTCGTAGTCGCCGGACTCCAGCCGGCCGGAGCGGCCGTGGCCGGGCTGGTCGTAGCAGACCAACCGGTACTCTCCCTGCCGGGTCAGCTCCCGGCGTTGGAAGTGGAAGGTCCCCATGTCCAGGCAGTAGCCGTGCACGAAGACGATGGTCGGCCGCAGCGGTGCCGCGTCGTCCGGCTCGACGATCTCCACGTAGACGTCGGTGCCGTCGGCCGCGGTGACCACCCGGGTCTCGTCGTAGGGCAGCTCGCCGAAGGGTTCGTCGGCGTACCGGTCCGCCACCTCCCGCTTGAGCCGGCGCACCAGGGCGCGTTCGACGGTGACCGTCGCGGTCACCCCGGCAGCCGCGACGCCGATGACCGCGCCGACGATGCCGGCGGTCCGGGCCACCTTCTGCGCACCGGCCCGCTGCCCGCTCATGGCCGGCTGTCCTGGTAGATTCGGGGCACCCGGGGGCTACCGAACCGGGTGACGATCTCGTAGTTGATGGTGCCGACCGCGTCGGCCCAGTCGTCGGCGGTCGGGCCGCCGTCGCGTCCGTCACCGAACAATGTGGCCACCTCCCCAGCGTTGATCTCGTCGTCGCCGCAGTCGAGCACGATCTGGTCCATGCACACCCGGCCGGCGATCCGGCGCGTCCGGCCACCGAGGCGCACCGGCCCGGTGTTGGACGCGTGCCGGGGCACCCCGTCGGCGTAGCCGAGCGGCACCACGGCCAGAGTGCTCTCCCGTTTGGTGTGGTAGGTGTGCCCGTAGGAGACGCCCTGCCCGGCGGGGATCCGCTTGACCAGCATCACCCGGGCGCGGACGGTCATCGCCGGCCGTAGACCGAAGCCTTCGCCCGGCACCGGGGACAGCCCGTAGCAGGCGATACCGGGCCGGACCAGGTCGAAGTGGGTGTCCGGCCGGGTCAGGGTGGCCGCGGAGTTGGCCAGGTGCCGGTAGCGGGGGCGCAGCCCGTACCGGCTGGCCACGGCGAGCCCGTCGTGGTACGCCGCCAGCTGCCGGTCGATGGTGGCGTGCCCGGGCGCGTCGGCGAAGACGAAGTGGCTCCACACCCCGACCACCTCGACGGTGCCGTCGGACTGCGCTTTGGCGGCCGTCTCGACCAGCTCGGGCCAGTCGTCGCCGGTGGCCCCACCCCGGGACAACCCGGTGTCGATCTTGAGATGCAACCGGGCCGGCCGGCCGGCGAGTCGGGCCGCGGCGACGGCCTCGGACAGCAGGGCGCGGCTGCCGACGCCGAGGTCGACGTCGGCGGCGACCGCCTCGTGCAGGGGCAGTCCGGGGCTGAGCAGCCAGGCCAGCACCGGCCCGGTCAGTCCGGCACCGCGCAGCTCCAGCGCCTCACCGAAGGTGCAGACGCCCAGCCAGTCCGCTCCGGCGTCGAGTGCGGCCCGGGCCGCCGGCACCATGCCGTGGCCGTACCCGTCGCCCTTCACCACCGCCATCAGCTCGGCGCTGGTGCCGGCCCGCAGCCGGGCCACGTTCTCCCGGATCGCGTCCAGGTCGACCCGCACCTCTGCCTGCCACATGAGGCCAGCCTACTGACCGGTCACCTGATCGGGCAGGTTCCCGGCCGGTCAGGTCGGCGGCCGGCCGTCAGATCATCGTCACCCACCGACAGACCGCTGGCACCCGCCGGTCAGGTCGGCCACCACCGGGCGCAGCGCGGCGGCCACCTCGACCGCGGTGACCGGCCCGGTGCGGGCGGCGGCCCGGCCGGCCAGGCCGTGCACGTACGCGGCGGCCAGCGCCGCCCGCTGCGGATCCAGCCCGGCGGCGAGCAGCGAGCCGAGCAGGCCGGCCAGTACGTCGCCGGTGCCGCCGGTGGCCAGCGCCGGGGTGCCGGTGGCGTTCACGTACGCCCGTCCGTCCGGTCCGGCGACCACCGTACGGTCGCCTTTGAGCAGGACGGTCGCCCGCATCCAGGCGGCCAGCCGCAGCGCGGCCCCGACCCGGTCGTCGCCGGGTGGCTGGCCGGCGAGCCGGGCGAACTCCCGATCGTGCGGGGTGATCACGGTGGGTGCCTGCCGGCCGCGCAACTGCTCCGCCCAGCTGCCGTCGACCAGCATGGTCAACGCGTCGGCGTCCAGCACCACCGGCACCGGCGCGGCCAGCACCGACCGCAGCTCGGTCACGGCGTGTTCCCCGCCGCCCAGCCCGGAGCCGCACACCCAGGCCTGCACCCGGCCGGCGTCTGCGACCCGACCGGTGGCGATCACCGAGGGGTACCGGTCCAGCACCTGGGCGGCGGCGCTGCCGGCGTACCGGACCAGGCCGGTCGGCCCGGCGACCGCCCCGCCCACGGAGAGCACCGCCGCACCCGGATAGGTCGCCGAGCCGGTCGCCACCCCGACCACTCCCCGGGTGTACTTCTCGGCGGCCGGGGCCAGCGTCGGCCACCACGCCGAGACGTCGTCGCGGCCGGGCACCTCGAACGCGGGTGTGCCGCGCAGCCACGGTCGCAGGCCGATGTCGACCAGCTCTACGTGACCGGCGCGGACGGCGGCCGGTCCCACCATCAGCGCCGGCTTCAGGCAACCGAAGGTGACGGTGACGTCGGCTCGTACGGTGTCCCTCCCGACCGCGGCGGCTCCGGACCCGGTAGCTCCGGACCTGGCGGGGCCAGCTCCGGTCGACGGCACCGCGGCACCGTCGGGCACCCCGCCGGTGTCGACCGCAACGCCGCTGGGCACGTCCACCGCGACCAGCACCGGCCGGCCGCCACGTGCCGAAGTGAGCTCGCCGGCCCGGGCGAGCGCACCGGCGGCCGGCTCCCGCAGCCCGCCGGTGCCGCCGATGCCGACGATCCCGTCCATGATCAGGTCCGCGTGCCGGCCGGCACCGTCGGCGGTCCGACCGTCGGCCACCCGGCCGCCCGCGGACCGTAGCGCGGCGAGCCCGCCACAGTGGGCCCGGTCCGGTCGCAGCAGCCAGGCGGTGACCCGGGCGCCCCGGCGGGCCAGTCGGGCTCCGGCGTACAGCGTGTCGCCGCCGTTGTCGCCCGAGCCGACCAGCAGCAGCACCTCGGCACCGTAGACCCCGCCGCGCTCGGCGAGCAGGGTGGCGCACCGGCGGGCCAGGCCGGCGGCGGCCCGGTGCATCAGTGTCCCCGGTGCAACGGTCGCCATCAGCGCCTGCTCGGCTCTGCGGACGTCGGACACCCGCCACACCTGGATCATTCGCTTACCTCCGCCGCGCCGCTTCGTCGCTCACCGCCCACGGTCACCCTACCGGCGGTGGTGACCGGTGGGACGGTAACCGCTGCGCCGATTGTCCACAGGGTCCCCCGCCACGCTGTCGGTTCCGGATAGCGTCTGCCCATCGACGCATGCCGACGGAGGCGACACGGTGACCGGAGCCGACATGGGTGAACGGAGGCGACATGGGTGAACTGCCCGGCAACGACGTGGGCCCGGCCGGCGGCGGGCCGCTGCGGGTGCGGCCGGCCGTGCTGCACGACGCCGCCGACCGGTTGACCGGGCTGGCCTACCGGCTGGCGCACGGGCTGGCCGGCCAGCCGGAGCTGACCGTCGCCGCACCGGGCTGGGCAGCGGCCGACCTGCTGGTCACGGTGGAGGCCGCAGTGCACCGGCAGGTGAGCCGGGCCGGCGCGGACGCGGCCGCCACCGGGCAGGCGCTGGCCAGGGCCGCCGATGAGTACGACGCCGCCGACTGGCGGGCGGTCCACCGGCTGGCCAAATGATCACGTACCGGCAGCTGTGGCGGGCCGACCCGGCGGCCTGGCAACAGGCCGCGTACGGCTGGCGGCGCCGGCAACCAGCGGTCGAACGGCGGGCCGCCGAGGTGGCCGGGGCGGCCGGGGCACTGCGCGCCGGCTGGTCCGGGCCGGCGGCGACCGCCGCCGACACCCGGTTGGCCGGCCTGGGTGACCGGCTAGACGCCGTCGGCCCGGCGCTGTGCGTCGTCGACCAGATCCTCAGCCGGTACGCCGAGCAGCTGGCCCGGGCCAAGGCGGTGCTCGCCGACTGGGTCGCCACGGCGGGGGTGCTCGGTCTGTCGATCGACCGGGACGGCCGGGTCGGCGTGGACCCGGCGGTGACCCGCCCGGACGGGCCGACCCTGGCCGGTGCCCGCCGGGTAGCCGCCGGCGTCGCCGACGCGCTTGCCCTGGCCACCGAGGCGGACGTCGACGCGGCCCGCCGGCTCGACGCGGCCGCCACCGCCGCCAGCCAGGGCTGGCCGGCGCGGCCGCCGGCGACGCGCCCACCGCCGTCGGCCGCGCCGGCTGCGGTGCGGGCCTGGTGGGCCGGGCTGGACGATGCGCAGCGACGCTGGCTGATCCGGCACGAGCCGGCCCGGGTCGGCCGGTGGGACGGTCTGCCGGCGGTTGCTCGGGACCAGGCGAACCGGCTGCTGCTGGGTCGGCAGCGGGCGGCGTTGCTGGCCGAACGGGCGGCGCTGCTGGACAGCACGGACCCGACGGCGGTGCCGCGGTTGCGCCGGCTGGACCGGCTGATCGACGGCCTGGACACGGTCGACGACCGGCTCACGTCCGCGTCCGGCCCTCGGGCCTACCTGCTGGCGCTGGACGGCGGCGCCGGCCGGCCGGGTGATCCGTCGGCTCCCGCCTCGACCGGCCGGGTGATCCTCGCGCTGGGCGATCCCGATCAGGCCCGACGCGTGCTGACCCACGTCCCGGGGATGGGCAGCGGTCTCGACCGGGTCGGCGGCGAGTTGGCCCGCACCGAGCAGGTGCTGCAACGTTGTCAGCAGTTGGCTCCACAGGAGTCGACCGCCGCCGTGTTGTGGCTGGACTACGCGGCACCGGCGTTCGTCGACGAGGCGGCCAGCACCGCCCCGGCGCGGGCCGGGGCCGCCGACCTGCGCCGGTTCCAGGATGGTCTGGACGTCAACCGCGTCGGCGACCCGGGCGGGCTGACGGTGCTCGGCCACAGCTACGGCTCGCTGGTGGTGGGTACGGCGGCGCGGGCACCCGGCCTGGCCGCCGACGACCTGATCTTCGTCGGTTCGCCCGGGGTGGGGGTGGACCGGGTGGACGAGTTGGCGGTGCCGGCCGACCGGGTGTGGGCCACCACCGCAGACAACGATGTCATCCGCCGGGCGACCTGGCCGCAGCTGTGGCCGGGCGACCGGCTGTGGCACGGCGAGGACCCGAGCGGCGAGGACTTCGGCGCCCGGGTCTTCACCGGTGACGCGTCCGGGCATCTGGGCTACTGGGCCGGGGACAATCCGGCGTTGGACTCGATGGCCCGGATCGTGCTCGGCGCCGACCACCCGGCTGGCAGCCGGCCCGGCACGGGCGTGGCGGTCACTCCACGGTGACCGACTTCGCCAGGTTCCGGGGCTGGTCGACGTCGTGCCCCCGGGCGGCGGCGATCTCGCAGGCGAGCACCTGCAGCGGCACCGTGGTCAGCAGCGGGGCCAGCAGCGTCGGGGTGCGCGGTACGTAGATCAGGTCGTCGGCGTACGGCGCCACGGCGGTGTCCCCCTCCTCGGCGATCACCACGGTCCGGGCACCCCGGGCCCGTACCTCCTGAATGTTTGACACGATCTTGTCGTGCAGCATGCCCCGGCCGGCCGGTGAGGGGACCACACAGACCACCGGGGTGCCCTGGTCGATCAGCGCGATCGGGCCGTGCTTGAGCTCGCCGGCGGCGAAGCCCTCGGCGTGCATGTAGGCGAGCTCCTTGAGCTTGAGCGCGCCCTCGAGGGCGACCGGGTAGCCGACGTGCCGGCCGATGAACAGCACCTGGTTGGCGGTGGCGAGGTCCCGGGCGAGCTGGCGGACCGGCTCCATCGAGTCCAGCACCTGCCGCAGCTTGTCCGGCATCTCCTGCAGCTGGCTGACCACGGCGGCCACCTCGTCGGCGTACTTGATGCCGCGCACCTGGGCCAGGTGCAGTCCGATCAGGTAGCAGGCCACCAACTGGGTGAGGAACGCCTTGGTGGAGGCGACCGCGATCTCCGGGCCGCTGTGGGTGTAGAGCACCGCGTCGGACTCGCGTGGAATGGTGGAACCGTTGGTGTTGCAGATCGCCAGCACCCGGGCCTTCTGCTCCTTGGCGTGGCGCAGCGCCATCAGGGTGTCCATCGTCTCGCCGGACTGGGAGATCGCCACCACCAGGGTGGACCGGTCCAGCACCGGGTCCCGGTAGCGGAACTCGCTGGCCAGCTCCACCTCGCACGGGATCCGGGTCCAGTGTTCGATGGCGTACTTGGCGACCATGCCGGAGTGGTACGCCGTACCGCAGGCGACGATGAAGATCTTGTCGGCGTCGCGCAGGTCCTGGTCGGTGAGGCGGACCTCGTCCAGCATGATCTCGCCGGTCTCGGTGAGCCGGCCGAGCAGCGTGTCGGCGACCGCCTGCGGCTGCTCGGCGATCTCCTTGAGCATGAAGTAGTCGTAGCCGCCCTTCTCGGCGGCGGAGGCGTCCCAGTCGATGTGGAAGTCGCGGCCGAGCGCCGGCGCGCCGGAGAAGTCGGTGATCTCGATGCTGTCCGGGGTGATCAGGACGACCTGGTCCTGACCGAGCTCGACGGCGTCGCGGGTGTGCTCGATGAACGCGGAGACGTCGCTGGCCAGGTAGTGCTCGCCTGGGCCGCGACCGACCACCAGCGGGGAGTTGCGCCGCGCTCCGACCACCGCGTCCGGGATGCTGGCGTCGACCGCGAGCAGGGTGAACGCGCCTTCGAGGCGTTGACACACCCGACGCATCGCGGCGGCCAGCAGCCGCGGCCCCTCCGGCTCGCCGGCGGCCCGCAGGTCGGCCAGCGCGGCGGCGAGCAGGTGGGCAGCGCATTCGGTATCGGTGTCGCTGACGAACTCGACCCCGTCGGCTTCGAGCTCGGCGACCAGCTTGGCGAAGTTCTCGATGATCCCGTTGTGGATCACCGC
Source organism: Solwaraspora sp. WMMA2080 (assembly GCF_027497395.1). Taxonomy (GTDB): domain Bacteria; phylum Actinomycetota; class Actinomycetes; order Mycobacteriales; family Micromonosporaceae; genus Micromonospora_E. Next base: position 5,172,751 of record NZ_CP114910.1, on the reverse strand, counting down.
GACCCGGCCGTCCCGGGACACATGCGGGTGGGCGTTGCGGTCGGTCGGTCCGCCGTGGGTGGCCCACCGGGTGTGGCCGATGCCGGCGGTGCCGTCACCGATGCCGACCGGGGCCGGGCAGCCGGAGCGGTCGACCGGCGTGGTGTCACCGGCCGTGGTGGTGCCGAACCGCTCGTCGCCGAGCGCCTTCTCCAGGTTGGCGAGTTTCCCGGCCCGCTTCTCGGTACGCAGCTCGTCGTCGCAGACGATCGCAACGCCGGCCGAGTCGTAGCCCCGGTATTCAAGCCGCCGGAGCCCGTCCAGCACGATGCCCAGCGCCGGCCGCGTGCCGACGTACCCCACGATTCCACACATGGGTCGTAGCCTAACCCACGATCGCTCATCAGCGGTGCGCATAACCCTAGCAATCGATCAAGCACGCTGAGCAGTAACCGACCAAACCCGCCTTATGGGCGCAAGGTATGGGTGCCGTCATCTGTTTCGATGGACCGCATAAAGTGGCGAGGTGGTCACCTCCCCCGGCGCCCCCGCCGACATCGACCCCCTGGTCCGCCGCATGCGCCCGTTCGGCACGACGATTTTCGCCGAGATGTCCGCTCTTGCCGTCCGCACCGGCGCGGTCAACCTCGGCCAGGGTTTCCCGGACACCGACGGGCCCACCGTGATGCTGACCGCCGCCACCGAGGCGCTGCGCAACGGCCACAACCAGTACCCACCCGGTCCTGGCATTCCGGCACTGCGCACCGCCGTCGCCCGCAACCAGCAACGCTTCTGGGATCTCGACTACGACCCGGAGACCGAGGTTCTGGTCACCGCCGGCGCGACCGAGGCAATCACCGCCGCAATCCTCGCGCTGTGCGAGCCGGGCGACGAAGTCATCTGCTTCGAGCCCTACTACGACTCGTACGCGGCCGCGATCGCGCTCGCCGGGGCGGTCCGCCGGCCGGTCACCCTGCGTCCCGACGGGGACGGCCGGTACGCCTTCGACCCCGGCGCACTGCGCGCCGCAGTCGGGCCGCGTACCCGCCTGGTGCTGCTCAACTCCCCGCACAACCCGACCGGCAAGGTCTTCACCGTCGCCGAGCTCACCGCGATCGCCGCGATCTGTCGGGAGCACGACATCTGGGCGGTCACCGACGAGGTGTACGAGCACCTCGTCTTCACCGACGCCGACACCCCGCACGTCCCGCTCGCCACCCTGCCCGGGATGCGAGACCGGACGCTGCGCATCTCGTCGGCCGGCAAGACCTTTTCCTGTACGGGCTGGAAGATCGGCTGGGTCAGTGGGCCGGCCGCGTTGGTCACCGCCATCGCACGGGTCAAGCAGTTCCTCACCTACGTCAACGGCGGGCCGCTGCAGCCGGCCGTCGCGGTGGCGCTGGACCTGCCGGACAGCTACTTCACCGGGCTTCGGCAGAACCTGCAGGCGCAGCGCGACCAACTGGTGGCCGGGCTGTCCGAGGCCGGATTCCGGGTGCTGGTGCCGGAGGGCACCTACTTCGCCACCGCCGACATCAGCGCACTGGGCGACACCGACGGAATCGAATTCTGCCTGTCCCTACCGGAACGCTGCGGAGTGGTCGCCGTACCGACCCAGGTGTTCTACGACGAGCCGGACGCCGGCCGGCTGCTGGTGCGGTTCGCCTTCTGCAAACGTCCCGAGCTCCTCGCCGAAGCGAGCCGACGACTGGCCGGCCTGCGACCGGCTGGCTGATCAGGCGGGCCGGCGGACCGGGGCGGAGTCAGGCCGGGCTGGCTGCTCGGACGGCTGCGGCGATCCGCTCGGCGACCGAACGGGCAGTCTCCACCGTCGCCGCCTCGACCATCACCCGGACCAGCGGCTCGGTGCCGGACGGTCGCAGCAGCACCCGACCGGTGCCGCCCAGCTCGGCCTCGGCCCGCTCGGCAGCCGCCCGTACCGCCGGGTCGCCGGCGCCGGCGGCCCGGTCGCCGACCGGTACGTTGACCAGCACCTGGGGCAGCTTGGTGACGGCGGCCGCCAGGCCGGCCAACGAAGATCCGGTGGCCGCCATCCGGGACATCAGCTGTAGTCCGGTGAGCACCCCGTCCCCGGTGGTGGCGTAGCTGGGCATCACGATGTGCCCACTCTGCTCGCCGCCCAGTGCAAGCCCGCTGGCCCGCAGCTCCTCCAGCACGTACCGGTCGCCGACCTTGGTCTCGACCAGCTTGATGCCCTCCCGGGACATGGCCAGCCGCAGACCGAGGTTGCTCATCACCGTGGCCACCAGGGTGTCGGCGGTCAACGTGCCAGCGTCGCGCATGGCCAGCGCCAGGATCGCCATGATCTCGTCGCCGTCCACCTCGGTACCGTCGGCGGTCACCGCCAGGCACCGGTCGGCGTCGCCATCGTGGGCCAGCCCCAGGTCGGCGCCGTGTTCGAGGACGGCGGCCCGGACCACGTCGAGGTGGGTCGACCCGCAACCGTCGTTGATGTTGAGCCCGTTCGGCTCGGCGTTGATCGCGATGACCTCCGCGCCGGCCTCCCGGTAGGCGACCGGGCCGACCTCGGCCGCCGCGCCGTTGGCGCAGTCGACCACCACCCGCAGCCCGTCGAGCCGGTGGTTGACCGTGCCGACCAGATGACCGACGTAGTGCTCGGCCCCGTCCAGCAGATCACTCACCCGACCGATACCGGCCCCGGTGGGCCGCCGTCGGCCGGTGGACCCGTCGCCCTCGATCGCCGCGCCGATCGCGGCCTCGATCTTCATCTCGAGGTCGTCCGGCAGTTTGTGCCCACCGGCGGCGAACAGCTTGATGCCGTTGTCCGGCATCGGGTTGTGCGACGCGGAGAGCATCACCCCGAAGTCGGCCTTGGTCTCGCCGACCAGGAACGCGACGCCGGGGGTCGGCAACACGCCGACCCGTAGCACGTTCGCGCCGGCGCTGGTCAGCCCGGCCACCACGGCGGCCTCCAGCATCTCGCCGCTGGCCCGTGGATCGCGGCCGACCACGGCCAGCGGCTGGCGGCTCGGATCCCGCTCGGCCAGGGTGTGCGCGGCGGCCACCGCGACCGCCAGCGCCAACTCCGGGGTGAGATCGGCGTTGGCCCGCCCGCGTACGCCATCGGTGCCGAACAGCCGCGCCATACCAGTCATCCTCCGATGGTCCCGCTAACGGTGCCGCTCCGCCTCCCCGTCGGGGGTATGGATCCCCCCGCTGCGATGGCGAGCGAGCCGGCAACCGATGAAGATACTGCCGATGAACGAAAGAATCCGCATCAACTAGACAAAAAAGCACGGACGGCCGAGAAACCCCACGAAGGAGGTGTCCCGGCCGCCCGTTCAGCCGTGTCGGACTAGCGCTTCGAGTACTGCGGGGCCTTGCGGGCCTTCTTCAGGCCGTACTTCTTGCTTTCCTTGACCCGGTCGTCGCGGGTGAGGAAACCTGCCTTCTTCAGCGCCGGGCGGTCGTCGCCGTCGTTGGCGCACAGCGCCCGTGCGATGCCCAGCCGCAGCGCACCGGCCTGGCCGGTGATGCCGCCGCCGCGCAGGTTGGCGATCACGTCGAACGCCTCGGCCTTCTCAGCCGTCACCAGCGGCTCCCGGATCAACTGCTGGTGCACCTTGCTCGGGAAGTACTCCTCGAGCTCGCGACCGTTGCAGGTGATCTTGCCGGAGCCGGGGACGATCCGCACCCGGACGATGGCTTCCTTGCGCCGCCCGACGGTCTGGATCGGGCGCTCGCCGCGCGGCGTACGCACCACTGGCGCGGGCGTCACGGCGGGGGCCGGCTCGATGTCGGCAACGGCGACCGGGCTGGCCTCGGTGGTGTCGGTCATGCTGGTTCCTTCGCCCGCGCTCACTGCGCGATCTGCTTGATCTCGAACGGCACCGGCTGCTGAGCACCGTGCGGGTGCTCGGCGCCGGCGTAGACCTTGAGCTTGCGGATCAGCTTGGCACCGAGCTTGTTGTGCGGGAGCATGCCCTTGACGGCCAGCTCGATCGCCCGCTCGGGGCGCTTGGCCAGCAGCTCGTCGTAGCCGACCTGCTTCAGCCCGCCGGGGTAACCGGAGTGCCGGTAGGCCACCTTGGTGTGCCGCTTGTTGCCGGTCAACGCCACCTTGCCGGCGTTGACGACGATGACGAAGTCACCGGTGTCGACATGCGGCGCGAAAGTCGGCTTGTGCTTGCCGCGCAGCAGCGTGGCGGCGTGGGTGGCCAGGCGGCCCAGCACGACGTCAGAGGCGTCGATCACATGCCACTGACGCTCGATCTCACCCGGCTTCGGGCTGTACGTACGCACAGGTCTACCTTGTCTCGTCGTCGGTCTGGGGTCGCGCGTCGGTCGTCAGGTAACGCGCGGGCCGTCGGGGCGACCCGGAACCGGGGCGACCTGGCAGAGAACGCGCGCGCGAACGACAAGCATACCCCGGCTGACCTGGCACCATCGGACGGGGCCTCCCGCAGACGGTGAGCTGCATCCACGGACGGTGACCTGAGACGGTGACGGGTCTGGCGAGGGACGCCCCTCGATTGTCGCACAACAGCAGGCGACGATACCCGCTGCCCGGCACGCCGGTCAAAACGGCTGGTCGGCACCGGTACGCCGGAGGTCCCACCAAGTGGGCCGGCTAACCCTCTGACAACAGCCCGTGTGAGCTGCTCTTAGCAGGCTGGAAACAATCGGGACGTCGCGGCGAAATCGCCCCCCGGCACGCTTCGCACATGCCAGGCAGCGTGCAGTTGACCATCGGTCCGACCGGCGAATCCGCCGACCGGACCGTGGCCACCCACTGCCCGTACTGCGCACTGCAGTGCGGGATGCGACTGCGTGCCACGACCGACGGCGGTGTGCAGGTGCTGCCCCGGCAGTTTCCCACCAACCAGGGCGGGCTCTGTCAAAAGGGCTGGACCGCTGCGGAACTGCTCGACCACCCGCAGCGGCTGACCACCCCGCTGGTCCGCGACCGACCCGGCACCGAACTGCGGCCGGCCAGCTGGGACGAGGCCCTGACCCGGATCGTCGACGGTGTCCGGCGGATCCAGCAACGGCACGGCCGCGACGCGGCCGCGATGTTCGGCGGCGGCGGCCTCACCAACGAGAAGGCGTACGCGCTGGGCAAGTTCGCCCGGGTCGCGCTGCGCACCCGCAACATCGACTACAACGGCCGATTCTGCATGTCCTCGGCGGCCGCCGCCGGGATCCGGGCCTTCGGCGTCGACCGTGGCCTGCCGTTCCCGATGGCCGACGTCGGCACCGCCGACACCCTGCTGCTGGTCGGCGCGAACGTGGCCGAGACGATGCCGCCGTTCGCCCGCTACCTGACCGAGATGAAACAGCGCGGCGGCACGCTGATCGTGATCGACCCGCGCCGCACGGCCACCGCCCGCCTGGCCGACCTGCACCTGCAACCCACCCCCGGCACCGACCTCGCGGTGGCCAACGCGCTGCTGCACGTCGCGGTGCGGGAGGGCTGGGTGGACCACACCTACGTCGCCGAGCGGACCACCGGCTTCGACGCTGTCCGGGCCACCGTCGCCGGCTACTGGCCGGCCCGGGTGGAACGGATCACCGGCGTGCCGATCGCCGATCTGGAGGCGGCGGCGCGCGCTCTGGCCGGCGGCGACCGCCGCGCGACCGACGCCCCGCCCGCCAAGGTCGTCATCCTCACCGCGCGCGGCGCCGAACAGCACGCCAAGGGAGTCGACACGGTCAGCGCCTACGTCAACCTGGCGCTCGCCCTCGGGTTGCCCGGCCGGACCGGCTCCGGTTACGGCTGCCTGACCGGCCAGGGCAACGGTCAGGGCGGCCGGGAGCACGGCCAGAAGGCCGACCAGCTGCCCGGCTACCGACGCATCGACGACCCGGCGGCGCGGGCGCACGTGGCCGGGGTGTGGGGCGTCGACCCGGCGGACCTGCCCGGGCCGGGGGTTTCCGCGTACGAACTGCTGGACGCGCTCGGCACCCCGGCCGGGCCGAAGGCGTTGCTGGTCTTCGGCTCCAACCCGGTGGTATCCGCACCCCGCGCCGGCCGGGTCCAGCGCCGACTGGCCGATCTGGACCTGCTGGTCGTCGCCGACTTCGTGCTGTCCGAGACGGCGGCGATGGCCGACGTGGTACTGCCCACCGCCCAGTGGGCCGAAGAGGACGGCACGATGACCAACCTGGAGGGACGGGTGCTACGCCGGCACGCGCTGCGGCCACCCCCGCCCGGTGCCCGCACCGACCTGGCCGTCCTGGCCGACCTCGCGCAGCGGCTCGGCTGCCCGGCCGGGCAGTTCCCGGCCGACCCCGCCGAGGTCTTCACCGAACTGCGCCGGGCCTCGGCCGGTGGCGTCGCCGACTACGCCGGGGTCAGCTGGGAGCGGATCGACGCCTCCGACGGGGTCTTCTGGCCCTGCCCGGACCCGGACCGACCGGACACCCCGCGGATGTTCACCGAACGGTTCGCCACCCCGGACGGGCGGGCCCGGTTCGTGCCGGTGGAGCACCGGGCCGCCGCCGAGGAGGTCTGCGCCGACTATCCGCTCTACCTGACCACCGGCCGGGTGCTGGCCCAGTACCAGTCAGGTGCACAGACCCGCCGGATCGCGCCGCTGCGCGGCGCCGCGCCGGAGGCCTTCGTGGAGCTGCACCCGGACCTGGCCGCCCGGCTCGGCGTCGCCGACGGCGAGCCGGTCCGGGTGACCAGCCGGCGCGGCGAGATGCGCGCCCCGGCCCGACTGACCGAGTCGATCCGCCCGGACACCGTGTTCGCCCCGTTCCACTGGGGCGGCGCGGGGCGGATCAACTCGGTGACCAACGACGCGTTGGACCCGACGTCCCGGATGCCCGAGTTCAAGATCTGTGCGGTCAGGGTGGAGCGAGCGTGAACCGTATCGTCATCGTCGGCCACGGCATGGCCGGTGCCCGGCTCACCGCCGAGCTGCACGCCCGGCGTGGGGATTACAAGATCACCGTGTACGGGGCGGAGCGGCACCGGGCGTACAACCGGATCATGCTGTCGAACCTGCTCGCCGGCCGGGCCGACGAGCTGGACGTGACGCTCACCGAGGCCGCCGGGCACGGCATCGACGTGCGGGCCGGGTTGGCGGTGACCGCGATCGAGCCGGCCACCCGGACGGTGCGCACCGCCGACGGCACCGCCACCGAGTACGACCACCTGGTGCTCGCCACCGGCAGCCGGGCTGTGGTCCCCGACCTGCCCGGCCTGACCGGTGCCGACAGCCCGGCAGGGCTGCCGGAGCGCGTCGCGCTGTTCCGGACCCTGGACGACTGCCGGCGGATCCTCGCCGCCGCAGCCGGTGCCCGCACCGCGCTGGTGCTCGGCGGCGGCCTGCTCGGCCTGGAGGCCGCCCGTGGGCTCGCCGCACGTGGACTGGACGTACGGGTGGTACACAAGGTCGGTCAGCTGATGGAGCGCCAACTCGACGCCACCGCCAGCGCGGTGCTCGCCCGTACCCTGGCCGGCCTCGGCGTCGGCACCGAGCTGGCCGCCGCCGCCGAGTCGGTCACCGCCACCACCGACGGGGTACGGCTGCGGCTCGGCGACGGCCGGGAGCTGGACGCCGACCTGCTGGTGCTGGCCTGCGGGGTCCGGCCGGACACCGACCTGGCCCGCCGGGCCGGGCTACGGGTCGGGCGCGGTGTGATGGTCGACGACCGGATGGCCACCAGCGACCCACGGATCTGGGCGATCGGGGACTGCGCCGAACACGACGGCGTCGTCACCGGGCTGGTCGCCCCCGCCTGGGAACAGGCCCGGGTGCTGGCCCGGGTGCTGGCCGGCGACGACCCGGGTGCCCGCTACCGGCCACTGCCGACGGTGACCCGGCTCAAGGCCGCCGGCATCGACCTCGCCGCGATGGGCGACACCCGGCCGGGCGCCGACGGGCAGACCGAGGAGCTCAGCTTCGCCGACCCGGCCCGGGGCACGTACGCGCGGCTGCTGATCCGCGACGACCGGCTGACCGGGGCGATCATGCTCGGCGACAACCCGGCCGTCGGCACCGTCATCCAGCTGTTCGACCGGGGTGGTCCGGTGCCGACCGACCGGCGGGCGCTGCTGCTCGGCCGGGCGGTCGGCGGCACCGTCGCGGCCCCGGCGACCAGCCCGGCCCTGATGCCGGACGCGGCGACCGTCTGCCAGTGCAACACGGTCAGCAAGGGAGCGCTGGTCCGCTGCTGGCGCGCCGGGGCCCGGTCGGTCGCCGAGATGGTCGCCGCCACCCGGGCCACCACCGGCTGCGGCAGCTGCACCGACGCGGTCACCGGCATCGTCGACTGGCTCTCATCTGTGGATTCCGACGTGGAGGTACCAGCATGAACCGGTTGGTCGTCATCGGCAACGGCATGGTCGGGCAGCGCCTGGTCGAAGCGGTCCGGTCCCGGGACACCGACGGTGGATGGCAGGTCACGGTGCTCGCCGAGGAGTCGCGGCCGGCGTACGACCGGGTCCGGTTGTCGGCCTTCTTCGACGGTGTCGGGCCGGACGAGTTGAGCGTGCACACCCCGGACGACGGGGTGGACCTGCGGCTGGCCGAGCCGGCCCGGCGCATCGACCGGGACCGCCGGGTGGTCGTCACCGACCACCGCGAGTACGGCTACGACGCGCTGGTGCTGGCCACCGGCTCGTACCCGTTCGTCCCGCCGATCGACGGCGCCCACCGACCTGCCGACCCCGGTACCGGTGGCGGGACCGTCGGCGGCCTGCGCGACGGGGTGTTCGTCTACCGCACGCTGGACGACCTGGTCGCCATCCGCGACTTCGCCACCGATCCGGCCGCCGGCCGGCGGGTCGGCACGGTGATCGGCGGCGGACTGCTCGGCCTGGAGGCCGCCAACGCACTGCGGCTGCTCGGTCTGCGTACCCACGTGGTGGAGTTCGCGCCCCGGCTGATGCCGGTCCAGATCGACGAGGCCGGCGGGGCGATGCTGCGCCGCTACGTCGAGGACCTCGGCGTCGAGGTACACCTGGGGACCGCGACGTCGGCGATCCGCACCGGACCGGACGGTACGCCGCACGGCGTGGCCCTCACCGACGGCACCGAACTGCGGTCCGACCTGGTGGTGGTGGCCGCCGGCATCCGGCCCCGCGACGACCTGGCCCGCGCCGCCGGGCTGGCCGTCGGCGAACGCGGCGGGGTGACCGTCGACGCCACCTGCCGGACCAGCGACCCGCACATCTGGGCGGTCGGTGAATGCGCCGCGGTCAGCGTCGACGGCGAACCGGGCCGCTGCTACGGCCTGGTCGCCCCCGGCTACGCGATGGCCGAGGTGGTCGCCGACCGGCTGCTCGGCGGCACCGCCGCCTTCCCCGGCGCGGACACCTCCACGAAGCTCAAACTGCTCGGGGTGGACGTGGCGTCGTTCGGCGACGCGCACGGTGCCACCCCCGACTGCCTGGACGTCACCTTCACCGACCCGGCCACCCGCGTCTACGCCAAGCTGGTGCTCTCCGACGACGCGCGGACCCTGCTCGGCGGGGTGCTGGTCGGCGACGCGACGGCGTACCCGACGCTGCGGGCCAGCGTCGGCGGGCCGCTGCCGGGCCCGCCGCTGGCGCTGCTCGCCCCGGCCGGCTCCGACGGGGCCGCTGGCGGCGCCGGCATCGACGCGCTGCCCGGCAGCGCCCAGGTCTGCTCCTGCAACGCGGTCACCAAGGATCAGATCCTCGGCGCGATCGGCGACGGTTGCACCGACGTCGCCGGGATCAAGGCGTGCACCCGGGCCGGCACCAGCTGCGGGTCCTGCGTACCGATGCTCAAGCAGTTGCTGTCCGTCGCCGGGGTGGCCCAGTCGACCGCACTGTGCGAACACTTCGACCACAGCCGCCAGGAGCTGTTCGACATCGTCCGGGTACGCGGCATCCGGACCTTCTCCCAGCTGGTCGCCGAACACGGGCGGGGGCGGGGCTGCGACATCTGCAAGCCGGTGGTCGCCTCGATCCTCGCCTCGCTGGGCAACGGCTACGTGCTCGACGGCGAACAGGCCACCCTGCAGGACACCAACGACCACTTCCTGGCCAACATCCAGCGCGACGGTACCTACTCGGTGGTGCCGCGGATCCCCGGTGGGGAGATCACCCCGGAGAAGCTGATCGTCATCGGCGAGGTCGCCCGGGACTTCAACCTCTACACCAAGATCACCGGCGGGCAGCGGATCGACCTGTTCGGCGCCCGGGTGGAGCAGTTGCCGAAGATCTGGCGGCGGCTGGTCGACGCCGGCTTCGAGTCCGGCCACGCCTACGGCAAGGCGCTGCGGACGGTGAAGTCCTGTGTCGGCTCCACCTGGTGCCGCTACGGGGTGCAGGACTCGGTCGGCCTGGCGGTCGCCCTGGAGCTGCGTTACCGGGGTCTGCGTGCCCCCCACAAGATCAAGTCTGCGGTCTCCGGCTGCGCCCGGGAGTGCGCCGAGGCCCGCAGCAAGGACTTCGGCATCATCGCGACCGACGTCGGCTGGAACCTCTACGTCGGCGGCAACGGCGGTTTCCGGCCCCGGCACGCCGACCTGTTCGCCAGCGATCTGTCCACCGACGACCTCGTCCGCACCATCGACCGGTTCCTGATGTTCTACATCCGCACCGCCGACCGGCTGCAACGCACCGCAGCCTGGATCGAGGCCATGGACGGCGGCCTGGACCACCTGCGATCGGTGATCGTCGACGACTCGCTCGGGCTGGCGGCCGAGCTGGACGAGGCGATGGCCCGGCACGTCGAGTCCTACTCGGACGAGTGGCGGGACACGATCGACGACCCGGAGCGGCTGGGCCGCTTCGCCTCCTTCGTCAACGCGCCCGACACCCCGGACCCGTCGATCACCTTCGAGGTCGAGCGGGGCCAGCCGGTGCCGGCCCTGGGCGAGCGCCGGCCCGTCGCGCTCGGTCTCCCGACAACCCTGGAGGTACGCCGATGAGTGTGCAGACAGTCAACGTCACCGCCCGATGGACACCGGTGTGCCCCTACTCCCGAGTGGAGCCGGAGCGGGGCGTGGCCGCACTGGTCGACGGCGAGCAGGTGGCAGTCTTCCGGACCTACGACGGGACGTTGTACGCGATCGGCAACCAGGACCCGGTGGCCGGTGCCCACGTCATGTCCCGGGGCATCGTCGGCACCCGAGGGGACCTCCCGACCGTGGCGTCACCACTGCACAAGCAGGTTTACGACCTGCGTACCGGCGAGTGTCTGGACCTGCCGGGCGTCGCCGTGCCGACCTACCGGGTGCGCTGTCGGGACGGGCTGATCGAGGTGCTCGGCCGGCGGCAGGACCAGTGATGTCCGACGAGCTGTCCGGGTTCACCATCGGGGTTACCGCCGACCGGCGGCGCGACGAGTTGGCCGCGTTGCTGGAGCGGCGGGGTGCCCGGGTGGTGCTCGCCCCGGCGCTGCGGATCGTGCCACTCGCCGACGACACCGAGCTGCGCGCGTCCACCCGGGCCTGCCTGGACAGTCCGCCGGACGTGCTGATCGCCAACACCGGCATCGGCATGCGTGGCTGGCTGGAGGCCGCGGAAGGGTGGGGCTTGGCCGAGCCGCTGCGGGCGGTGCTCGGCGGCGCCTACATCGTGGCCCGCGGTCCCAAGGCCCGGGGCGCGATCCGCGCCGCCGGCCTGCACGACCAGTGGTCGCCCGCGTCGGAGAGCTGTGACGAAGTGACCGACCATCTGCGGGCCCGCGGCGTGGCCGGTCAGGTGATCGCGATGCAGCTACACGGGGAACGGCAACCGGAGTGTTCGGCGGCGCTCGAGGCGGCCGGCGCCACCGTGATCGAGGTGCCGGTGTACCGGTGGGCACCACCGTCCGACCCGGCACCGCTGCACCGGCTGGTCGATCTGGTCGCCAGCCGGCTCGTCGACGCGGTCACCTTCACCTCCGCGCCAGCGGTCGGAGCGCTGCTGCGCGCCGCCGGGCCAAACGCCGACGCGGTGCTCGAGGCGATGCGGACCGACGTGCTGGCCGCCTGCGTCGGGCCGGTCACCGCGGCGCCGCTGCGCCGGCACGGAGTGCCGGTGACCGCACCGGCTCGCGCCCGGCTCGGGGCGCTGGTCCGGACGATCGTCGACGAACTGCCCCGCCGGGCGGTCAACCTGAAGGTCGGCGGACACCTGCTCACCCTGCGCGGACACGCCGCAGTCATCGACGGTGAGCTGCGTCCGTTGGCGCCGGCGCCGATGGCGGTGCTGCGTGCGTTGGCGCAGACCCCGGGACGGGTGCTGTCCCGGGCCGCGCTGCTGCGCACCCTGCCCCGAGGTGCCGACGAGCACGCCGTCGAGATGGCGGTGGCCCGGCTCCGGGCCGGGCTGGGCGCGCCCGGGGTGGTCCAGACCGTGGTCAAACGCGGCTATCGGCTGCCGATCGACTGAGGCAGCCGAGCCGGCCGACAGCGGAAACTGCCGACCGGCGGAGGCCGTGCCGGCCGGCGGCGCGCTGCGCCGCCGGCCGTTGCCGTACAGGTCAGCCGACCGGGGTCGGATACCCCCGGCCGTGCTCGGCGCGCAGCGTCGCCATGGCGTGTTCGACGACATTGACCAAGACATTCTTCGTCGAGTCCCGGCTGCGGGCGTCGCACATCACCAGCGGCACGTGCGGCGCGATGGCCAGCGCCTCCCGCACCTCCTCCGGCTCGTACTGTGCCGCGCCGTCGAAGCAGTTCAACGCCACGAGGTACGGCAGCTGCCGGTTCTCGAAGTAGTCCAGCGGGGCGAAGGCGTCGGTGATCCGGCGGGTGTCCACCAGGACCGCGGCACCGACCGCACCGCGGATGATCTCGTCCCACATGAACCAGAACCGGGTCTGTCCGGGTGTGCCGAACAGGTAGAGGATCAGGTCGTCGGCCATGGTGATCCGGCCGAAGTCCATCGCCACCGTGGTGGTCTCCTTGCCGGGGACCTTTGACGGATCGTCGATGCCGACACCGGCCGAGGTCATCAGCGCCTCGGTGGTCAGCGGCGTGATCTCGGAGACCGCGCCGACCATGGTGGTCTTGCCGACCCCGAATCCACCGGCGATGACGATCTTCGCCGAGGTGATCCCCTTGTCCTGGCGGAAACCGGGACGGTCATAGCCTGCGAAGTCCACTTAGCACCCTCTCAAGAAGTTCCATCCGCTCCTCGTAGCCCTCTGTTTCGGTCGGAGCGGTGCTGTGCAACGCCAGCAGGCCGTCGGCGACCATGTCGGCGACGAGGACCCGTGCGACGCCCAGTGGAAGCCGGGTGTACGCGGCGATCTCCGCCAGTGACTGGGCACGGTTGTCGCAGATCGTTGCGATTCGATGCTTGTCGTGCCCGGCGAAACGAGACTCGGTGACCGCTGCCGCCGAGGCCACCAGCACCGCTTCCAGCGCGATGTGCTGCCGTGGCTCGGTACGCCCGCGGGTGACCGCATAGGGACGGACCAGCGCTCCGCGCGGGTCCTGTCGTGGTTGGCCCATTGAGCGGTCACCTCCTCGTGGGTCTGCTGGCACGTCATCGGTGACGGTCCCTTGTGTCGCTGCGGAACTTCAGCCTCGGATCAGGGTCGGCCGCCCACGGCCTCCCGTGGTGCCGGGACCAGCGCGGCTCCGACCCGCTCGACCAGCAATGCCATCTCGTACCCGACCTGACCGACGTCGCAGCTACGGGCGGCGAGCACCGCCATCGACGATCCGTCACTGATGGACATCAGGAACAGGTACCCGCTGTCCATCTCGATCACCGTCTGCAGCACCCCGCCCGCGCTGAACATCCGCGACGCCCCGTCAGTGAGGCTGACCACACCGGAGGTGATCGCCGCCAACTGGTCGGCCCGGTCCGCCGGCAGGTCACGCGAGGAGGCGAGCAGCAGTCCGTCTGCCGAGACAGCCACGACGTGGGCGATCCCCGCCACGCTGTCGGCAAAGTTGCTGAGCAGCCAACCCATGTCCTGAATAGCTGCTGGCCTGTTCATTCGCTGGTCTCCTTGGTTGAGGTGGCGCGGTACTGCTCGCTGCCGACGGTCCGGCCGCGTTGCACGCCACGGTGATATGCCGACAGCAGGCCACGGACCTCGTCCGGGGTCCGCCGGGTCGGCTCGCGGCCCTGCTTTGCCTCCACGCCACCCGGCACCAGCTGTGCCTGGGGCTGGCGCTTCGGCAGACCAGAGCGGGTGGTGCCGGCGGTCGCCGGCTCAGCTGCCTGGCTGGCCCGGGCCCAGCCCTCGTCAGCGGCGGTACGCCAACTGCCGGAGTCGCCCGTCCGTTGCCGGGGGATGGCACCCAGCGCCGACGTCGCCGCGCCGGCCGGAGTGGACGGTGCGGGCGCCGGTGGCGCGGCCGGGGGTGGTGGTGCGGCGTTCGGCTGCACCGGGGCAGAGTACGCCGTCGGCTGTGGAGTCGACTGTCCCGGGTTGCGGGCCGGCAGCGGTGTCCTGGTCGGAGCGGGTGCCGGCGGGTACGCCGGTGCGGGCGCACCGGCAGCAGGCGGACGACCGGCGGTCGGCAGCGGCAGGACGGTGGTCTCGGCCGAGCCGTGTGACCGGAACCAGACCGCCTCCATCTCCCGGAAGATGGGCATCTCGGCGGCGTCCTCGGGCCGGGCACCGGGCTTGGCGGCCGCTGCGGGCGCTCCGCCGCCGGCGGAGCCGCCAGCCATCGGGCCATGCGGCAGCTGGCCGCCGGTGCGTACCGCCGGCGCCATCGGGTGCATGGTGGCCGGGATGACCGACTGGTCCGGGTAGCCGACGGTGCCCGTCGGTCGCACCGTCGGGTAGGCCACCGTCGGCGTACCGACGTTGGCCACCGGCGGTGCCGCGGCGGGCGGGGCGGCGGATGCCGCCGGACGGTACGCCGGCAGCCCCGGGTTGTACGTCGGCGCGGCCGGGCCGACGGCCGGAGCCGCTGGCGGCCCGGACATCGGAGAGCCGGACATCGGAGAGCCGGACATCGGCGACGCTGAGATCGGGGCGGCGGAGACCGGCGTCGACTGCCCACCGGTGGTCACCGGGAAGGCGGCGGTAGGAGCACCGGCCACCGCGTTCCACTGTGACGACCGGGCGTTCTGCCACTGGTCGGTGAGGGTCGCCGTACGGCCGGGCGCCGCAGCCGGCGGACTCGAGATCGGCGACCAGGTCCCGCCCGACGTGGGCGCGGCGGAGATCGGCTCGGCCGCCATGGCCGGGCGTCCCCGCGTCACCACCGGCTCCCGGGTGCGCTGCGGCAGTACCAGGATGCTGCTCGGCAGCGTGGCCTGGGCGATGGTGCCGCCCTCCGGGTTGGGCCGCAGCTCGACCCGGATGCCGTACCGGCCGGCCAGCCGGCTGACCACGGCGAGACCCATCAGCCGGAAGGCTGAGACGTCGACCGCGGACGACTCGGCGAGCCTGCGGTTGAGATTGTCCAACTGCTCCTCGGACAGACCCAGGCCGCGGTCCTCCACCTGGACCAGCACGTAGTCGCGCAGCCGCCGAGCGTCGGCGACGACAGTCGTGGTCGGCGGCGAGAACCGGGTCGCGTTGTCGAGCAACTCGGCGACGAGACGTACCACGTCGTTGACCGCATGCGCGGAGATCAGGATGTCGGTGTCGACGGTGCCGAACTCGATCCGGTTGTAGAGCTCGACCTCGGACTGCGCGGCCCGCATCGCGTCAACCAGCAACGCGTCCTCGCGGCGTGGCGCCGTCGAGTCGGCACCGGCCAGGACCAGCAGGTTCTCGTCGTTGCGGCGCATCCGGGTGGCGAGGTGGTCGAGCTGGAACAGCTGGGCGAGCCGCTTCGGGTCCTCCTCGCCGCGCTCGATCGCGTCAAGCTCGCCGATCATCCGGTCGACCAGCGTCTGGCTCCGACGGGCCAGGGAGAGGAACATCGCCGACACGCTCGCCCGCAGTGCCGCCTGCTCGGCCGCGATCCG
Source organism: Solwaraspora sp. WMMA2080 (assembly GCF_027497395.1). GTDB lineage: Bacteria > Actinomycetota > Actinomycetes > Mycobacteriales > Micromonosporaceae > Micromonospora_E. Next base: position 5,156,931 of record NZ_CP114910.1, on the reverse strand, counting down.
GACCGCCTCCCGGTGCACCACGTTGAACGCCTGTCCGACCTGGCCGACCTCGTCGCGGTTGGGCAGGCGGATCGGGTCACGTAGGTTGCGGACAATCTCCTCCGGACCCCGGTCGTTGAGGTCGTTGACGTCGCGGAGCTTGGCCACCGCCTCCGGCAGGTCCCGGCTGGCCACCGACATGGCGCCTTCCCGCAGCCGTCGCAGCGAGTCGTTCAACGAGCGGGCCAGGACCACCGCGAGGGCGATTGCCAGCACCAGGGCGATCAGGACCGCGATCGACTCGATGATCGCCTGCCGGGTGACGTTGGTGCTGACCTGGGTGGCCCGTTCGAGCAGCCGGCTCTCCAGCTGGATCTCTGCCCACCGCATCAGGTCGTTGACCGCGCCCATGGCCCGGGCGGCCTCCGCCGCGCTCAGCGGAGCCCGCTGGCCGACCGAGCGGGTGATCTCGGTGGCGACCCGGTCGGCTAGGAAGACGGCGTCACCGGTGACGCTGCTGTCGACCAGCTCCTGCTCCCACGGCGACGCAGCCAGCGAGAACGACAGCAGAGCCTCCTGCTGGCTGGTCAACGTCGCCAGGTACGACGAGAACTGCTCCTCGTCCAGCCGGCCGGTGGACAGCGCCGCGAAGACGATCGCCTCCTCCTCGGCCGTGGCCAGCTTGGCCCGGGCGAAGGCGGAGACGGCACGCAGACTGTCCGGCACCTCGCCGTCGCCGGAGACCTGACCGAGCACCTCACCGTAGGAGGCCAGGTCAGACAGGATGACGCCGTACCGCAGCACCGCCTCCGGCACCGGCATCTGCCGCCGGTCGAGCACCTCCTGACGGGTGGCGTTCAAGGTGTCCAGGTGGTCGTCGATGGCGACCAGCTGCCGCTCGACCGCCTCCGGCACGTTCCCGACCCGGTCGCGTTCGGCGGCGTACGCCGCGATCCGCTCGTCGGTGCTGCGCACCCTGATGTTGTAGGCCTCGGCGTCGGCGTCGCGGGCGGCGAGGAAGGTCACCGCAGCCATCCGCTCCTTGTGGACGTCCTGAGCCAGGGCCGAGACGTCGACGGAGAGTTCGGCCATCGACCGCACCATCCGTGCGTCGATTGCGCCCTGTCCCACGTCGACCAGCCGTACCGTGGCCAGAGCGGCGACCGCGGCCAGCGGAACGACCAGGATCAGGGCCAGTTTGGACCTGATCCGCGCATCCCTCAGTCGCGGCACCCAACGCAATGGCGCGCGGCGCTTCCGCGGGCCGTTGTCGGGCAGGGTCGTCGGTCCGGTCCTCACGACATCGCCTCCGTCGCTATCTCCACACGCGGACTGCCGACCGATGCCTGCTGCAGCGGTGAGCGCCGCATGCGGCACGGCCGCGATTTCATCAGAAGTGGACCCGCTTGGGAAGCCTCAGTGGGGCAGGAATCGGTCGGACGACCTGTAATCACCCTAGTACTACCGGAGAGTATCTTCATCACACCGCCCTGATCAGCGCGGATAGAACTTCCACCGTCAGTTGTCCCGCCAAAGTCAACGCTCGCAACATGTACTCGTTGCCAACATGTGGGACGACAGTCCCGGAAACGCCCCGACCGGCGCGCTTGACCAGAACGCCGCCCATTGGCATGGTTTCCCAAGTTTGCAGGCTCCGCGCACACCGTACGGCATGCCGCCGGCGCGACTTCTACTGAGGACGTGCTCAGCCGCGCCGCCGCCCACCGACCGGGTGCGCATCCGCCGCGTACCTGGAGGACTGACTTGAGGCCCACCCGTTCCGCCCTACTCACGGCGCTCGCATCCACATTGCTGGCCTCTTCGCTCACCGGCTGCCAGTTCGCCAGCGACTCGGCCGCCGAGGACGGCGGCGAGATCGTCATCGCCGCCGACCTGGAACTGTCCGGTGCCGCCGCGACCGTCGGCAAGGGCTTCCAACGAGCCCTCGAGCTGAAGGTCGAGCAGATCAACGAATCGGGTCTGCTGGGCAACCGGACGATCCGGCTGGACGTCCGGGACAACCGTTCCGACCCGAGCGAGTCGCTGCGCAACATCGGCGACTTCACCGGCGACTCCGCGGTGACCGCGATCGTCATGGGCAGTTGCAGTGACTGCGCGGTCGGCGCCGCCCGGACGATCAACGACAAGCGGGTGCCGACGATCTCGCTGGCCCCGGCCACCGCGGTCGCCACCCCGGTCACTGAGCGTCGCTATCTGTTCAAGCTCGGCCCAAACGCGGCGGACAGCGCCGCCGCAGTCGCCAACGAGCTGCGCCGCCGCAACATCAGGCGGGCCAGTCTGCTGCACACCGACGACGAGTACGGCCGGGACGGTCTGCGGGTGATCACCGCCGAACTGGACAAGCTTGGTATCAACCTGGTCGGCACCGAGCAGGTGCGTACCACGGACACCGACGTGAGCCAGGCCGTCGCCACCCTGGCGCAGCCGGTGACCGGCGAGAATCCGGGCGCGCTGCTGGTCTGGACCTCGGCCGAGCAGGCGGCGCTGGCGGCGGACAGCGCCGCGCAGGCCGACTACCCGGGCCCCCTGTTCTTCGACGCCGCCGCTGCCGGGGACCTGTTCCTGTCCGGTGGCTCGGCCACCGGCACCAAGGGCGTCAATCTGGTCTTCACCCAGACCATGGTGATCGACGACGTGATCGCCAACACCCCGGCGAAGGCAGCCCGCAAGCAGTGGTTCCGCGACTACACGGCCAGGTTCGGCAGCTACTACGGGTTCTCTTCGTTCGCGGCCGACGCGGTCCAGCTGATCGCCGACGCGGTGGCCAGGTCGACCGGCGACGGCGACGTCGACCGGGAGGCCATCCGTGAGGTGCTGGAAACCACCCAGTTCGACGGGCTGTCCGGGCCGATCCGGATGACTCCGGACAACCACTCTGGACTGATGCCCCAGGCACTGACCATGCTGGTCTCCCGGGGTGGCCGCTGGCGACTGGCCAGCTGACGACCCCGGCACGGTCCGGTCTCGTGCGCCCGCCAGGAACAACTCCTGGCGGGCGCACGACGTCCGGGGCGGGCGCGACATGGTGGTGACGTCAGCGGGCCGACGTCGTCTCCCGCACCCACGGCAGCAGCAACCGTTCGAAGGCGACCAGCGCGAAGTAGAGCAGGATGCTCATCAGCCCGATCAACACGATCGCCGCCCAGGCGGCGGAGTTCTCGCCCATCCCGCTGAACTGCAGGGTCATGTAGCCCAGCCCTTCCTCACCGGCCTGGAACTCGCCGATCACGGCACCGATCGCCGCCAACGGCATCGCGACCTTCAGGCCGACGAAGATCTGCGGCAACGCCGCCGGGAAGCGGATCTTGCGGAAGGTCTGCCAGCGGGACGCGTCCAGTGACCGGGCCAGCTCGGCCAGGTCGGCCGGGGTCGAGGTCAGACCGGTCACCGTGGAGAGCACGATCGGAAAGAAGCAGAGCAGGAAGACCATGGTGAGAATCGACTGCTGACCCCAGCCGAGGGTGACCACGAGCAGTGGGGCAAGCACGATCTTCGGTACGGCGTTGAGCGCCACCAGCAGCGGAGCGAACATCCGCTCGGCCACCTGGGAGCCGGCCAGCGCCAGTCCGATCAGCACCCCGATGACGGTGGAGATCGCAAACCCGACGACGGTCGAGGTGGTGGTCGCCAGGGAATGTTCCAGCAGTCGTGGCATCCGCAGGGAGAACGCCGCGTACACGTCCTGCGGGGGTGGCAGCACCACCGAGTGCACCAGGTTGAACACGCTGGTGGCGAGCCACCACGCGGTCACCGTCACCGCCACGCCGAGCAGCGGTAGTCCGACTGCGGCGACCCGGCCGCCGGCGGGGCGGCGGACCGGAGCGGTGGTCGCGGCGCGTACCGGTGGCGCCTGCGCCGGTTTGAGTACGGTCATCAGATGCCTTCCGTGGATACTCCGGCCTTCCGGCCGGGAAGGAAACGGACACCTGCGGAGCACGGCAGGGAAGGTCGACTCGCCGCCGAGGCGGATCGACGTCCACTACTCACACACCGGGAGATCCGGCGTGCGAACAGGTGTGCCAACGTGGCGTAGTCCTTCCGGTGACAGCCAGGCTGGTCGGGCCTACCGCCGGGCTGGTGGGAAGTGACGTCTGTGGAGACCGTGTAGGACCGATGGGCGGTACTCCGTCCCTCGCCGTTGATTCGGGTCGGCAGTGGTCGGTCAAGCAGAAAGCTCGACCCGTGAGGGTCGAATCTCCCTACTTCAGCAGGGGGAGATGTCAACGACACTCCTCAGGCTCGCCGAGCCGCCGGGTGCGGGCGGGTGGGTCACCGGACGGTGGCCCACCCACCCGCACCCGGGTCGGTCAGGATTCGGCGTTCGGGGCCAGGTCGAAGTTGACGACCTGCTCCGGCTCCAGGCCCGGCGGGATCGCTCCGGCGCCCTGCAGGATCGCGATGCTGCGGGCGATCCGCTGGCTGTCCAGCGCACCGACCGGCACACCGGAGCTGGTCGACTTCACGAAGGCGGCCATCAGTTCCAGTTCGGCGGCGGCGGCGGCCGGGTTGGCCTCCTCCACGTTCTCGGCCAGGATCTCGCCGGCCTCCTCCGGGTTGGTGATGCTGTACTCCAGGCCCTTGAGCAGTGCCGCGCTGAAGCGCTTCACCATCTCCGGGTCCTCCTCGGCGATCGCCGTCGAGGTGATCAGCACGTTGCCGTACAGGTCGGTCATGATGTCGCTGTACGGCAGCACCACGGCGGTCTTGCCCTGCGCGACGGTCTCCACAGTGGGCTTACCGACCACGAACTGGCCGATGCCGTCCACCGACCCGGAGGCCAGGGTGCCCATCAGGGTCTGCGGAGCGCCGTTGACCCACTCGACCTTGGTCTCGTCGATGCCGGCCAGCGAGGCGTACGTCGGGAACAGGTTGCGCACCACCGAGCCGGGGGCGTCGGCGAGCGTCTTGCCCTCCAGGTCCTTGGGGGTGGTGATGCCGCTGCCGTCGAGCGCGATGATCGCCGCCATGGTGCGCTGCTGGATGCCGGCGACCACGACGAAGTCCTTCGCCTCGCCGTTGCCGTACTGCAGCAGCCCGCCGGTCATGTCGATCGGGGTGAAGTGCGCCTGTCCAGCGACGACGGTCTTGATGTTGTCGCCGGTGCCGGCACCTGCTTTGACCTCTACGTCGAACCCGGCCTCCTCGAAGAAGCCCTTGTCCTTGGCGACCCAGGCGTAGGAGTCCCGGCCGAAGTTACCGAAGGAAGTGAGATACGTCACTTTCTTCAATTCCTCGGTGCCACCGGCATTCGCCTCGCCACCGTCGTCCGCGCTGCAGCCGGCAGTGACCGCGAGCGCCGCCGCGAGGGCCGTGGCGGCGATCGTACGGGTGAGCCTTGTCATGAACGTGTGTCCTTTCCAACCCGACGGCCCCTCGACGAACCCGCAGGTCGTCGAGGCGACCGGAGGGGGTAGTTGGTCCGGCGCGGCAGCCGCTCGGTGGGGGCCGGACCGGTGCCGCGGTCGCGTTGGGAAACTTCGCGGGCAACAGAGTACGAGGGAAACCTGACCAATGCGACAGCCGGGCATCGTGGACCCTGCATCGCAATCAAAAGTGTTTACCGCGCGGGTGGTGCGTGGCCGGCACGATCCGGATACTCTGTCCCCCGCTTGTTGATCGACTCAGGACGAGGGAACTGTCGGCCCCATGATCCAGCTCAGCGGAGTCGGACGGACGTTCGCCGGTCGCTCCGGCACAGTAGAGGCACTGCGCGGCATCGACCTCTCGGTGACCGCCGGTGAGTTCGTCGCGGTCGTCGGTCGTTCCGGCTGTGGCAAGTCCACCCTGCTCAGGCTCATCGCCGGACTGCTTCCGACGACGGCCGGCGAGATCACTGTCGGTGGTCAGCAGGTGGTCAAACCACGTCGGGACATTGCGATGCTCTTCCAACGCCCGGCCCTGCTGCCCTGGCGATCAGTGCTGGACAATGTTCTGCTGCCGGCGGAGATCTTCGGGTTGCGCCGCAGGCAGCACCGGGCAAAGGCCTTGGAACTGCTGGAGATGGTCGGGCTGGCCGGCTTCGACAAGCGGCTGCCGCACGAGCTGTCCGGCGGCATGCAGCAGCGGGTGTCGCTGTGCCGCTCGTTGCTCGCCGAACCACAGGTGCTGCTGATGGACGAGCCGTTCTCGGCGCTGGACGCGCTGACCCGGGAGGAGCTCTCCGTCGAGCTGCAACGGATCCACATGGAGCGCGCGGCGACCATCGTCTTCGTCACCCACTCGATCGACGAAGCCGTCCTGCTCGCCGACCGGGTCGTGGTGCTGAGCCCTCGACCAGGGCGAATCCGCAAGATCGTACCGATCGACATTCCCCGCCCCCGCAGCCTGGGGCGCAACGCGCACACCGAGGACGTAGCCCGGTGCAGTGCGGAGCTGCACGAGGTGCTGATGGAACGCGACGCACCGGCGACGGCCGGGATCGGAGGGTACTGACCATGCGGGTCAGCGTGTTCACCGAGCCGCACCGCGGCGCCAGCTACGACGACCAGCTCCGGCTGGCCCGGCTCGCCGAGGAGTCCGGGTTCGAGGGCTACCTGCGGGCCGACCACTACCAGTCGATGGGCGAGGAACTGGCGCTGCCGGGGCCGACCGACGCCTGGCTGACCCTGGCCGCGCTGGCCCGGGAGACCTCCCGGATCCGGCTCGGCACGCTGGTCACCTCGGCGACCTTCCGGCTGCCCGGGCCACTCGCCGTGATGGTCGCTCAGGTCGACCAGATGAGCGGCGGCCGGGTCGACCTCGGCATCGGGGCCGGCTGGTACGCCCGGGAGCACACCGCCTACGGGCTGCCGTTCCCGTCCGTCGGGGAACGCTTCGACCGGTTGGCCGAGCAGCTCGAGGTGATCACCGGGCTGTGGCGTACTCCGGTCGGTGACAGGTTCAGCTTCCACGGCGACCACTACCAGCTGGTCGACGCTCCGGCGCTACCGAAGCCGGCGCAGCCGGCCGGCCCGCCGATCATCATCGGCGGACGAGGGCCGAAGCGGACCCCGGAGCTCGCTGCCCAGTTTGCCGACGAGTTCAACATGCCGTTCAAGTCGGTCGCCGAGACCGCGGCGGCTTACGAGCGGGTGACCGAGGCCTGTCACCGGACCGGGCGCACCGAGCAGGGCCGACCGCCGCTGACCATGTCGGCCGGCATCGTCATCGCGATCGGGCGTACCGACGCCGAGGCGCAGCGCCGCGCCGCGCCGCTGCACGAGAAGAGCGCCCTGCCGCCGGAGGACCCGGTGATCGGTTCGCCGGCCCAACTGGTGGACCGGATCGGGGAGTTCTCGGCGGTCGGTACCAGCCGGGTACACCTGCGGTTCATCGACCTCGCCGATTTGGACCACCTGGAGCTGGTCGCTGCCGAGGTGCTGCCTCAGCTGGGCTGACCCACCGGCCCGGCGGCGGTCGCCCGGTCCAGGTCGACAGTGCGGGCGGCCGGCCGTAACCTCCCGGCATGGCCTTGCGGACCTGGCTCAGAGCGATCACAACGGCATTCGGTGTGGCGGCGTTCGCCGGTGCCGTCCAGCTTGGTGCCGCTTACGGTCTCCAACTGGTACGCCTGCGCCGCGACTTCGCCGGGCCGACCGCTGATCTCTGGCCGACGCAGCTGACCTGGCTCGCCTGGTTCGCGATCGTCGCTGCCGTCGTCGGCGCGTGCGTGGCGCAACGGGTCGCCGAGCAGCGTCGGGCCCGGCACCTGCGCGTGTCGGCGGTCCGTACGGCGGTCCGCCGGGTCGTCCTGGCGCTGATCGCCACGATCGGTGCGGCGCTCGCCGTGGTCGGGTTGTCGGTGCTGCCGGCGCAGGCGTCGACCGGGGTCGCCGATCCGGTGACGGTCGCCGCCCTGATCGGCGGGATCGGGGCGGTGGTAGGTCTGCCTGCGGCACTGGCCGCGCTGGCCCATCCGGCGATGCGCTGGAACTTGCTGGTGTTCAGCGGTGCGCTCTGGCTGCTGGCGGTCGGGTCCGCTGCCCCAGACCTGTGGGCGGGTGACGCCGTCGGCGGGATCCGACCCGGGGTACTCGAACCGGTCGCGCTCGACCCGGGTGACCCCGGCTGGCAACTGTTCGTGCTGCTACCGGCGCTGGCGCTGGTGCTCGGCGCGGCGGTGAGCGGGCTGGCCCGGAGGCGGGCGGTGCCGACGGTTGCGACGGCGGTGTCCGGAATGGCCGGACCGGCGGTCCTCAACGCCGCGTACCTGGTCGCCGGGGCCGGCCGGGCTGGGTCCTACCAGGACGACCCCTACCGGGCGGCGCTGCTGGCGGTGGCCGCCGGAGTCGTCGGTTCGATCACTGTGGCTGCCGTGCGCCAGCCCGGTCGGCCGGCCGGAACCGCAACCGGAAGGCCCGCAACCGCTGTCGGAACCCCCGCCGGACCCGCCGACGGCTCGACCGGGAGCCGCGAATCGGTAGCGGAAACTGCCCTATCTGAAAAGACCTCCGCCGATCCGGCACCCCTCGGGCGGGTGTCACCCGGTCCTGCAGCGCCGCCGGTACCTGGCCCGCCGATGCCCACCCGACCCGCGCCCGGCCGACCCGCACCGGACCCGACCGGGACAGACCCGACCGCAGCATCACCAGCGCCGATCGCCGCTCAGGCGCACCCGGGTGATCGTCCGCCGCCGACACCCGCGGCGGTCATCCCCCGTGTCGACCCGACGCCGATCTCGCCAGAGGGACCGCCGACTCCGGCTCCGGTGCCGGTGACCGGTGCCGTCGACCGGCCGACGCCGCAACCGGTCGCCCCACCGCCGGTCGCGCCGCAACCGGTCGCCCCACCACCCACCGCGCCGACCGCCGCACCTGCGGCCGGCCGAATCCCCCGGCCACGGTTCATGCGGCAGCGGCGGCCGGCACCCACCCCGACACTGACCGACGAGGACGCCGAACATGTCGACTGGGTCAGCGAGCTGCGCCGGCAACCCCGCCGCGCCGACGGGCGGAGCCGTAGTGGCGCCGACGATCAGGCCAACGGCAGGTAGACCCGACCACCGGATGCGACGAATTCATCTGATTTGTCCTTCATACCCTGTTGGGCGTACTCCTTCAGATCCTGCGTGATTTTCATCGAGCAGAACTTCGGGCCGCACATCGAGCAGAAGTGGGCCGACTTCGCCGGCTCGGCCGGCAGCGTCGCGTCGTGGTAGGACCGCGCCGTCTCCGGATCCAGCGACAGGTTGAACTGGTCCTCCCAGCGGAACTCGAACCGCGCCTTGGACAACGCGTCGTCCCAGGCCTGCGCTCCCGGATGTCCCTTGGCCAGGTCGGCCGCGTGCGCCGCGATCTTGTACGCGATCACCCCGGCCTTGACGTCGTCGCGGTCCGGCAGCCCCAGGTGCTCCTTCGGGGTGACGTAACAGAGCATCGCGGTGCCGAACATGCCGATCATGGCAGCCCCGATCGCCGAGGTGATGTGGTCGTACGCTGGGGCGATGTCGGTGGTCAGCGGGCCGAGGGTGTAGAACGGCGCCTGGTGGCACAGCTCCTGCTGCAGGTCCACGTTCTCCTTGATCTTGTGCATCGGCACGTGGCCGGGGCCCTCGATCATCACCTGCACGTCGTGCTCCCACGCGATGCTGGTCAACTCGCCCAACGTCCGCAGCTCGGCGAACTGGGCGGCGTCGTTGGCGTCGGCGATCGACCCCGGCCGCAGCCCGTCGCCCAGTGAGAAGGTCACGTCGTAGCGGGCCAGGATCTCGCACAACTCGGCGAAGTTCGTGTAGAGGAAGTTCTCCTGGTGGTGCGCCAGGCACCAGGCAGCCATGATCGACCCGCCCCGGGAGACGATCCCGGTGACCCGGTCGACCGCCAACGGCACGTACGGCAGCAGCACCCCGGCATGCACCGTCATGTAGTCGACGCCCTGCTCGGCCTGCTCGATCACGGTCTCCCGGAACACGTCCCAGCTCAGCTTGACCGGATCCCCACCGACCTTCTCCAACGCCTGGTAGATCGGGACCGTACCGATCGGCACCGCCGAGTTGCGCACGATCGCCTCGCGGGTCTCGTGGATCCGCTTGCCGGTGGACAGGTCCATCACCGTGTCCGCACCCCACCGGGTGGCCCAGGTCAGCTTCTCCACCTCCTCGGCCACCGACGACGAGACCGCCGAGGTGCCGATGTTGGCGTTCACCTTCACCAGGAACCGACCACCGATGATCATCGGCTCGGACTCCGGGTGGTTGACGTTGGCCGGCAGCACCGCACGTCCGGCGGCGATCTCCTCCCGTACCACCTCGGCCGGCAGGTTCTCCCGCAACGCGACGAACTCCATCTCCGGGGTGACGGTCCCGGCCCGGGCGTACGCCAACTGGGTCGGCCGACGCCCGTGGGCCCCAGCCAGCGGGGTGCCCGCACCGCGCACCGGGGCGACATCGCCACGCTCGGCGATCCACCGCCCGCGCAGCGCGGCCAGCCCGACCTGCGGGTCCGACCCCGGACCCGACGTGTCGTAGAGGCGCACCGGCGGATTGTCGCCGGTCAGCGTCACCTCGGCGAACGGCACCTGGATGTCCGGTCGCGGTCCTTGCACGTACACCTTGCGCCGAGCCTGCATCAGTGGGCCTCCTTCAGGTAGTTGCCGAACAACCGGTGCTGAGCCACCTGGTGCGACCATCCAAAGTGGTCGATCGGGCCGTGGCCGGAGCCCAACCGCCAGTGCCGGGCACCAGCGAGCGCCCGCGCGACGTACTCCTTGGCGAAGACCAACGCCGCCGGCACGTCGTCGCCGAGCGCCAACCGGGCTGCCACCGCCGCCGCGAAGCTGCACCCGGTGCCGTGTGTGTTGCGGGTGTCCATCCGTTCGCCGGCCAGCCGCCAGCCGGCGACAGCGGTTCCGGCGACGTCGACCGCCGGGTTCGCGGTCGCGACCACGTCGACCGCCGCCGGGTCGGTCGACGTACCGTCCGGGTCGCCACCGGTCACCACCACGAACCTCGGTCCGCCGGCGGCCAGCTCGACGGCGGCTCGGGCCATCTCGTCGACGGTCCGCACCGGCCAGCCGACCAACGCCGAGGCCTCCGCCCGATTCGGCGTCGCGACCAGCGCGTACGGCAGCAGCCGCTCGACCGCGCCGACCACACCGAGCCGGTGCCCGCTGGTCGAGACCAGCACCGGATCGACCACCAGGTTCGGCAGCTCCCCGGCCCGGGCCAGCGCGGCGACCGCCCCGGCGATCCGGGCCGTACCGAGCATGCCGGTTTTCACCGCGCGCACCGGAAGGTCGGCGCGGACCGCCTCGATCTGGGCCCGTACCTGACCGGCCGGCAGCTGATGGACGCTGGTGACGCCGGTGGTGTTCTGCGCGGTCACCGCAGTGATCGCGCTGGTGCCGTAGACGCCGAGCGCGGCGAAGACCTTCAGGTCCGCCTGGATGCCGGCCCCGCCGCCGGAATCGGAGCCGGCGATCGTCATCGCCACCACCGGAGTGGTTCGGTCGCCGGCCATCAGCAGCTCACCTCGGTCGCTGGCCATCAACTGCTCACCTCGGCCGGTGACGCAGCCGCGACCAGCTCCGCCGCGACCGCCGCCGGGTCGGCGGCGCGCATCACCGCGCCCATCACCGCCGCCCCGACGGCACCGGCCGCCCGGCAGGCGGCGACCTGCTCCGCTGTGGTCACCCCGGCGAGCGCGACCACCGGCCGGCCGGCGGCCACTCGGACCAGACGGGCCAGCCCGGCCGGCCCCAGCGGCGGACCGTACCCGGGTTTGGACGCGGTCGCGAAGACCGGCGACACCGTCACGTAGTCCTCCGTGGTCAGTCGACCGAGCTCGGTCTCGTCGTGACAGGAGCGGCCGACCAGTCCGAACACCGGTGGCGGGTACGGCCCGGCGGCGCGCAGGTGCACCGCGTCACCGCCCAGCGGGTCCGGCCCGGCGACGATCAGCGTCCCGCCGACCGGGGCGAGGATGCCGCGCAACCGGTCGGCCAACGCGGCACGTTGTGCCCGGGGCAGGTCCCGTTCCCGCAGCACCACCTGCCGGAGCCCGCCGGCCACCGCCGCCGCGACCACCTCCGGCAGCGGCCGGGCGGTCTGCCGGCGGTCGGTGAGCAGGATGATCCCGTTCACAGCTCGGGCCGCCCATCGTCGGGAGTGGATGCCAGGGCGTGGTAGCGACGGGGGATCCGCCCGGCCCGGCCGGCCAACCGGCCCGCTTCGATGGCGTGCCGCATGGCGGTGGCCATCGCGACCGGGTCGGCGGCCCGGGTCACCGCGCTGGCCAGCAGCACCGCGTCGCAGCCGAGTTCCATCGCGAGCGCGGCGTCGGAGGCAGTGCCGACCCCCGCGTCCAGCACCACGGGAATGTCCACCGACTGTCGGATCAGTCGGATGTGGTGCGGGTTGAGGATGCCAAGCCCGGAGCCGATCGGTGCACCGGCCGGCATCACCGCCGCGCAGCCGGCGTCGGCCAGCCGGCGGGCCAGCACCGGATCGTCGGTGGTGTACGGCAGCACGGTGAAACCGTCGTCGACCAGCTGCTCGGCGGCGCGCAGCAGCTCGGCGCCGTCCGGCAGCAGGGTCCGTTCGTCGCCGACGACCTCCAGCTTCACCCAGTCGGTGTCGAACGCCTCGCGGGCCAGGTGGGCCACCTTGACCGCCTCGGTGGCGGTGTAGCAGCCGGCGGTGTTCGGCAGCAGCCGTACGCCGCAGCGCTCCAGCAGGTCGAGCAGGCCGCCGTGCATCGTGGCGGCGCTGTCCACCCGGCGCAGCGCGACCGTGACCAGACCGGTGCCACTGGCCGCAATCGCCTGCTCCAGGATGTGCAGGTTGGCGGCGCCGCCGGTGCCGAGGATCAGCCGGGAGTCGAAGCTGTGCCCGGCGACGGTGAACGGCATCCGGCTCACCCGCCCTGCGCCGCGATCAGCACTTCGACCCGGTCACCGTCGCACAGCTGCTCGGCCGACCAGCCGCTGCGCGGCACCACTTCACCGTTGACGGCGACGGCGACGCCGCGTGCCCGGTCGGTGACCGCCCGGACGACGTCGACCAGCAAGGTCCCGGTCGGCGCGGTCATCGGTGCCCCGTTGACGATCAACTCCACGGCTGCTCCTCCCCTGCGAGTTCCCTGTTCGCGGCGGTGAACCGGCCGGGCCGAAACGGTGCCAGCGCCGGATCCGGATCGTCCCCGGCCGCCATGTCGGCGATCAGGTCGGCGGTCACCGGGGTCAGCACGATGCCGTGCCGGTGATGCCCGGTCGCCACCAGCACTTCCCGGCCTGCGGTGCCGCCGCCGCCTCTGCCTGCGGAGCCGACGCCGGGCTGCTGGTGCCAGCCGAGCAGCGGCGCGTTGTCCGGCGTGCCGGGCCGGGCCGCCGCCTGCGCCTCGACCAGCTCGTGCTCGGCGATCTCCGGCAGCAGGTCGGCGGCGGCGCGCAGCAGTTCCAGCACCGCTCCGGCGGTGACGATGGTGTCGCCCCGTTCCTCGACGGTGGCGCCGACGACAACCTCACCGTCGGCGCGGGGCACCAGGTAGACGTGCCGGCCGTCGGCGTACCCCCGGATCACGTGCCGGAACCCGACGGCGCCGCCGGGGGCCCGCAGCCGCAGGATCTGGCCTTTTACCGGGCGGACCGGCAGCCCGGTCAGCGCCGCCGATCCGCAGCCGGCGGCGACCACGACGACCCGCGCGTCCAGTGCGGAAACATCGGTGACCGGCTGCGGGACGACGGTCACCCCGGCCCGGTCCAGCGCGGTGTCCAACGCCCCGACCAGCCGACGCGGGTCGACCTGGTGGTCGTCGGGCATCAGCGCACCGCCGCGCACCCTCGGCGCCAACGCCGGTTCGCGCTCGCGCAGCGCCGTGCCGCGCAGCAGCGTGATCGGCAGGTCCAGACTCCGCTGGTACGCCCAGAGCCGCTCCGCCTCGCGCCGGTCGTCGCCGGTGAGCGTGACGACCAGCGTGCCGTCGGTGCGGTAGCCGATGTCCTGGCCGGTGACGGCGGTCAGCTCGGCGGCGAACGCCGGCCAGCGGGCCGCCGAGTCGACCAGCAGCCGGGTCAGCTCGGCCTCGCCGAAGTGCGACTCGGCGACCGGGGCGAGCATCCCGGCGGCCACCGAGGACGCCCCGGACCCGGGTGCCGGGTCGTGGAGCGCGGTACGCAGCCCGCGCTGGGCGCACCGCCAGGCGATACTCATCCCGATCGGCCCGCCGCCGACCACCGCCACATCCGCGCCCTCGGCCGGCCCGGTCATCGTGTCGCGCCCGTCCCGGCGGCGGGCCGCTGCCGTACCGCGGTCAGCAGGTCAGCAGTGGCCCGGCCCGGATCGGCGGCTCCGGCGATCGCGCCGACCACCGCGACCCCGTGCGCCCCGGCGGCCAGCAGCTGCACAACCCGGTCCACAGTGACCCCGGCGATCGCGATCACCGGCACGTCGACCGTAGCGGCGACGGCGGCCAGCCCGGCCGGCCCGATCGGGTCGGGCAGCCCGGTCTTCGTGCCGGTGGCGTAGCACGGCCCGACCCCCAGGTACGTCGCCCCGGCCGCGACCGCCGCCCGCCCGGTGGCCGGCTCGCGAGCGGTGGCACCGAGGATCGCGGCCGGCCCGAGCACCCGGCGGGCGGCGTCGACCGGGAGGTCCAGCGCGCCGACGTGCGCGCCGGCCGCACCGGTCGCGAGCGCGACGTGCAACCGGTCGTTGACCAGGCAGGTCACCTGGTACGCGGCACATTCGGCGACCGCGCGCACGGTCAGGTCGTACGCGTCCCGGTCGGACATGTCGTCCTCGACGCGGACCTGCACGACCAGGTCGGCGGCGGCGCCGGCGGCGCGGGCGGCGGCCAGCGCGGCCCGCAGTACGCCGAGCGGGTCGCACCCGGGTCGGGTGTCGGTGATCAGATGCAGTCGCCCAAGGGACGGCACGGCAACGCTCCTCCCTGCGCCGGCATTACCCGGATCAGGTTCGACGGTCGGAGGCCGCGTCAGCCTCCCTCTCAGCCCGGTGCACCGGGCTCCCGTGGGTTACTTGCCTGTTACCGTACGACGGTCTCGTCGATCCGCCAAGGGCCGATCCGAGGCAACCTTCGGTCGCTGCCCACCCCGCCGCTGTCGGCCGTGACCAGGCTCACCATCAGCTGGGCGAACAAAGATCACACGCAGACCGGATGCGACATTGGCGCAGGTGACTGCCGGTAGTCATGCTGTCCGCGGTAGCGCAGGTGGCCCTTCGGGGTTCCCGCAGCCGCCCTACGCGACCCTCTGGTCGGCCGGACCCAGAAGCGTCAGCTGGTGAAGGTGCCAGCCCTCGCGGCGGCGACGAAACTCGACCAGCTCGCTGGGGCGACTACCAGCACCGGACCAGCCGGATCCTTCGAGTCCCGCACCCCGACAACGCCACCCGGCCCGTCCGCCACCTCGACACACTCGCCCTGGTTGTTCGACCGGCTGCTCTTCCGCCAGTTGGTGGAACCAAAGTCGATCATCGCCGTACTCCCTTACGGATCGGATCACGCCTCGGCGGTCGAAGTCACGAGGCGGCGTCGCGGCGGAACTCCACCGACCGCCAATCAACTCGTGAGGGTGCTGTTCTTGGTAGCGGCGACGAAGCGTGACCAGCTTGCCGGGGCGACCACCAGCACCGGACCAGCCGGATCCTTCGAGTCCCGCACCCCGACGACCCCACCCAGTCCGTCCGCCACCTCGACGCACTGACCCTGGTTGTTTGATCGGCTGCTCTTGCGCCAGCTAGCTCCGGAAAGATCGATCATGACTCGTACTCCTTCGCGGTCCGCCAGAAGAGGTCACGACTGGCCTGCTCGCTCAGCGCCCGGCCAGCGATGTCGGTGAAGGTCCAAGCGTACCGCTCAGCCTCATCCGGCCGATCGAGGAACAGAGCTCCTGTCAGCTCCTCCACGTAGACAGTCGTCGGCTCGTTCCCTTCTGGAAAATCAAGAAGAGTGAACGAACCGTGCGCCATCAGGCCGGCGTGCAGCCCGGCGCTGAAGGGCAGCACCCGGATCGAGACATTCGGCTGCTCCCCGGCCTGAGCCAGCCGACGCAACTGTCCGGCCATGGTCTGACCGCTGCCGATCGGTCGACGCAGGATCGCTTCGTCGAGCACGATGTCGAACCTGGGCAGGTAGGGCTCCATTCGGGTCAGCAACCGCGCGCGACGCATCCGCATCTCGACCCTGCGCTCGATCTCCTCCGCCGGCACTTCGTACTGGTTCACGCTGAACACGGCAGTTGCGTACGGGCGGGTCTGCAGCACGCCGGAGACGAGCTCCGTATGGAATTCGCGGAGGTGGGCGGCGGCCTCCTCCAGACCGATGAACAGCTCGAACCAGGACGGGATGCTGGCGTAGTCGTGCCACCAGCCCTTCTCCTTGGTCTTCGGAGCCAGCGCGGCCAGCGCCTCGACGGTCTTCAGGTCAGCGCCGTACAGCTCGCAGAGCAGCACCACGTCCTCGGTGCGGATCGGCACCTCACCCCGCTCCATCCGCAGCAGCTTGGTCGCCGGCCACTCCAACTCCCGGGCCGCCGTGGTCTGCGGCACCCCGGCCAACCGCTCACGCAGCCGACGCAGCTCCCGACCGAGCTGCCGCCGGGGCACCGACGAGTTCAACAATGCTGCGGGCACGTTGCCACCTCCAGATATGCCACTCAACGACGACATGAAGATCGACAGGCGACAGTCACTCGACAGTTGACATATCTCTACCACGAGACCACGACAGCGTTGTCGACCGCCAATTGATCATCGACTGACGGCTGGCCTGCGAATCGGCATGAAGCACCACGATCCGCAGCCGGTCTCCACTCCACGCAATGCAGTTACCTGATCATCGGCGGAAGTCCAGCCGAGTAGACAAGATCATGTGAGGCTCAGATACCTTACGGGCGCGACGTAGGGTATCTGAGCCTCACATGATCTTGTAAATGCAGTTCCGGTCAGCTCAGCGAGCCGCCGGGGCCGGCGGGCTCCGGCAGGATCGACCGCAGTTCGGCGAGGTCGGCGGCGTCCGGCTGCCACGACCCGGCGGCGGCGTTCGCCCGTACCTGCTCGGGGGTGGTCGCCCCGGCGATCACCGACGCCACGGCCGGCTGCGCGGCCAGGCCGCCGATCGCGACCGCGAGCAGCGGCAGGTCCCGCTTCGCGGCGTACGCGTCGAGGGCCTCGATGACGTCCCACGGCGCTCCGGCGAGCCGGGCGGCGTACCGGCTGCTCTCGCCGGCCAGCCGGCTACCCGGCGGCGGCGCCTCGCTCCGGCGGTACTTGCCGGTCAGCAGCCCGTCGGCGAGCGGGAAGTACGGCAGCAGCCCCAGGCCGAAGCGCTGGCAGGCCGGCACCACTTCCCGCTCCACCCGCCGGTCCAGCAGGTTGTACTCGTTCTGGGCGCTGACGAACGGCGACAACCCGGCGGTACGCGCGGTCCACGCGGCGTCCGCGATCTGCCAGCCGGCGAAGTTCGAGCAACCCACATAGCGGACCTTGCCGGCGCGTACCAGGTCGTCCAGGGCCCGCAGGGTCTCCTCAACCGGGGTGACCGGGTCCGGCTCGTGGAACTGATACAGGTCGATGTGATCGGTGCCGAGTCGGCGCAGCGACGCCTCGACGGCCCGCACGATGTACCGCCGGGAGCCGCGTACCCCGTGGTCGACGCCGTTCATGCCGGACATGTCCATGCCGAACTTGGTGGCCAGCACCACGTCGTCGCGGCGGCCGCGCAGCGCCGCCCCGAGCTGTTCCTCGGAACCACCCGAAGGCGTGCCGTAAATGTCGGCGGTGTCGAACAGGGTGATCCCGGCGTCGAGTGCGGCGTCGACCACCGCCCGGGTGCCGGCCGCGTCCAGCTTGCGGCCGAAGTTGTTGCAGCCGACCCCGACCGCCGACACCATCAACCCGGAGTTGCCCAACCGGCGGTAGATCATCTCAGCCATGTCGGTCAGCGTACGTCCCAGACCGGCTCGGGGACCTCGACCACCTCGCCGTCGCCCTGGAACAGCACGAACCGGTCGAATGACCGGCTGAACCAACGGTCGTGGGTGACCGCGATCACCGTACCCTCGAAGGCCTTCAGCCCTTCCTCCAGCGCCTCGGCCGAGGCCAGGTCCAGGTTGTCGGTCGGCTCGTCGAGCAGCAGCAGGGTG
This sequence comes from Solwaraspora sp. WMMA2080, assembly GCF_027497395.1. Taxonomy (GTDB): domain Bacteria; phylum Actinomycetota; class Actinomycetes; order Mycobacteriales; family Micromonosporaceae; genus Micromonospora_E. The sequence continues at coordinate 5,138,853 of NZ_CP114910.1, read as the reverse complement.
GCACCGGACAGCTCCAGCAGCAGCACCAGGAACCGGGCCTGCTGGCCGCCGGAGAGGGTGCCGAACCGCTGGTCGACCTGGCCGGCCAGGTCGTAACGGGACAGTACGGCCATCGCCGCGTGCCGGTCCATCCCGTCACGGTGGTCGTCGCCGCGCCACAGCACGTCGGCGAGGGTCTGGTCGAGCAGCTCCGGCCGGTCGTGGGTCTGCGAGAAGTGGCCGGGACGCACCCGGGCACCGAGCCGGACCATCCCGTCGTGGGCCACCGGGGTGAGCGCCGCGCCGGCGACCGGGCCGGCCGCCGGGTCCGGGTCGGTTCCGCCCCGGGCCAGCAGCCGCAGGAAGTGCGACTTGCCGGTGCCGTTGGCCCCGAGCACCGCGACCCGGTCGCCGTACCAGATCTCCAGGTCGAACGGGTAGGTCAGCCCATCCAGCTCCAGTTGCTCACAGATCACCGCCCGCTTGCCGGTGCGGCCGCCGGACAGCCGCATCCGCAGCGACTGGTCCTTCGGTGGCAGCGGCGGCGGGCCTGCCTCCTCGAACTTGCGCAGCCGGGTCTGCGCGGCCTGGTACCGCGAGGCCAACCCGTCGTTGTACGCCGCCTTCTGCTTGTACATCAGCATCAGTTCGCGCAGTTTCTCGTGCTCCTCGTCCCAACGGCGGCGCTGCTCCTCCAGCCGGGCGTGCCGGGCGACCCGCGCGGAGTGCCAGCTGGCGAAGCCGCCCGGATGGGTCCAGGCGGAGCCGCCTTCGACGGCGACCACCCGGTCGGCGGTCTGGGCCAGCAACTCCCGGTCGTGCGAGACGTAGAGCACCGACTTGGTCGACTCGCGCAGCCGCTGCTCCAGCCACCGTTTCCCGGGTACGTCGAGGAAGTTGTCCGGCTCGTCGAGCAGCAGCACCTCGTCGGTGCCGCGCAGCAGCAGCTCCAACGCGAACCGTTTCTGTTGTCCACCCGAGAGGGTCCGGACCGGACGGTCCCGGACCCGGTCCCACGGCAGGTCCAGCACTGCGGTGGCCACCGTGTCGAAGACGACCTCGGCCTCGTAGCCGCCGGCTTCGCCCCAGGCGGCGAGGGCGTTGGCGTACCCGATCTGGGTTTTTTCGGCGGCGGCCGGGGTGGTGCCGGCGGCCTCAGCGGCGTGCACGGCCCGTTCGGCGGCGGCGAGCCGTTCTCCTGCGGCCCGCAGCGGCGGCGGGGCGAGCGACAGTGCCAGGTCGGCGAGTGTACGGTCGTCGCCGATCATGCCGATGAACTGCCGCATCACGCCGAGCCCGCCGGCGCGGGCGACTGCTCCGGTGGCCACCGGCAGGTCACCGGCGACCATCCGCAGCAGCGTCGTCTTGCCGGCGCCGTTCGGGCCGACCAGCGCCACTTTGGCACCCTCGCCGACCCGGAACGACACGTCGGCAAAGAGCTCCCGACCATCCGGCAGGGTGTGCCCTACCGCGGCCACGTCCACGTATCCCACCCCGGCATGGTGCCTGATCACCCTGGCTGTCGGCAGCTGAGATTCGCGCCACCGGGTGAGCGACTGGCACTGGCACTGGCGAACCGGGGTGGCGGTCAGTCGGCGTGGTGAGTGACCCGCAGCACCCGGTAGCCCTTCTGGCTGGCGTGCCGGTCCACCTGCCAGCCCTGGTCGCGCAGCCACTGCTGCACCGAATCGCCGCCCAGGTAGCGGGCGATGACCAGCCAGCCGACGCCGCCCGGGGCGAGGCGGGGCAGCCAGCGGGTGAGCAGGGCGTGCAGTTCCGCCTTGCCGACCCGGATCGGCGGGTTGGACCACAGCTGGGTGAAGGTGAGCTCCGGCGGCACGCGGTCCGGATCGGCAACCCGGACCCGGTCGGCGACGCCGAGCCGGTCGGCGTTGAGCAGGGTGAGCTCGCGGGCGCGGGCGTTCACGTCCACCGCGTGGACCGTTGCGGCTGGCGCCTGGTCGGCCAGCACACAGGTGATCGGGCCGTACCCGCAGCCGAGGTCGAGGAAGGGGCCGGGGTCGGTCGGTGCGGGCAGGTCGGCCTTGCGCAGCAGTACGGCGGTGCCCGGGTCGAGCCGGCCGGCGGAGAACACTCCGGCGGCGACGGTCAGGGTGTAGTCGCGGCCGGCGACCGCGAAGTCGATCTCCGACCGTACGTCCGCGGTGCCGGGCTGCGGGCTGAAGTAGTGGTCGCCGGTCACCGGGGCATTGTCGCCCAACCCGGGGTACGGCGTTGACGGCGGTCACCACGATCGATAGGGCTTATGCCCGATCTTCAATTGATGCAAGTCTTGACCGGCAGCTCTCCCCCCAATCCGTCCGTTACTCTGTGCGATATGACGTACGGGTACGAATCCGGCGCGGACCGCCGGCAGATTCGACCCGATCAATCGGCTCGGCCTCCGAGGTCCGCCGGTGTACCGCCGACGCCACCGCGCCCCCGGCCCCAGCCGACACCCCGAGCACACCGGGGTGGACAGCCGTCACCGCGACCGCGTCTCGGGGCCCAGCCGCCGCCGGGAGCACATCCCCGCGCTCAGCCCCAACCGCGTCCCCGCGCTCAGCCCCAACCGCATCCTGGGTTGGCGAGTCGACCGCCGCCTGCCGCACCGCCGCTGAGCGCCGGGCCCGCGCACTACGCCATGCCGCCTGGCACCGGGCCGGCGCACTACGCCGTACCGCCGCCAGGCGTCGCGCCGCCGCAGCGTGGTGCCGGCCCGGCACACTACGCTGTGCCACCGCCGCAGGCGTTCCGGCCGCCGCCCCAGGCGTTCCGGCCGCCGGCCCAGGCATACCGGCCGCCGCCCCCACCGGGACCGGCGGGCGGCGCGCCGCCGGGCAGCGGACCTGCTGCGGTCGGATCGTCCCGGAGCCCCGGGGCACGTCGTCAGACCGGACGCCGGCGACCGGGCACCGCCCCGCCGCCGGGCAGGACCCCCCGACCGAGTCGACACCCGACCGACCGTCCCACTGACCCTCAGGGCCGGCGACCGGCCGGGCCGGCCACGGCAGTGTGGTCGTCGACGAAGCTGTGGCAGGTCGTGATCAGCGGTGTCGCCGTCCTGCTGATGCTCGGCGTCTGCGGGCTGAGCTCGTACTTCATCGTCGTCGACGAACGTAACGGACGTGCGGCGGCGGGTGCCCCGGTGGCGGCACCGACGGTGGTCCCCCGGGACGTCAGCTCCCGGGAGGCCGATCCGCAGCCGCTCACCGTCGAGGAGGTCTTCCCGACCGGTGACATCGTGATCGACCCGGCCGAGCCGCCCTACCGGCTGCTGAAAACCCAGATCGAGGAGCGCTGCCGGGCGGCGGTCGCCGGCGATATCGGCACCCTGCTCGACGAACTCGGCTGCAACCAGGTGGTCCGCGGCACGCTACGGTCACCGACCGGCGAGTACCTGATCACCACCGGGGTGTTCAACCTGGCCGACGCCTCCGGCGCGGAATGGGCACACACCCGGATCAAGCCGATGGTCGATGAGGAGAAGGGCCGCTTTCAGGGCATGATCGCCGACGAGGGGACCGAGGCGATCGCGCTCTCCTCCGCCCAGGTCGGCTGGCACTCGCTCGGCCACTTCCTGATGTACTGCGTGATCGCCCGCGCCGACAGCGAACCGGTGCCCGCCGACGACCCGTATGCCCGGCAGATCCTCTTCGACATGCTGCAACTACACCTGCAGGCGAACGTGCTGGAGAAGCGGGCAGTGCAACCGGCGTCGACCGAGGCGGCGCCGGCCGAGGCGGCTGCGCCGTGACCGACGGTCAGCCGACGACCGGTAGCCGCAGCCGGCGGGTGACGCTGGCGCGGGCCGCGTAACCTGCCGGGTCGGTGGGGTAGCCGACCTCGACCAGGGTAAGTCCGTGTGGCGGGGCGACGGTGACCTCACTGGACCGTTCCCGCCGGGTCAGCAGGCTGCCCGGCCAGTCGACCGGCCGGCGGCCGTCGCCGACGAACAGCATCGCCCCGACCAGGCTACGCACCATCGCCTGGCAGAACGCGTCCGCCTGTACGGTGCCGATGAGTGTCCCGTCCGCGTCCCGGTGCCAGTCCAGCCGGGTGATCTGCCGGATCGTGGTGGCGTGCTCCTTGCGCCGGCAGTACGCGGCGAAGTCGTGCTCGCCGACCAGCTCGGCGGCGGCGGCGTTCAGCGCGGCCAGGTCGAGCGGACGCGGCCAGGCGAGCGTGTCGTGCCGGCGCAGCGGCTCGGCACCGTACGGGGCGTCGGTGACCCGGTACGCGTACCGCCGGTAGGTGGCCGCGAACCGGGCATCGAAGTCGACCGGCACCTCGGTGACCGCCCGCACCCGGACGTCGCGGGGCAGCGTACCGGCGAACCGGCGCAGTAGCGTCGCGGCCCGTTCGCTCCACACCTCGGCCGGCACGTCGAGGTGGCACACCTGGCCGGTGGCGTGCACCCCCGCGTCGGTACGCCCGGCCACGGTCAGCCCGAGCGCGACGCCCGGCCCGAACGCCCGGTCCAGGGCCTCGGTCAGCACCCCGGCGACGGTCCGCCGCTGCGGTTGCACCGCCCAGCCGGAAAAGTCGGTGCCGTCGTACGCGACATCGAGCCGCAGCCGGACGTCCCCCTGCCGCACCTGATCCTCCTGCGTCGCGTGGTTGCCGGAAAGGTCGCGTGGTTGCCGGAAAGACGGTGGGACCCGGCGCTGCTGTCGCAGCGCCGGGTCCCACCGGTTGTGGTCGTCGCCGACTCAGGCCTTGTTCTCGCCGTCGCCGGCCGGGGCGGCCTGGGTGGCAGCGGTGTCGGTGTCACCGGAGGCCGACACCGGCGGCTCGGCGTCCTGGTCGGCCGCGGCGTCCGCGTCGGTACGCGCGGCCGGCGCCTCGTCGGCACCGGCGAGCGCCTCAACCTTGTCCTGCTGGGCGGCTGCCCGACGGTCGGCCTTGGCCGGCGCCGGGGTGGTCATCACCAGCTCCTCGACCAGTTCGATGATCGCCATGGGGGCGTTGTCCCCCTTGCGCGGGCCGGTCTTCACGATCCGGGTGTAGCCACCCGGACGGTTGGCGAACCGGGGCGCGATCTGGTCGAACAGCTCGAAGACCACGTCCTTGTCCCGCACGACGGTCAGCACCCGACGGCGCGAGTGCAGGTCGCCCCGCTTGGCCTTGGTGATCAGCTGCTCCGCGAGGGGACGCAGCCGCTTCGCCTTGGTCTCGGTGGTCTTGATCTTGCCGTACCGGAACAGCGAGGTGGCCAGGTTGGCCAGCATCATCCGCTCGTGCGCGGGGCTGCCGCCGAGGCGGGGGCCCTTGGTGGGCGTGGGCATGGTTGGTGCTCCTCAGTGGTGGCGGCAGCCGGCGTTACAGCTGCTCGGTCTCGCGGTAGTCGTCGGTGTCGTAGTCGGCTTCGCTGAAGGAGTCCACGACGTGTGCCGGGTCGAAGTTGGGCGCCGAATCCTTCAGGCCCAGCCCCATCCCGGCGAGCTTCATCTTGACCTCGTCGATCGACTTCTGACCGAAATTCCTTATATCGAGGAGGTCCGCCTCGGTCCGCCCGATCAGCTCGCCGACGCTGTTGATGCCCTCGCGCTTGAGGCAGTTGTACGACCGTACGGTCAGGTCCAGCTCCTCGATCGGCAGCGCCAGGTCGGCGGCCAGCTGGGCGTCCTGCGGCGACGGCCCGATGTCGATGCCCTCAGCGGTCTCGTCCAGCTCGCGGGCCAGGCCGAACAGCTCGACCAGGGTGGAGCCGGCCGAGGCCAGCGCGGTACGCGGCCCGATCGACGCCTTGGTCTCGACGTCGATGATCAGCCGGTCGAAGTCGGTCCGCTGCTCGACCCGGGTCGCCTCCACCCGGTAGGTGACCTTGAGCACCGGCGAGTAGATCGAGTCGACCGGGATCCGGCCGATCTCGGCGCCCGCCTGCTTGTTCTGCGCGGCGGTGACGTACCCGCGGCCCCGCTCGACGGTGAGCTCCATGTCGAGGCGGCCCTTGCCGTTGAGGGTGGCCAGTTTGAGGTCCGGGTTGTGTACCGAGACCCCGGCCGGCGGCTGGATGTCACCGGCGGTCACGTCACCGGGGCCCTGCTTGCGCAGGTACATGCTGACCGGCTCGTCGTGCTCGGAGCTGACGCACAGCTCCTTGACGTTCATGACCAGCTCGACCACGTCCTCTTTGACGCCGGGGATCGTGGTGAACTCGTGCAGCACGCCGTCGATCTTGATGCTGGTGACCGCCGCGCCCGGAATGGAGCTGAGCAGCGTACGCCGCAGCGAGTTGCCGAGCGTGTAGCCGAAACCCGGCTCCAACGGCTCGATGGTGAACAGGGACCTCGTGTCGCTGATCGACTCCTCGGACAGAGTCGGCCGCTGGCTGATGAGCACGTACTTCTCCTTGGGTCGGGGCGACCGCTATATGACGCCCGTCGGTCGTGCGCCCGTCGACGGGGGCCGGGCCGGTGCCGTACGTCGGTGACGCCGGTCGACCGCGACCCCCGTCGACGGGGGTGGCTCACTTCGAGTAGAGCTCGACGATCAGCTGCTCCTGAACCTGCGTGTCGATCGTCTGACGCGCCGGCATGGAGTGCACGAGGATCTTCATCTGGCTGGGGATCGCCTCCAGCCAGGCCGGGACGGTCTTGGAACCGGCCTCGCCCTGGGCGACCAGGAACGGGGTCAGCTCCTTCGACTTCGTCCGCACCTCGACGATGTCGTGCTCCTTGACGCGGAACGAGGGGATGTCGACCTTCTTGCCGTTGACCATGAAGTGCCCGTGCTTGACCAGCTGGCGCGCCATGTCCCGGGACTTGGCGTAGCCAGCCCGGTACACGACGTTGTCCAGCCGGGACTCCAGGATCTGCAGCAGCACCTCACCGGTCTTCGCCTGCTTGGCCACTGCTTCCTCGTAGTAGCCGCGGAACTGCTTCTCCAGCACGCCGTACACCCGGCGGGCCTTCTGCTTCTCCCGCAGCTGGAGGAGGTACTCGGTCTCCTTGGTCCGGCCGCGGCCGTGCTGGCCGGGTGGGAAGGGCCGGGATTCGAACGGGCACTTCGGCCCATCGCACTTGCTGCCCTTGAGGAACAGCTTCATCTTCTCCCGCCGGCAACGGCGGCAGTCAGCACCCGTGTAACGAGCCATCTCTTCCTAACCTCTCAGACCCGGCGACGCTTCGGCGGACGGCACCCGTTGTGCGGCTGCGGCGTGACATCGGAGATCTGCCCGACCTCCAGGCCGACGGCCTGCAACGAACGGATGGCGGTCTCCCGGCCGGAGCCGGGGCCCTTGACGAAGACGTCGACCTTGCGCATGCCGTGCTCCATCGCCCGCCGGGCGGCGGCCTCGGCGGCCAACTGCGCGGCGAACGGCGTCGACTTGCGGGAGCCCTTGAAACCGACCTGGCCGGCGGAGGCCCAGGAGATCACCGCACCGGTCGGGTCGGTGATCGAGACGATGGTGTTGTTGAAGGTGCTCTTGATGTGCGCCTGCCCGTGGGCGACGTTCTTGCGTTCCTTGCGCCGGACCTTCTTGACAGCGGCTCCAGCGCGAGCCTTCGGTGGCATAAGTTTTCTGCGCTCCTATTGAACGATCGAGGTATCCGGGCGAGCCCGGCGGCGGCCAGGACTACTTCTTGCCCGGCTTCTTCTTGCCGGCGACGGTCCGCTTCGGGCCCTTGCGGGTCCGGGCGTTGGTCCGGGTGCGCTGGCCGTGCACGGGCAACCCGCGGCGGTGCCGGATGCCCTCGTAGCAGCCGATCTCCACCTTGCGGCGGATGTCTGCGGCAACCTCCCGACGCAGATCACCCTCGACCTTGAAGCTGGCCTCGATGTGATCCCGGAGCTGGACCAGCTCCTCGTCGGTGAGGTCCCGGACCCGCTTGTTCGGGTCGATGCCAGTCGCGGCAAGCGTGGCGATCGAACGGGTCCGGCCGATCCCGAAGATGTAGGTGAGCGCGATCTCCATCCGCTTCTCGCGGGGCAGATCCACGCCGACTAGACGTGCCATGTGCGGGCGTACTCCTCAAGTGGTGTGCACGGAGGTCTGAGCCCGCCCCACCCCGGCTGCCCTCGCCGACCACCCAGCTGGGTGGGCCGGCATGCCGGGCCCCGGCCTCCGACCGGGGGTTGCGCCACGGACACGGCGACATGGTCACCGGGTGCTCGCGGCTGGGACGAGCATGTGCTGTTGTGCGATCGGCCGCCTGAACCGCCCCGTCGCCGGCCCGGCTCCTGCCGGTCGGCTCGGGGTCAGCCCTGGCGCTGCTTGTGCCGCGGGTCGGTGCAGATCACCATCACCCGGCCGTGCCGGCGGATCACCCGGCACTTGTTGCAGATCCTCTTGACGCTCGGCTTGACCTTCACGGTTTGCCTTACTTCCGTTGACGCCCGGCCGCGTACACGGTGCGGGCTTGAGGACGGACACGGGACGCCCCGGCCGCCGTCAGGCGGTTACTTGTAGCGATAGACGATGCGCCCGCGGGTCAGGTCGTACGGCGAAAGCTCGACGACGACCCGGTCCTCGGGCAGGATGCGGATGTAGTGCTGCCGCATCTTGCCGCTGATGTGAGCCAGCACCTTGTGGCCGTTGGCGAGCTCCACCCGGAACATTGCGTTCGGTAGTGGCTCGATCACTCGACCTTCGATCTCGATGGCCCCGTCTTTTTTCGGCATGTCCTCCGCTGTCCTGACGTCGGTTGCTCGGGATCGGCTCACAACACCATTCGCGGACGGACCCGTCCGGCCTGCCGACCGTACCGATTCGACCGCGCCAGCCGCGGCTCCAGACGTCTGACGACGGGCTCGGCCCGGGTTACCGAAACCCAGGCGACACCCGATCAGACACGGCCTGCCGAAGCGCAGAGCAGGCACGCCGGAGTGGACGCTGTGCGCCGACCTATCAGTGTACGCGGGTTGTCACGCGGACAGCAAACCACGCGCTGCTGCGGGTCAGCATACCCGACAAAGCAGCAGGATCAGGGAGTTTACCGGCGACCCGCCGGGCGTCGGTCAGGCCTTCAGCCGCCGGGCGCCGGGCGCCGGGCGCCGGGCGCCGGTCAGGCCTTCGGTCGCCGGCCGACCGCTTGGCCTCCGGTGTGCGGCCGGGTGGCTACCCCTGGCCCGGGGCCGGACCGTCGGCCCCGCCGGACTCCTGCTCAAGCCGCTTGCGTTCCGCCTTCTCCTGCTTAGCCAGGTGCCGCCGGGCCTGCTTGGCCGCACACTGTTGCGGCTCGCCCTTGATCAGACCCAGCACGGTGGTCACCAGCAGCACCGCGCCCCACGGGCCGGCCACCCAGCCCGGCCAGAAGTACCGCAGGTCCTGACTCATGACGCAGGTCACCGCCCAGATCGCGATGGTGATCCCGACCGCCGTCCCGTACCCGTCCCACTCGTTGACCAGCCACCGGCGGGTCGCACCGGGGTAGCGGCCGTCCGGGCCGGGAGTCAACTCGGCCGGCAACCCGTCGGCGACGACCGGCACCAACTGGGAGCGTCCGGCGGCGGTCACCGGTGGCAGATCGTCGAGCAGTCCGTCCAGATCACCGTACGTCTTCGCCGCGTAGGCCAGCTGCAACCGCTCGTCGAACTCGGCAAGATCCAGTCGACCCTCGCTCAGCGCGTTGCGCAACCGTTCGGCCACTGCCTCCCGGTCGGCGTCGGCCGCCCGCATCCCGTCCCGCCGATCCATGGCTACCAGCTTGACACCCCGGTGCCAGCCCGACCAGACCGGCACCTGACCAGGGGGCGGCCGGAGCCGGGGCAGGCCCCGGGTCAGCGTCGGGAATCGGCCGGCTGACGGGCGGTCACCAGATCGCCGAGCCGGGAACGCCCGCCGTCCGGCTCGGTCAACACCCAGACGCCGTCCGGCAGCAGCGCCATCGAATGCTCGACGTGCACCGCCATCGACCCGTCCCGGGTCACCACCGTCCAGCCGTCGGCCAGCTCGTCGGTGCGGGCCGACCCCTCGGTGATCATCGGCTCGATGGCCAGCGCCATCCCCGGGACCAGGCGCGGGCCCTTACCCGGCCGGCCGTAGTTGAGCACGTGCGGGTCCTGGTGCATCTCGGTGCCGATCCCGTGGCCGCCGTAGCCCTCGACGATGCCGTACCGGCCGCCCGCCCGGATCGCCCGCTCCACCGCGTACGAGATGTCGGTGAGCCGGCCACGGCCGCTGACCGCACCGCGCGCCGCAGCGGCGATTCCGGCCCACAGCGCGTCCTCGGCGACCGTGATCATCCGCAGCAGTTCCGGACGCACCTCCCCGACCGGCGCGGTGAAGGCCGCGTCGCCGTGCCAGCCATCCAGCACCGCACCGCAGTCGACCGAGATGACGTCGCCGTCGCGCAGCACCTGCCCGGCGGCCGGGATCGCGTGCACCACCTGCTCGTTGACCGAGGAGCAGATGGTCGCCGGGTAGCCGTGGTAGCCCTTGAACGACGGAACCGCACCGGCGTCGCGGATCGTCGCAGCGGCGATGGCGTCCAGATCGGCGGTGGAGACGCCGGGGGCGATCGCCGCCCGCATCCGGGCCAGTGCGTCAGCGACCACCAGACCGGCGGCCCGCATCCGGTCGATCTGCTCCGGAGTCTTCAGCTGGATGTCCAGCTGCTGGCGGCGCATCGGGCGCTACCCGCCGTACGAACGCAGGGCGTCGATCGCGCGTACGGTGACGTCCTCGACCGGCCCGGTGGCGTCGATCCCGACCAGCTTGCCCTGGGCCCCGTAGAAGTCGACCAGCGGCGCGGTCTTGTCGGCGTACTCCACCAGGCGCTGGGCAATGGTCTCCGGCTTGTCGTCGTCGCGCTGGAACAGCTCGGCACCGCACCGGTCACAGCGGCCCTCGGTCGCCGGCGCGTCGAACTCGACGTGCCAGATCTTGCCACAGCCCCGACAGGTACGCCGGCCGGACAGCCGCCGGATCACCTCGTCGTCGTCGACGACCAGCTCCAGCACCAGATCAAGCGCGGTGCCGAGGTCGGCCAGCAGCTTGTCCAGCGCGGCTGCCTGCGGAGTGGTTCGCGGGAAGCCGTCGAGCAGGAAGCCTTCGGCGGCGTCCGGCTCGGCCAGCCGGTCCCGGACCATGTTGATGGTCACCTCGTCCGGAACCAGCTTGCCGGCGTCCATGTATCGCCTAGCCTCGACACCCAGTGGCGTGCCCTGGGAGACGTTGGCCCGGAAGATGTCCCCGGTCGAGATTTTGGGCACGACCAGGTGAGCGGCGATGAACTCGGCCTGGGTCCCCTTCCCCGCCCCGGGGGGACCGACCAGTACCAGCCTCATCTACCGGAGGAACCCTTCGTAGTTGCGCTGCATGAGTTGGCTCTCGATCTGCTTCACGGTTTCCAGACCGACACCGACCATGATGAGCACGGCGGTGCCACCGAACGGGAAGTTCACGTACTGGTCGCTGTCCAGCCAGATGAAGAAGAAGTTCGGCAGGACGGAGATGAGGCCGAGGTAGAGCGCACCGGGGAGGGTGATCCGGCTGAGGATGAAGTCGAGGTACTCGGCCGTGGGCCGGCCCGGCCGGATGCCGGGCACGAAGCCACCGTACTTCTTCATGTTCTCCGCGACCTCGGTCGGGTTGAACGTGATCGACACGTAGAAGTACGTGAAGAAGATGATCATAAAGAAGTACGTGACGATGTAGATCGGGCTGGTCGGGTTCGCCAGGTTGTTCTGGATCCACGCCTGGACCTGACCAGGGTCGTTCGGATCGAAGAACTGCAGCCCGAGCTGCGGCAGGTAGAGCACCGACGAGGCGAAGATCACCGGGATGACACCGGCCTGGTTGACCTTCAACGGGATGTAGGTCGAGGTGCCGCCGTACATCCGCCGGCCGATCATCCGCTTGGCGTACTGCACCGGGATCCGGCGCTGCGCCTGCTCGATGAAGACCACCGCGGTGATGACCACCAGAACCAGCACGATCACCAGGCCGAACATGCCCCAGCCGTGGGTGTTCTTGATCGCCCACCCCTCGCTGGGCAGTCGCGCCGCGATCGAGGTGAAGATCAGCACCGACATGCCGTTGCCGACGCCCCGGTCGGTGATCAGCTCGCCGAGCCACATCACCATGCCGGTGCCGGCGGTCATCGTGATGACCAGCACGCTGAGCGTCAGCCAGGTCGGTAGGCCGGTCCCGTCGGGGATGATCGGCCACTGGTCGCACATGTTGTTGAACAGCTGCCCGGATCGGGCCAGCGCAACGAACGCCGAGGCCTGCAGGATGCCCAGGCCCAGGGTCAGGTAACGGGTGTACTGGGTGATCTTGGCCTGGCCGGACTGCCCCTCCTTGCGGAGCTGCTCCAACCGTGGAATCACCACGGTGAGCAGCTGCAGGATGATCGACGCGGTGATGTAGGGCATGATGCCCAGCGCGAAGACGGACAGGGACAGCAACGCACCGCCGGAGAAGAGGTTCAGCAGGGTGAAGACCCCGCTGGAGTCCCCGGACTCCATGGCGGTGATGCACTGCTGCACGTTGCCGTACGACACGCCTGGGCTCGGCAGCGTGGCGCCGAGCCGGTAGATCGCGACGATGAAGACCGTGAACAGCAGCTTCTTGCGCAGGTCAGGCGTGCGGAACGCACTGAGAAAGGCGGAGAGCAACTTCTTCCTCCTGCGCGAGGCGGCCGCCGGATGTTCTGGCGGGTCGGGTGGGTGCGGAGCGCCCGATATCCATGGCTGGCATCGGACTCTAACAGTCCGGCGTCGGTCTGGGCAGGCGTGCCCTAGAACATACACCGGTCCCGATATTAACGGGACGGAGGCTTCACCAGTAGGCCGTGGCGCCCGTCAGTCGCGGACAACTGAGCGAGCGCCACGTCCAAGCTGGGTGTTCAGAGCTCGGTGACCGAGCCGCCAGCTGCGGTGATCTTCTCCTTGGCCGACCCGCTGAACGCGTGCGCCGACACCTGGAGAGACACACCACCGAGGTCGCCGCTGCCCAGCACCTTGACCGGCTGGCCCTTACGGACCGCGCCGGACTCGGCCAACTGCTGCGGACCGACCTCACCACCGTTCGGGAAGAGCTCCGCCAACCGGTCCAGGTTGACCACCTGGTAGACGACCTTGAACCGGTTCTTGAAGCCCTTCAGCTTCGGCAGACGCATGTGGATGGGCATCTGCCCACCCTCGAACGCCGCCGGGATGTTCTTGCGGGCCTTGGAGCCCTTGGTGCCCCGACCGGCGGTCTTGCCCTTGGAGCCCTCACCGCGGCCCACCCGGGTCTTCGCGGTCTTGGCCCCCGGCGCCGGCCGGAGGTGGTGGACCTTGATCGCCATTACTCGACCTCCTCGACCTTCACGAGGTGGTTCACGGTGAAGATCATGCCCCGAATCTCGGGCCGGTCCTCCTTGACCACCACGTCGTTGATCCGCTTGAGACCGAGCGACCGCAGCGACTCCCGCTGGTTGCGCTTGGTCCCGATCCCGGACCGGACCTGGGTCACCTTCAGACGTGCCATCACAGCCGCCCTCCGTTCATCTTCGCTGTCACGCCCCTGCGCCCGCGCGGGACGCGAGCATCGCGGCTGGGGCCACGTCCTCGACCGGCAGGCCACGCCGGGTGGCGACCGCCTCCGGCGACTCCAGGCTCTTCAGCGCGGCGACCGTGGCGTGCACGATGTTGATCGGGTTCGACGAGCCGAGGCTCTTGGAGAGCACGTCGTGGATGCCCGCGCACTCCAGCACCGCACGCACCGGGCCACCGGCGATCACACCCGTACCGGCACTCGCCGGCTTCAACAGGACCACGCCGGCGGCGTCCTCGCCCTGCACCGGGTGCGGGATCGACGCGGCGATCCGGGGCACCTTGAAGAAGTGCTTCTTGGCCTCCTCGACGCCCTTGGCGATCGCCGCCGGCACCTCCTTGGCCTTGCCGTAACCCACGCCGACCGTGCCGTCGCCGTCGCCCACGATCACCAGGGCGGTGAAGCTGAAACGCCGACCGCCCTTCACGACCTTGGCGACCCGGTTGATCGCGACGACGCGCTCCAGGTGTGGGGTCTTCTCGACGGGCGCGTTGCCGCGACCGCCCTCACGGCGGTTGTCGCGGCGACCACCTTCGTTGCCACCGGACCCGCCGCCACGACGCTGTTGACCTGGCATCAGCAGCCTTCCTTCCTACTCGTGACGGGGTTTGCTTCGATTTGCGTCTGGACAGGCATCAGACGGCCGCTAGAACTCGAGTCCGGCTTCGCGGGCAGCGTCGGCCAGCGCGGCGATCCGCCCCGCGTACCGGTTGCCCCCACGGTCGAACACGACCTTGGAGATACCTGCCGCCTTGGCCCGCTCGGCGAGCAGCTCGCCCACCTTGCCGGCCAGTTCGCTCTTGGCACCCGCGGTACCCCGCAGCGACGCGTCCATGGTCGACGCGGACGCCAGGGTGTGACCCTTGGTGTCGTCGACGATCTGGGCGACCATGTGCTTCAGGGAACGGGTGACCACCAGGCGCGGCCGCTGCGCGGTCCCACTGAGGTTCTTGCGCACCCGGAAGTGCCGGCGCGCCCGCCCGATGGCACGCCGCGCGGAGACGCTGCCGCCCGCCCGACGCTTCAACAGTGTGGCGCTCATCGGAACCCGCCTCCGTTCGCGACTGCGGGGCTCGCAAGCTCGCTCCTCGCGCTCACTTCTTACCTGCCTTTCCGGCCTTGCGGCGGATGACCTCGCCCTGGTATTTCACGCCCTTGCCCTTGTACGGCTCCGGCGGGCGGATCTTCCGGATGTTGGCGGCGACCTCACCGACCTGCCACTTGTTGATCCCGGCCACGTGGAACAGCGTCGGCCGCTCCACGGTGAAGGTGATCCCCTCCGGGGCCGGCACCAGCACCGGGTGCGAGAACCCGAGAGCGAACTCCAGGTCCTTGCCCTTGGCGGTGACCCGGTAACCCGTACCCGCGATCTCCAGGGTCTTGCGGTAACCGTCGGTCACCCCGATGACCATGTTCGACACCAGGGTACGGCTCAGCCCGTGCAGTTCCTTGGCCTGGCGCTCGTCGTTGGCCCGGTTGATCTGGAGCTGACCGTCCTCGGTCCGCTCAACGGTGATCGACTCGGGCAGGACGTGCGACAGCTCGCCCTTGGGGCCCTTGACCGTGACGGTCTGGCCATCGATCTTGACATCGACGCCGGCCGGTACCGGGATCGACTTACGTCCAATACGCGACATTGTTACCAGTCTCCCGATTACCAGACGAAGGCGAGGACTTCCCCGCCCACGCTCCGCTTACGGGCCTGCCGGTCGGTGAGCAGCCCCTGGGACGTCGAAATGATCGCCACGCCCAGGCCGCCGAGCACTCGGGGCAGCTCATCCGACTTGGCGTACACCCGCAGACCCGGCTTGGACACGCGCTTGATCCCGGCGAGGCTGCGCTCCCGGTTCTGGCCGTACTTCAAATCGACCACCAGCCGCCGGCCGACGGCACCCTCCGCAGGGTCCTCGACCTGCCAGGTCGAGATGTATCCCTCGGCCTTGAGGACCTCGGCGATGTTCGCCTTGACCTTCGAGTACGGCATCGTCACCCGGTCGTGGTACGCCTGGTTGGCGTTGCGCAGACGGGTCAGCATGTCTGCGATCGGGTCGGTCATCGTCATGGGTCTCGTCAACCTTTCTCGCCGGGGTTCCCGGTGGCTGTACCACCGGGCCTACGGCGAAGACCTGTCAAGGTGGGGTTACCAGGAAGCCTTCGACACACCGGGCAGCTCACCGCGGTGCGCCATCTCCCGGATGCAGACCCGGCAGAGGCCGAACTTGCGGTAGACCGCCTTGGGCCGCCCGCACCGCTGGCAACGGGTGTACGCGCGCACCGAGAACTTCGGCTTCGCGGCGGCCTTGATGATCAGCGCCTTCTTGGCCATAGCTCAGTTCTCCTTGAACGGGAAGCCCAGGAGCTTGAGCAGCGCCCGGCCCTCGTCGTCGGTCTTGGCGGTGGTGACCACCGTGATGTCCATGCCCCGGGTGCGGTCGATCCGGTCCTGGTCGATCTCGTGGAACACCGACTGCTCGGTAAGCCCGAACGTGTAGTTGCCGTTGCCGTCGAGCTTGCGACCGTCCAGCCCGCGGAAGTCCCGGATTCGGGGCAGCGCGATGGACAGCAGCCGGTCCAGGAACTCCCACATCCGGTCACCGCGCAGGGTGACCTTCGCGCCGATCGGCATCCCCTCACGGAGCTTGAACTGCGCGATCGACTTGGTTGCCCGCCGCACCTGCGGCTTCTGGCCGGTAATGGTGGCCAGGTCACGCATGGCACCGTCGATCAGCTTGGCGTCCCGAGCGGCCTCGCCGACACCCATGTTCACGACGATCTTGACGAGCCCCGGAACCTGCATCGGGTTCGCGTACTGGAACTGCTCACGCAGTTGCGCGATGGTCTCCTCGCGGTACCGCTGCTTGAGGCGCGGCGCCGGCCTGGTCTGGGTAGCGGTGGTCATCACAGGTCCTTACCGTTGCTACGCGCGATCCGCACCTTCTGGCCGCTGTCGTCGAACCGGTAACCGACCCGGGTCGGCTTGCCGTCGGAGTCGAGCACCTGCACGTTCGAGACGTGGATCGGAGCTTCCTGGGTGACGATGCCACCGGTCTGCCCGCCGCGCTGGGTGGTCTGGATGCGGGTGTGCTTCTTGATCCGGTTCACGCCTTCGACGAGGACCTTGTCCTGCCGCGGGTAGGCCGCGATGACCTTGCCCTTGGCACCCTTGTCCTTACCGGCGATGACGACGACCGTGTCGCCCTTCTTCACCTTCACGGTCACAGCACCTCCGGCGCCAAAGAAATGATCTTCATGAACCGCTTGTCCCGCAGCTCACGCCCGACCGGGCCGAAGATGCGGGTACCGCGCGGGTCCCCACCGTCCTTGATGATGACGGCAGCGTTCTCGTCGAAGCGGATGTACGACCCGTCCGGCCGCCGCTTCTCCTTCGCGGTCCGGACCACGACGGCCTTCACCACGTCGCCCTTTTTCACGCCGGCGCCGGGAATCGCGTCCTTGACCGTCCCGACGATCACGTCGCCGATGCCTGCGTAGCGCCGACCGGAGCCACCGAGCACCCGGATGCACAGGATCTCCCGGGCACCCGTGTTGTCGGCGACACGCAGTCGCGACTCCTGCTGGATCACGTCTATCTCCTATGTCTGCCAGTCCTCCGGTCACCCGGAGCTTGGAAGAACCTGGTCCGCGCTACGCGCGGGCTGCCATCCGGACCCGACCGACCCGAACGCCGCGCGACGGCGGCGGACGGGTCGCCCGGCTACTTCGCCTTCTCGAGGATCTCGACGACCCGCCACCGCTTGGTGGCGGACAGCGGCCGGGTCTCCATCAGCAGCACCCGGTCACCGACCCCGCACGCGTTCTGCTCGTCGTGTGCCTTCAGCTTGCTGGTACGGCGCATGACCTTGCCGTACAGCCGGTGCTTGACCCGGTCCTCGACCTCGACGACGACGGTCTTCTCCATCTTGTCGCTGACCACGAGCCCTTCGCGAACCTTGCGGCGGGCCCGGACGACCGTTGCGCCCTGCTCGGGGGCGGTGTTCTCACTCATGATGCAGCCACCTCAGTCGGCGCGGCGGAGAGTCCCAACTCACGCTCACGCATGATCGTGTAGATCCGGGCGATCTCCCGACGGATGACCTGCAGCCGGCGGTTGTTGTCCAGCTGACCGGTCGCGGCCTGCACGCGGAGGTTGAACAGCTCCGCCTTGGCCTCCCGCAGCTTCGTGACCAGCTCCTCTTCGGAGAGGTCACGCAGCTCGGCGGCCGAAACGCCCGCTGCCATCAGCTTTCACCCACTTCGCGCGTCACGATGCGGCACTTCATCGGGAGCTTGTGGATCGCACGACGCATCGCCTCACGCGCGATCTGCTCGTTCGGGAAGGACATCTCGAAGAGCACCCGTCCCGGCTTGATGTTGGCGACCCACCACTCGGGCGAGCCCTTACCGGACCCCATCCGGGTCTCGGCCGGCTTCTTGGTCAACGCCTGGTCGGGGAAGACCGTGATCCAGACCTTGCCACCACGCTTGATGTGGCGGGTCATGGCGATACGGGCCGACTCGATCTGACGGTTGGTCACATACGCCGGCTCGAGCGCCTGGATACCGAACTCGCCGAACACCACCCGGGTGCCGCCCTTGGCGGCGCCAGTACGGCTCGGGTGATGCGGCTTGCGGAAGCCCTTCGGGGGCTTGCGCGGGATCAGCATCTGTCAGCCCTCCTGCGCTGAGCTGTCCGCTCCGGCCGAAGCGGCCGGAGTGGCCGGCGCGGCATCAGCCGGCGCGGCACTGCTGGTCGTGGTCGACGGGCCACCGGAGATCTCCGCGGCGGCCGCCCGGCCAGCCTCGGTACCACCGGCGGTCGTCCCGCTGGAGCCGGAACGCCCGCGACGGGGCCGGTCCGGCCGCTCCCGGCGGGGACGGCTGGGCGCCTCGGCCGGAGCCTCCCGCCCCGGGACCGCGTCGCCCTTGTAGATCCACACCTTGACGCCGATCCGGCCAAAGGTGGTCCGGGCCTCGAAGAAGCCGTACTCGATGTTGGCCCGCAGCGTGTGCAGCGGCACCCGACCCTCGCGGTAGAACTCGGTACGGCTCATCTCCGCACCGCCGAGCCGGCCGGAGACCTGCACCCGGATGCCCTTGACGATCGGGTTCTTCATCGCCGACTGCATGGCCTTACGCATCGCCCGCCGGAAGCTGACCCGGCTGGCCAACTGCTCGGCGACGCCCTGCGCGACCAGCTGTGCGTCCGACTCGGGGCTCTTCACCTCGAGGATGTTGAGCTGCACCTGCTTGCCGGTGAGCTTCTCCAGCTTGCCCCGGATCCGGTCCGCCTCGGCGCCCTTACGGCCGATGACGATGCCCGGGCGGGCGGTGTGGATGTCGACCCGGACCCGGTCGCGGGTCCGCTCGATGTCGACCTTGGAGATACCGGCCCGCTCGAGGCCGCTGGACATCATCCGGCGGATCTTGACGTCCTCGGCGATGTAGTCCTTGTACAGCTTCTCCGCGTACCAGCGCGACTTCCAGTCGGTCGAGATGCCGAGCCGGAACCCGTGCGGGTGAACTTTCTGACCCATTACTCGGCACCCTCCGTGCTGCTCTGCTTGCCGCCGGCCGGCTCGTTCGCGGTCGCGCCGCCCTGCGCCGTGCTCTCGGTCTGCTCCACGGCCGCCGGCTGCGCGTCGGTCGTCGCCGCCTCGGCCGGCTGGGCCTGCTTCGCGGCCTTCGCCGGCTGCGCCTTGGTCGCCCGCCGCGTCGGCTTCGCCGCGGCGACGGCCTCCACCGCGATGGTGATGTGGCAGGTCCGCTTGCGAATCCGGTACGCCCGGCCCTGCGCCCGCGGCCGGAACCGCTTCAGCGTCGGACCCTCGTCCACGAACGCCTCGCTGACCAGCAGCGCGTCGGGGTCCAGCTGCTCGTTGTTCTCGGCGTTGGCGATCGCGCTGGCCAGGACCTTGTACACCTGCTCACTGGCGGCCTGCGGCGCGAACTGCAGGACGGTGAGTGCCTCCTTCGCGGGCAGACCGCGGACGAGGTCGACCACCCGACGCGCCTTCATCGGCGAGATGCGCACGTACCGCGCAACCGCCCGCGCGCCCGGAAGCACCGGAGCGTCGCCCTTCACTGGCATCGCTGTAACCCCTTGATCCTCTATCCGTGCCCGCGACTCAGCGCCGACGGCTCTTGCGGTCGTCCTTCTCGTGACCCTTGAAGGTGCGGGTCAGGGCAAACTCGCCGAGCTTGTGCCCGACCATCGACTCGGTGATGAACACCGGGACGTGCTTGCGCCCGTCGTGCACGGCGATCGTGTGCCCGAGCATCTCCGGGGTGATCGTCGAGCGCCGCGACCAGGTCTTGATGACGTTCTTGGAGCCCTTGTCGTTCTGCGTCTCCACCTTCTTCATCAGGTGGTCGTCGACGAACGGGCCCTTCTTCAGGCTGCGAGGCATGTGCTACCAGACTCCTTCTAGCCGCGCTTGCGGGTGGCGTAGCGGCGGCGGACGATCAGCCGGTCACTCGGCTGGCCCTTACGACGGGTCCGGCCCTCCGGCTTGCCCTTCGGGTTCACCGGGTGGCGACCACCGGAGGTCTTGCCCTCACCACCACCGTGCGGGTGGTCGACCGGGTTCATCGCGACGCCACGGACGGTCGGGCGCTTGCCCTTCCACCGCATGCGGCCCGCCTTGCCCCAGTTGATGTTTGACTGGTCGGCGTTGCCGATCTCACCGATGGTGGCCCGGCAGCGCACGTCGACCCGGCGGATCTCGCCGGAGGGCATCCGCAGCGTCGCGTAGGCACCCTCCCGGCCGAGCAGCTGGATGCCGGTGCCGGCCGAGCGGGCCAGCTTGGCACCGCCACCCGGTCGCAGCTCCACACCATGGATGGTGGAACCGACCGGGATGTTGCGCAGCGGCAGGTTGTTGCCGGGCTTGATGTCGGCGCCGGGGCCGGACTCAACGGCGTCGCCCTGCTTCAGGTCCTTCGGCGCGATGATGTAGCGCTTCTCGCCGTCGGCGTAGTGCAGCAGCGCGATCCGTGCGGTCCGGTTCGGGTCGTACTCGATGTGCGCGACCTTGGCCGGTACGCCGTCCTTGTCGACCCGCTTGAAGTCGATCAGCCGGTACTGGCGCTTGTGTCCACCGCCGTGGTGCCGGGCGGTGATCCGGCCGTGCGTGTTCCGACCGCCCTTCTTGGGCAGCGGCACCAGCAACGACTTCTCCGGTGTGGACCGGGTGATCTCGGCGAAGTCGGCGACGGACGAACCACGGCGGCCCGGCGTCGTCGGCTTGTACTTACGGATTGGCATTGTCTACACCCCTCAGCTGACCGGGCCGCCGAAGGCCTCGATACGGTCACCGTCGGCCAGCTTCACCATCGCCCGCTTGGTCGCCTTACGCTGACCGAAGCCGGTCCGGGTGCGCTTGCGCTTGCCCTCGCGGTTGAGCGTGTTCACGGTCAGCACGCGGACGTCGAAGATCTGCTGGATCGCGATCTTGATCTGGGTCTTGTTGGCGTCCGGGTGGACCAGGAACGTGTACCAGTTCCGGTTGAGCTCGGCGTAGCTCTTCTCCGAGACCACCGGCGCCACGATGATGTCGCGCGGGTCGGCAATCGTGCTCACTTGTCGCCCTCCTCGGTCTGCGCCGGAACACCGAGGAACTCGTCGAGAGCTCCCTTGGTGAAGACCACGTCGTCGGCGACCAGCACGTCGTACGTGTTGAGCTGACCCACTTCGATGAGGTGCACCAGCGGCGTGCTGTTGCGCAGGTTGCGCAGCGACAGCCAGTTGAGCTCGTCGGTCGCGCTGAGCACGACCAGCACCCGCTTGGCGGAGCTGACCTTGCGCAGCGTGGCCAGCGCACTCTTGGTCGACGGCTGCTCACCGGTGACGAACGCCTCCACGACGTGCAGCTGCCCGGAGCGCGCCCGGTCGGAGAGGGCACCGCGCAGCGCGGCGGCCTTCATCTTCTTGGGGGTCCGCTGGCTGTAGTCGCGCGGGACCGGGCCGTGCACCACGCCACCGCCGGCGAACTGCGGCGCGCGGATCGAGCCCTGCCGGGCGCGGCCGGTGCCCTTCTGCTTGTACGGCTTCTTGCCGCCGCCGGCGACCTCGCCACGGGTCTTGGTCTTGTGGGTGCCCTGCCGCGCGGCGGCGAGCTGGGCGACCACGACCTGGTGCATCAGGGCGATGTTGGCCTGTACGTCGAAGACCTCGCCCGGCAGGTCGACGGTGCCGCTCTTGGCACCCTCGGGGTTGATGACGTCAACGGTCGTCATTTGGCGGCACCGCCCTTCTTCGCCTGCGCCTTCGCCGCGCTGCGGACCAGGATCAGCGCGCCGGCCGGACCCGGGATGGCGCCCTTGACGAGCAGCAGGTTGCTGTCCGGGTCGACCGCCTGCACGGTGAGGTTCTGCACGGTGTAGCGCACGCTGCCCATGCGGCCGGCCATCTTGACGCCCTTGAAGACGCGTCCCGGGGTCGCGCAGGCGCCGATCGAGCCGGGCGAGCGGTGCTTACGCTCGACACCGTGGCTGGCCCGCAGGCCGTGGAAGCCGTGCCGCTTCATGACACCGGCGAATCCCTTGCCCTTGGTCCGGCCGGTGACGTCGATCCGGGCACCCGGCTCGAAGGCCTCGACGGTGATCTCCTGACCCAGCTCGTACTCGCTGGCGTCCGTGGTGCGCAGCTCGACCAGGTGCCGCCGCGGCGCCACGCCGGACTTGGCGAAGTGACCGGATTCCGGCTTGTTCACCTTGCGCGGGTCGACCGCGCCGAACGCGAGCTGGACCGCGGAGTAACCGTCCTTGTCGGCGGTCCGCACCTGGGTCACCACGCACGGGCCGGCCTGCACCACCGTCACCGGGACGACCCGGTTGTTGTCCCAGACCTGGGTCATGCCGAGCTTGGCGCCCAGGATGCCCTTCACTTGCCTGTCCATTGTCCGGTCCCTACAGCTTGATCTCGATGTCGACGCCAGCCGGCAGGTCGAGGCGCATCAGCGAATCGACCGTCTTCGGAGTCGGGTCGATGATGTCGATCAGACGCTTGTGCGTGCGCATCTCGAAGTGCTCGCGCGAGTCCTTGTACTTGTGCGGCGAACGGATGACGCAGAAACGGTTGATCTCAGTGGGCAGCGGCACCGGGCCTGCGACCTGAGCGCCGGTGCGCGTCACCGTCTCGACGATCTTCCGCGCCGAGGAGTCCACGACCTCGTGGTCATAGGCCTTGAGCCGGATGCGGATCTTTTGTCCCGCCATGGTGGCTTCTGTTCCTTCTCTCTCCGCCCGCAATGGAGCCCGCTCGCCGGAGCGGATGCCGCCGGTCGGACCCCGGCGCTGCCGTTTCATTTCGGTGTCCGACCCCCGCGGTCGGGCGTGTCGCAACCGCTGACCAGGCTCCGCCCCGGGACTCCGGAGCGATCTGGCCCCACGCGGAGACGATCCCCACCGCTGAGGTCTTGGGCACCGGGCCAGGCCGGCGGCACCCCGGTCGACGACACGGCGAAAGCCGTGCGCTGCCGAACAGTGCGGGTGCCGCGGCAGATCTGCCCCGGACGCCGTGCGAGGGTGGCTGACTGCCGGGCAGCCAGCCACCCTACGCGGACGCAACCTGACTAGTATGCCGTACCGAGGTACGGCAAGGCCAATCGGGCTACCAGTTCACTTGATGATCTTGGTGACCCGGCCGGCGCCGACGGTGCGGCCACCCTCCCGAATCGCGAACTTCAGGTTCTCCTCCATGGCGATCGGCTGGATCAGCTTCACGCTCATCGAGGTGTTGTCACCGGGCATGACCATCTCGGTGCCCTCCGGCAGCGTGACCACACCGGTCACGTCGGTGGTCCGGAAGTAGAACTGCGGACGGTAGTTCTGGAAGAACGGGGTGTGCCGGCCACCCTCCTCCTTGGAGAGGATGTAGACCGTCGCCTCGAACTCCGTGTGCGGGGTGGTGGTACCCGGCTTGATGACCACCATGCCGCGCTCGACGTCCTCGCGCTTGATACCACGCAGCAGCAGACCGACGTTCTCACCGGCCCGCGCCTCGTCGAGCAGCTTGCGGAACATCTCGATACCGGTGCAGGTGGTCTTCATCGACTTCTCGCGGATGCCGACGATCTCCACCTCCTCGTTCGGCTTGAGCACGCCACGCTCGGCGCGACCGGTCACCACGGTGCCCCGACCGGTGATCGTGAAGACGTCCTCGATCGGCATCAGGAACGGCTTCTCGGTCTCCCGCTCGGGCTGCGGGATCGCGGTGTCGACCGCGTTCATCAGCTCCATGAGCTTGTCGGACCACTCCTCGTCGCCCTCCAGCGCCTTCAGCGCGGAGACCCGAACCACCGGCAGGTCGTCGCCCGGGTACTCCTGGGCCGACAGCAACTCACGGACCTCGAGCTCGACCAGCTCGAGCAGCTCCTCGTCGTCGACCATGTCGCTCTTGTTGAGCGCCACGACGATGTACGGGACGCCGACCTGACGGGCCAGCAGCACGTGCTCGCGGGTCTGCGGCATCGGGCCGTCGGTCGCCGCGACCACCAGGATCGCGCCGTCCATCTGCGCGGCACCGGTGATCATGTTCTTGATGTAGTCGGCGTGCCCGGGGCAGTCGACGTGCGCGTAGTGCCGCGCCTCGGTCTGGTACTCGACGTGCGCGATCGAGATCGTGATGCCGCGGGCCTTCTCCTCCGGCGCCTTGTCGATCTCGTCGAACGGCGTGTACGGGTTGAGGTCCGGCATCCTGTCGTGCAGGACCTTGGTGATGGCCGCCGTCAGCGTCGTCTTACCGTGGTCGATGTGACCAATGGTGCCGATGTTGACGTGCGGCTTAGTCCGCTCGAACTTCGCCTTCGCCACTGGTGTCCTCCTGTGGACTTCTTGGTTCGTACGCCCGGCGCGCCGTTCGGCGCTTAGGACTCTGTCGACAGCCTTTCCGGTCCGGTGTCGGCGACCGGGAAGTGCTCGGGTCTTGCGGCGGTCACGCCTTCAGGCCCGGTATGCAGCTCGCCCGAGACGGGCCGGGGAGGGTCAGCTCCCCGACCCGTTACTCGCCCGTCGCCTTCGCGATGATCTCCTTCGCCACGCTCTGCGGCACTTCGGCGTAGGAGTCGAACTGCATGCTGTAGCTCGCCCGGCCCTGGGTCTTCGACCGCAGGTCGCCGACGTAGCCGAACATCTCCGACAGTGGCACCAGGGCACGGACGACGCGGGCTCCGCCGCGCTCCTCCATCGCCTGGATGATGCCACGCCGGGAGTTGAGGTCGCCGATGACGTCACCCATGTTCTCCTCGGGAGAGGTGACCTCAACGGCCATCATCGGCTCGAGCAGCGCAGGATCCGCCCGACGGGCGGCCTCCTTGAGCGCCATCGAGCCGGCGATCTTGAACGCCATCTCGGACGAGTCGACCTCGTGGTACTGCCCGTCGACCAGGGTCAGCTTGACCCCGACCAGCGGGAAGCCGGCGAGGATGCCGTACTGCATGGCGTCCTGGGCACCGGCGTCGACCGACGGGATGAACTCCCGCGGCACCCGGCCACCGGTCACCGCGTTGGCGAACTCGTAGGTCGGCGCCTCGTTGTCCAGCGGCAGCGGCTCGAGACTGATGATCACCCGGGCGTACTGGCCGGACCCACCGGTCTGCTTCTTGTGGGTGTACTCGACCTTCTCCACCTTCCGGCGGATGGTCTCCCGGTACGCCACCTGCGGCTTGCCGATGTTGGCCTCGACGTTGAACTCGCGGCGCATCCGGTCGACCAGGATGTCCAGGTGCAGCTCGCCCATGCCGGCGATGACCGTCTGCCCGGTCTCCTCGTCGTTCTTGACGCGGAAGGTCGGGTCCTCCTCGGCCAGCCGCTGGATAGCGGTGGAGAGCTTCTCCTGGTCGGCCTTTGTCTTGGGCTCGATCGCCACCTCGATGACCGGCTCCGGGAACGTCATCGACTCCAGGATGACCGGGTTCGCCGGGTCGGACAGGGTGTCGCCGGTGGTGGTCTGCTTCAGGCCCTGGACGGCGATGATGTCGCCGGCGATCGCGGTCGCCCGCTCCTCACGCTTGTTCGCGTGCATCTGGTAGATCTTGCCGATCCGCTCCTTGCGGTCCTTGGTGGAGTTGATCACCTGGGACCCGGAGTCCAGCGTGCCGGAGTAGACCCGTACGTAGGTCAACTTACCGAGGTGCCGGTCGGTCTGGATCTTGAACGCGAGGCCGGAGAACGGCTCCGTCGTCGACGGCTTCCGCAGCATCGGGGTCTCGCCGTCCGTCGCGGTGCCCTCGATCGCCGGCACGTCCAGCGGCGACGGCAGGTAGTCGACCACCGCGTCCAGCATCGGCTGGACGCCCTTGTTCTTGAACGCCGAACCGCACAGCACCGGGTTGCCCTTGTCGGCGAGGGTGGCCCGGCGGATCGCCGCCTTGATCTCCTCGACCGACAACTCCTCACCCTCGAGGTACTTCTCCATGATGGAGTCGTCCACGTCGGCGAGGGTCTCCAGCAGCTTCTCCCGCCACTCGGCGGCCGAGTCGGTGAGGTCGGCCGGGATCTCCTCGACCGCGTAGTCCTCACCCTTCATCGTCTCGCCACGCCAGGTGAGCGCCCGCATCTCGACCAGGTCGACGACACCGATGTGGCCGCTCTCGAGGCCGATCGGGATCTGCAGCACCAGCGGGGTGGCGTTGAGCCGGTCGACCATCATCTGCACGCAGCGGAAGAAGTCGGCCCCGGTCCGGTCGAGCTTGTTGACGAAGCACATCCGGGGGACCTTGTACTTGTCCGCCTGCCGCCACACGTTCTCGGTCTGCGGCTCCACGCCGGCCACGCCGTCGTAGACTGCGACCGCCCCATCGAGCACCCGCAACGACCGCTCGACCTCTACCGTGAAGTCGACGTGGCCCGGCGTGTCGATGATCTGGATCGTGTGGCCCTTCCACTCACACTTGGTGGCGGCGGAGGTGATGGTGATGCCCCGCTCCTGCTCCTGTTCCATCCAGTCCATGACGGCAGCGCCCTCGTGGACCTCACCGATCTTGTACGTGATACCGGTGTAGAACAGGATCCGCTCAGTGGTCGTGGTCTTACCGGCATCGATGTGCGCCATGATGCCGATGTTGCGTACCTTGGCGAGCGCGTCTACGGCGGCCACTTCAATCCCTACTTCGTCTCGTCGTCGACTGTGTCTGCGCGGCTATGCCGGCGGGCATGACAGCGGCCTACCAGCGGTAGTGAGCGAAGGCCTTGTTGGACTCCGCCATCTTGTGGGTGTCCTCGCGGCGCTTGACCGCCGCGCCGAGACCGTTGCTCGCGTCCAGCAGCTCGTTCATCAGCCGCTCGATCATCGTCTTCTCCCGGCGGGCCTTGGAGTACTGGACCAGCCAGCGCAGCCCGAGGGTGGTCGCCCGGGACGGGCGGACCTCGACCGGCACCTGGTACGTCGCGCCACCGACCCGGCGGCTGCGGACCTCCAGGGTCGGCTTCACGTTGTCCATGGCGCGCTTGAGGGTGACGACCGGGTCGGTGCCGGACTTCTCCCGGCAGCCCTCCAGGGCGCCGTAGACGATCCGCTCGGCGAGCTGACGCTTGCCCCGCAGCAGGATCTTGTTGACCAGCTGGGTCACCAGCGGGGAGTTGTACACCGGGTCCGCGACCAGGGGACGACGCGGAGCAGGGCCCTTACGCGGCATCTCAGCTCTTCTCCTTCTTCGCGCCGTAGCGGCTGCGAGCCTGCTTGCGGTTGCGGACACCCTGGGTGTCCAGCGAACCGCGGACGATCTTGTAGCGGACGCCCGGGAGGTCCTTTACCCGGCCGCCGCGCACCAGCACGATGGAGTGCTCCTGCAGGTTGTGGCCGACGCCGGGGATGTAGGCGGTCACCTCGATCTGGCTGCTCAGCTTCACCCGAGCGACCTTGCGCAGCGCGGAGTTCGGCTTCTTGGGGGTGGTGGTGTACACACGGGTGCACACGCCACGACGCTGCGGGCTGCCCTTGAGCGCCGGCGTCTTGGTCTTGCTCGTCTTGTCCTGGCGGCCCTTGCGGACCAGCTGCTGGATCGTTGGCACCGGGTTCCTTTGCTCCCTCCGGCCGCACGGGCGGCCGCACTTTTCCTCAGCCGCCCCGCAGGCCGACTCTCCTACACTCCGACCGGCCACCCGACAGGGCACCGACACCCGCGGTCGGGCGTGTCGCCCGCACGCGGACCCGGCCGTCAGCTGTCAACCACCGGAATCTGCACTTCGCCGTTGCGCTGCCCGTTGACCATCGACCCAGATCGGGCCGCCGGCCCGGATCGGGCGCACGCACGACTTGCCCGGGCAGGCCGGGCACAAGAGGGTAGAGTACCCACCACGCGCGCGCAGGTCAAAACGGCGGCACCGAACTCCTGACCCCGGCTTCGCAATCTCGGAACCCGAACCCCGGACTCGGATCGGCCGTCTGTCTGCTCCGCCCGCAGCGGACCGCTCCGATCACCAAGTGTACCGGTTCGCCCGGGTGCCGGCCCGGCGGGCGGCGTACTGGCCCCAGCCGGATGCTCCTACCGATGGTCAGGCGGCGACCAGCAGGAGCGCGACGGCGAAGCTGAACAGGGTCACCGCCAGCCCCACCCCGCCGCAACTGATCCCGGCGATCGCCAGACCGCGGCCGGTGAACCGCACCGCCGGCGGTGGCGCGGTCTGCCGGACCTGGCGCAGCCCGAGCAGGCCCAGACCGACGGCTGCGGCCCCGAAGGCGACACCGAGCAGGGTGAACGCCCCGGCAGCCCAACCGCCCCAGCCGCCGTCTGCGCCGGCCATGCCCAGGCAGCCGACGGTGAACGACACCAGCACCGAGATGACCCCGGCGATCAACGACGTCACCGCCAGGCCGGACACCACCGGCGGTACCTCCAGGTGCACCAGCCCGAAACTCGTGCCGGGCACCGGCTCCACCCGCCGTGGCGACAGCCGTCCCTCCGGCGGTGGCGGGGCCACCGGTCGGGCACCGGGCGGCGGCCCGGCCGGCGACGTTGCGGTCCCGTACCCCGGGAACTGGGTCACCTGCGCTCCTCCTCGTCCTGCGACCGGCCCAGCCGGTCGTCCGTGACCAGCCGGTGACTCGACCCGGTCGCCCGGGCCGACCGGGTGCCGCAGCGGTCAGTCGATGCCGGGGTCGAAGTCCTGTCCGACCGGACCGGTGGCCCAGTCGAAGATGCCGAGTACCAGCGCCAGGGTCAGCGTCACGACGGCGAGGAGCAGGCCCGTCCAGGCCAGCCGTTCGCCGCGGCGCAGCCAGCCCGTCCCGGTCAGGTAACCCCGCGACGAGTACGCCTCCCGGCGTGCCTGGTTGGCCAGCAGCAGCGCCACCACGGCCGGCACCACGCCGCCGACCAGCAGCCCGGTGAGCGCCGCGACCAACCCGAGCGCGAAGACGGCTCCGGCCTTGGTGGACCGCACCGGGTCGGGGTCCGCCGGATGCCGTGGCGTCGGGTGCGCGGCCTGGGGCACCGGGGTCACCTGCACGGTGCCAGCCTACAAGCTGAAGGCGCCTGTCCCACCGCGGTCGCGGTGGGACAGGCGCCCGGACAGTCGTACCTGCCGCTGATCAGCGGTAGGAACCGAAATCGAAGTCGTCCAGCGGTACGGCCTGCCCGCTGGCCGGCCCGAACCCGTAGTCGGTCTCCGGGTAGCCGGTCATCGAGTAGACCTTCGCCTTCGCTTCCTCGGTTGGCTCGACCCGGATGTTGCGGTACTTGCTGATGCCGGTACCGGCCGGGATGAGCTTACCGATGATCACGTTCTCCTTGAGGCCGATCAGCGAGTCGCTGCGGGCGTTGATCGCCGCGTCGGTCAGCACCCGGGTGGTCTCCTGGAAGGAGGCCGCCGAGAGCCAGGAGTCGGTGGCCAGCGACGCCTTGGTGATACCCATGAGCATCGGCCGACCGGCGGCGGGCTCGCCGCCTTCGGAGACGAGCCGGCGGTTCTCCGACTCGAAGACCGCGCGGTCGACGAGCACACCGGGCAGCAGTTCGGTGCCGCCGGAGTCGATGACCGTCACCCGCTTGAGCATCTGCCGGATGATGATCTCGATGTGCTTGTCGTGGATCAGCACACCCTGCGAGCGGTAGACCTCCTGGACCTCCTGGGTCAGGTGGACCTGGACCGCCCGCGGGCCGAGGATCCGCAGCAGTTCGTGCGGATCGATGGTGCCCTCGGTGAGCTTCTCGCCGACGGTGACGTGGTCACCGTCGTGCACCCGCAGCCGGACCCGCTTGGAGACCTTGTCGTGGACGATCTCGTCGCTGCCGTCGTCCGGGATGACGACGATCTTCCGGGACCGTTCGCCGTCCTCGATCCGCACCCGGCCCGGGGTGTCGGCGATCGGCGCCTTGCCCTTCGGCACCCGGGCTTCAAAGATCTCCTGCACCCGGGGCAGACCCTGGGTGATGTCCTCACCGGCGACACCACCGGTGTGGAAGGTCCGCATCGTCAGCTGGGTGCCCGGCTCACCGATCGACTGGGCGGCGATGATGCCGACCGCCTCGCCGATGTCCACCGTCTTGCCGGTGGGCAGGGAACGCCCGTAGCAGGCACCGCAGACGCCCAGCTTGGACTCGCAGGTGAGCACGCTGCGTACCCGCACGTTCTCCACCCCGGCGGCGACCAGCTTGTCCACCAGGATCGAGTTGAGGTCCGCGCCGCGCTCGACCACGACCTCGCCGTCGGCGCCCTTGATGTCCTCGGCGAGGGTCCGGGCGTGCACGCCGGTCTCGGCGAATTCGTGCACCACCAGCTTGCCGTCGAGCCGCTCACCGACCTGCATGGTGATCGCCCGGTCGGTGCCGCAGTCCTCCTCGCGGATGATGACGTCCTGCGACACGTCGACCAGTCGACGGGTCAGGTAACCGGAGTCGGCGGTCCGCAGGGCGGTGTCGGCGAGACCCTTACGGGCACCGTGGGTGGAGATGAAGTACTCCAGTACCGACAGACCCTCCCGGTAGCTCGACTTGATCGGCCGCGGAATGATCTCGCCCTTCGGGTTCGCCACCAGGCCACGGATCGCCGCGATCTGGCGCAGCTGCAGCAGGTTGCCTCGAGCACCCGAGTGGATCATCTTCCACAGCGGGTTCTCGTGCGGCAGCGAGGTCTCCAGGTCCTTGGCGATCTCGTTGGTCGCCTTGGTCCAGATCTCGATCAGCTCGCCGCGCCGCTCTTCGCCGGTCATCAGACCACGCTGGTACTGCTTGTCGATCCGGGCGGCCTCCGCCTCGTACCGCTCCAGGGTCTCCTGCTTGTGCGGCGGTGCGACGACGTCCTGCATGCCGATGGTCACACCGGACCAGGTGGCCCAGTGGTAGCCGGCCTCCTTGAGCCCGTCCAGGGTCGCGGCGAGGGCCACCTTCGGGAACCGCTCGGCCAGGTCGTTGACGATCGCCGACAGCTGGCTCTTGCGGACCTCGTAGTTGACGAACCGGTAGCCGACCGGCATGACCTCGTTGAACAGCACCCGACCGAGGGTGGTGTCGACGATCAGCGGCGTACCCGGCTGCCACTCCTCGGGTGCTACCCAACGCGACGCGCCGGCGCCGTTGTCGACCTCGACCACGCCGTGCAGCCGGATCCGGACCGGCGACTGCAGGTGCAGTTCGCCGTTGTCGAACGCCATCCGGGCCTCGGCGTCCGAGCTGAACACCCGGCCCTCCCCGATCAGGCCCTCGGTCCGGTGGGTGAGGTGGTACAGCCCGATGATCATGTCCTGGGTCGGCATGGTCACCGGCTTGCCGTCGGACGGCTTGAGAATGTTGTTCGACGACAGCATCAGGATCCGGGCCTCGGCCTGCGCCTCGGCCGACAGCGGTACGTGCACCGCCATCTGGTCACCGTCGAAGTCGGCGTTGAAGGCGGTGCAGACCAACGGGTGGATCTGGATCGCCTTGCCCTCGACCAGCTGCGGCTCGAACGCCTGGATGCCCAGCCGGTGCAGGGTCGGTGCCCGGTTGAGCAGCACCGGGTGCTCGGAGATGACCTCTTCGAGCACGTCCCACACCACCGGCCGCTGCCGCTCGACCATCCGCTTGGCGGACTTGATGTTCTGCGCGTGGTTGAGGTCGACCAGCCGCTTCATGACGAACGGCTTGAACAGCTCGAGCGCCATCTGCTTGGGCAGACCGCACTGGTGCAGCTTCAGCTTGGGACCGACGACGATGACCGACCGGCCGGAGTAGTCGACCCGCTTGCCGAGCAGGTTCTGCCGGAACCGGCCCTGCTTGCCCTTGAGCATGTCGGACAGCGACTTCAGCGGACGGTTACCCGGGCCGGTGACCGGCCGGCCGCGACGACCGTTGTCGAACAACGCGTCGACGGCCTCCTGCAGCATCCGCTTCTCGTTGTTGACGATGATCTCGGGTGCGCCCAGGTCGATCAGCCGCTTGAGCCGGTTGTTCCGGTTGATCACCCGGCGGTACAGGTCGTTGAGGTCGCTGGTGGCGAACCGGCCACCGTCGAGCTGCACCATCGGGCGCAGGTCCGGCGGGATCACCGGTACGCAGTCCAGGACCATGCCCCCGGGCGAGTTCCGGGTGCTGAGGAACGCGGCGACCACCTTGAGCCGCTTCAAGGCCCGGATCTTGCGCTGGCCCTTGCCGCTGCGGATGATCTCCCGCAGGTTGTCCGCCTCGGCGTCCAGGTCCATGTGCTGCAGCAGGGTCTTGATCGCCTCGGCGCCCATCCCGCCGGTGAAGTACTCACCGAACCGGTCGCGCAGCTCCCGGTACAGCAGCTCGTCGGTGACCAGCTGCTTCGGCTCCAGCTTGCGGAAGGTGTCCAGCACCTCGTCGAGCCGGTCGATCTCCCGCTGCGCCCGGTCGCGGATCTGGCGCATCTCCCGCTCGCCGGACTCCTTGACCTTGCGGCGTACGTCGGCCTTGGCGCCCTCGGCCTCCAGCTCGGCCAGGTCGGCCTCCAGCTTGGCGGCCCGCTTCTCGATCTCCGAGTCGCGGCTGTTCTCCGACTGGCGCTTCTCCGCGAAGATCTCGTTCTCGATCGTCGACATGTCGCGGTGGCGCGCCTCGGCGTCGACCCCGGTCACAACGTACGACGCGAAGTAGATGATCTTTTCCAGGTCCTTCGGCGCCAGGTCGAGCAGGTAGCCGAGCCGGCTCGGGACGCCCTTGAAGTACCAGATGTGGGTGACCGGGGCGGCGAGCTCGATGTGCCCCATCCGCTCACGACGGACCTTGGATCGGGTCACCTCGACGCCGCACCGCTCACAGATGATGCCCTTGAAGCGGACGCGCTTGTACTTGCCGCAGTAGCACTCCCAGTCCCGCTGCGGGCCGAAGATCTTCTCGCAGAAGAGCCCGTCCTTCTCCGGCTTGAGGGTGCGGTAGTTGATCGTCTCGGGCTTCTTGACCTCGCCGTGGGACCACTGACGAATGTCGTCGGCGGTGGCGAGACCGATGCGCAACTCGTCGAAGAAGTTGACGTCGAGCACGTTTCGTGTCCCCTATGTCGTCGTCGCTACTGCTGGTTCACGGGGCCCCGGTCGGCGGCCCTGGGGTCAGGGCCGCCGACCGCGCCTCACACTTCCTCGACCGAGCTCGGCTCCCGCCGGGACAGGTCGATACCGAGTTCCTCCGCGGCCCGGAACACCTCGTCGTCGGTCTCGCGCATCTCCAGGGCCACGCCGTCGCTGGACAGCACCTCGACGTTGAGGCACAGCGACTGCAGCTCCTTGAGCAGCACCTTGAACGACTCCGGGATGCCCGGCTCGGGGATGTTCTCGCCCTTGACGATCGCCTCGTAGACCTTGACCCGGCCCAGGACGTCGTCCGACTTGATGGTGAGCAGCTCCTGCAGGGCGTAGGCGGCGCCGTAGGCCTGCATCGCCCAGCACTCCATCTCACCGAAGCGCTGGCCGCCGAACTGCGCCTTACCGCCGAGCGGCTGCTGGGTGATCATGGAGTACGGGCCGGTCGACCGCGCGTGGATCTTGTCGTCCACCAGGTGGTTGAGCTTGAGGATGTAGATGTAGCCGACCGCGATCGCGTCCGGCAACGGCTCACCGGAGCGCCCGTCGAACAGCTGGGCCTTGCCCGAGCTGCCGATCAGCTGCACGCCGTCCCGGTTGGGCAGGGTGCTGCCCAGTAGGCCGGTGATCTCCTCCTCGCGGACACCGTCGAAGACCGGGGTCGCGACGTTGGTGTCCGGCTCGGCGTCGTCCGAGCCGATGGCACGCAGCGCGGCCTTCCACTCGGCGTCGTCGCCCTCGACCTTCCACCCGGTCTTGGCCACCCACCCGAGGTGGGTCTCCAGGATCTGGCCGATGTTCATCCGGCCCGGCACACCGAGCGGGTTGAGCACGATGTCGACCGGGGTGCCGTCGGAGAGGAACGGCATGTCCTCGACCGGCAGGATCTTGGAGATGACGCCCTTGTTGCCGTGCCGGCCGGCGAGCTTGTCACCGTCCTGGATCTTCCGCTTCTGCGCGACGTAGACCCGGACCAGCTCGTTGACGCCGGGCGGCAACTCGTCGCCGTCGTCGCGGGAGAAGGTCCGTACGCCGATCACCGTGCCGGTCTCGCCGTGCGGCACCTTCAGCGAGGTGTCCCGGACCTCCCGGGCCTTCTCGCCGAAGATCGCCCGCAGCAGCCGCTCCTCCGGGGTCAGCTCGGTCTCACCCTTCGGGGTGACCTTACCGACCAGGATGTCACCGGGAACCACCTCGGCGCCGATCCGGATGATGCCGCGCTCGTCGAGGTCGGCGAGCATCTCCTCGCTGACGTTCGGGATGTCGCGGGTGATCTCCTCCGGGCCGAGCTTGGTGTCCCGGGCGTCGACCTCGTGCTCCTCGATGTGGATCGAGGTGAGCACGTCCTGCTGCACCAGCCGCTGGGACAGGATGATGGCGTCCTCGTAGTTGTAACCCTCCCACGGCATGAACGCCACGAGCAGGTTGCGGCCGAGGGCCATCTCGCCGTCGTCGGTGCACGGGCCGTCCGCGATGACCTGGCCGGCCTCGACCCGGTCGCCCTCGAAGACGGTCGGCTTCTGGTTGACGCAGGAGCCGGCGTTGGAGCGACGGAACTTGTGCAGCAGGTACGTCCGACGGTGGCCGTCGTCCTGGTGCACGGTGACGTAGTCGGCGCACAGGTCCTCGACCACGCCGCCGGACTCGGCGATCACCACGTCGCCGGCGTCGACCGCAGCACGGTACTCCATGCCGGTGCCGACCAGCGGGGACTCCGCCTTGACCAGCGGCACCGCCTGGCGCTGCATGTTGGCGCCCATCAGCGCCCGGTTGGCGTCGTCGTGCTCCAGGAACGGAATCATCGCGGTGGCGACGGAGACCATCTGCCGCGGTGAGACGTCCATGTAGTCGACGGCGGCCGGCGGGACGAAGTCGACCTCACCGCCCTTGCGTCGGACCAGGACCCGGTCCTCGGCGAAGGTGCCGTCGGCCATCAGCGGCGCGTTGGCCTGCGCCTTGACGAACCGGTCCTCCTCGTCCGCGGTCAGGTAGTCGATCTGGTCGGTGACCCGGCCGTCGATGACCTTGCGGTACGGGGTCTCGATGAAGCCGAACGGGTTGACCCGCCCGAAGGTGGACAACGCCCCGATCAGACCGATGTTCGGGCCTTCCGGGGTCTCGATCGGGCACATCCGGCCGTAGTGCGACGGGTGCACGTCACGGACCTCGAAGCCGGCCCGCTCCCGGGACAGACCACCCGGGCCGAGCGCGCTGAGCCGC
The DNA here is from genome assembly GCF_027497395.1 of Solwaraspora sp. WMMA2080. GTDB lineage: Bacteria > Actinomycetota > Actinomycetes > Mycobacteriales > Micromonosporaceae > Micromonospora_E. The sequence goes on along the minus strand of NZ_CP114910.1, from coordinate 5,103,712 downwards.
CGGCGGTGGGTCAACCCGGCCAGCGGGTTGGTCTGGTCCATGAACTGGGACAGCTGAGAGGTGCCGAAGAACTCCTTGATCGCCGCCACCACCGGGCGGATGTTGATCAGGGTCTGCGGCGTGATGGCCTCGACATCCTGCGTGGTCATCCGCTCACGGACGACCCGCTCCATCCGGGACAGGCCGACCCGTACCTGGTTCTGGATCAGCTCGCCGACGGTACGCAGCCGCCGGTTGCCGAAGTGGTCGATGTCGTCGGCTTCGTAGCCCTCCTCACCGGCGTGCAGCCGGCAGAGGTACTCGACGGTGGCGACGATGTCGTCCTCGGTGAGCGTCCCGGAGTTGATCGGGACGTCGAGGTTGAGCTTCTTGTTGAACTTGTACCGGCCGACCTTGGCGACGTCGTACCGCTTGGGGTTGAAGAACAGGTTGTCGAGCAGCGTCTGCGCGTTCTCGCGGGTCGGCGGCTCACCGGGACGGAGCTTGCGGTAGATGTCGAGCAGCGCCTCGTCCACCCCGGCGATGTGGTCCTTCTCCAGGGTGGTCATCATCAGCTCGGACCAGCCGAACCGCTCCCGGATTCGGTCGGCGGACCAACCGATGGCCTTGAGCAGGACGGTGACGGCCTGACGCCGCTTACGGTCGATGCGGACACCGACGGTGTCGCGCTTGTCGATGTCGAACTCCAGCCAGGCACCCCGGCTAGGGATCACCTTGACGCTGGACAGGTCGCGGTCGGAGGTCTTGTCCGGCTGCTTGTCGAAGTACACGCCCGGGGACCGGACGAGCTGGCTGACCACCACGCGCTCGGTGCCGTTGATGATGAAGGTGCCCTTGGGCGTCATCATCGGGAAGTCACCCATGAACACCGTCTGGCTCTTGATCTCGCCGGTGGTGTTGTTGGTGAATTCCGCAGTGACGAAGAGCGGCGCGCAGTAGGTCAGGTCCTTCTCCTTGCACTCCTCGATCGAGGCCTTGACCTCGTCGAAGCGCGGGCTGGAGAAGGAGAGCGACATGGTGCCGGAAAAGTCCTCAATGGGACTGATCTCGTCGAGGATCTCCGCGAGGCCGGATCGTGCGTGCGGGTCGTCAGCCGACCGGCCCTGCCAAGCCTCGTTGCCCACCAGCCAGTCGAACGACTCGGTCTGGATGGAGAGAAGGTTGGGGACCTCGAGGTGTTCGGTGATCCGGCCGAATGAGATTCGGCGAGGAGCGAAAGCGCTCGACGTACGACTGGTCTTCGCAGGGCGGGAAGCTGCCAAGATGCGTCCTTCCGAGGACCGGTGCTGCAGACGGCTGTTTCGCGCGCACTCCAAAGAACCTCGGTCAAAATATCCAGGATCGGACATTCCGGGCGCGAGGCAAGTCGGAAGGCAGCGCAAACTAGCAGTGTAGCCGAGCGGCTAACCGCTGTCCAGCCCGACGCCGAAGGACGTCGCGGAGCTGGTCGGGGCGACCGGGACCGGTGCCTCCGTACCGCTCGGAACGCGGCGTTCCCACGGAGCCTGGTGGGGGCTGGCGAACACCGGGACCCTGACCGGTCTCCCGATCCGGCGACCCGCTGCTGGTGCCATTACCCAGCTTTGGCCGTCGCAAGCCCATGAAACAGCTTGCTGTAGTCAGCGTGCCTGCCGGTCCGTGCCGCGTCAAGGCCTGTCGTACGGGGAGATCGCCCACTACGTCAGCCGGTTGCCGGCCGACCGGGCAGCCCGTCGACCCGGCCAAGGGCGAAATGCCCTGATCATCGGGCAGTCGCACCGGGTGTGCGAACGGAAACGGGCGGCAACCCCCGTGGGGGATCGCCGCCCGCAACCAACCTCGGTGTGGGTCAGGTCACTTGAGGGTGACCTTGGCGCCCTCCGCCTCCAGCTTGGCCTTGGCCTTGTCGGCGGTCTCCTTGTTGGCCTTCTCCAGGACCGCCTTCGGCGCGGCCTCGACCAGGTCCTTGGCCTCCTTGAGGCCGAGGCCGGTCAGCTCCCGGACCACCTTGATGACCTGAATCTTCTTGCCACCGTCCGCGTCGAGGATGACGTCGAACTCGTCCTTCTCCGGCTCGGCCTCGGCCGGTGCGGCGGCCGGGCCACCAGCGGCCGCGACGGCCACCGGCGCGGCGGCGGTCACGTCGAAGGTCTCCTCGAACTGCTTCACGAACTCCGAGAGCTCGATCAGCGTCATCTCCTTGAACGCGTCGAGCAGCTCGTCGGTGCTGAGCTTCGCCATGGTCGGCTTCCTTTCGAATTGAGTACGTTGACGGGGCGCTGGCGGGTCAGGCCTGCGTACCCTCGGATTCGCGCTTGTCCTGCAGCGCTGCCGCCAGGCGGGCGGTCTTCGACAGCGGGGCCTGCAGCACGGCCGCGGCCTTGCTCAGGTTCGCCTTCATGCCACCGGCCAGCTTGGCCAGCAGCACCTCGCGGGACTCGAGGTCGGCCAACTTGTTGACCTCGGTCGCGGTGATCGCGCGCCCCTCGAAGACCCCGCCCTTGATGACCAGCATCGGGTTGGCCTTGGCGAAGTCGCGCAGGCCCTTCGCGGCCTCGACCACGTCGCCGGAGACGAAGGTGAGCGCGGTAGGACCGGTGAACAGCGCGTCGAGTCCGTCGATACCCGCGTCCGACGCGGCCCGCTTGGCCAGGGTGTTCTTCGCCACCGAGTAGGTCGCGCTCTGCCCCAGCGAACGGCGCAGCTGGGTCAGCTGGGCGACGGTGAGACCCCGGTACTCGGTGAGCACCGTGGCACCCGATTCACGGAACCGTTCGGTCAGGTCGGCGACCGCAGTCGCCTTGTCGGCACGAACCGGCTTGTCCGCCATGTCCCTCCTCTCTGGTGCTCCAGGCTGGCGGTCGGCCGGCGGATGGCCGGCCGGCCGGGAAGATCCCGCGCCCACGAAAAACGCCCCGGGCGCAGGGCGCACGGGGCGAGACAGCCGTCAGCCGACGGCGATGACTCATCGTCCGTTCCGCCCCTGCGCGGGCCGCCCGTGAAAACGGGACCTTCAACCGTGCCGAGGCACGGTGACCAGCGGTCTTTGGGTGTGGATAGGGCAAGCGTACGGCACCACAGCGGCAGGCACCAAATTCGCCCGGCACGGCGGTGGGGGCGGGGTCCGCCGGACCCCGCCCCCACCGTCAGTCGATCTGGACCGCTCAGCCTTCGCTGGTCGCCTCGTGCAGGTCCTTGACCACGTTCGGGTCCACCGGTACGCCCGGCCCCATGGTGGTGGTCAGCACGACCTTCCTGAGGTACTTGCCCTTGGCCGCGGACGGCTTGGCCCGCAGCACCTCGTCGAGTACGGCCGCGTAGTTGTCGATCAGCTGGGCCTCGCCGAACGAGGCCTTCCCGATGATCAGGTGCAGGTTGGAGTGCTTGTCCACCCGGAAGGCGATCTTGCCGCCCTTGATGTCCGAGACGGCCTTGGTCACGTCCATGGTGACCGTACCGGTCTTCGGGTTCGGCATCAGGCCGCGCGGGCCCAGGATCCGCGCGATCCGGCCGATCTTCGCCATCTGGTCCGGGGTGGCGATCGCCGCGTCGAAGTCCAGCCAGCCGCCCTGAATCCGGGCAACCAGCTCATCGGTGCCGACCTCGTCCGCGCCGGCGGAGACGGCCTCCTCCGCCTTCGCCCCAGCGGCGAAGACGATCACTCGGGCCGTCTTGCCCGTACCGTGCGGCAGGTTGACCGTGCCGCGGACCATCTGGTCCGCCTTGCGCGGGTCGATGCCGAGGCGCATCGCGACCTCGACCGTGGCGTCGAACTTCGACGAGCTCGTCTCCTTGGCCAACTTCACCGCCTCGGCCGGGGCGTACAGCTTCGTCCGGTCGATCTGCTCGGTGGCCTTGCGGTAGTTCTTGCTGCGCTGCATTGTCTCTGGCTCCTGTGGTCACTGGCGGGCGACGCCGTGCGCGCGCCCTCCCACGTCGGTCGGCTCCGACCCGCAGTCGCGGGTCGGGACGGTCACTCCTTGACGGTGATGCCCATCGACCGGGCGGTCCCGGTGATGATCTTCTCCGCCTGCTCGATGCTGTTCGCGTTGAGGTCGGCCATCTTCTTCTCGGCGATCTCCCGCAGCTGGGCGGTGGTCACCTGGCCGACCTTGGTGGTGTGCGGCACACCCGAGCCCTTCTGGATCCCGGCGGCCTTGAGCAGCAGCCGGGCAGCGGGCGGGGTCTTCAGCACGAAGGTGAAGGACCGGTCCTCGTACACGCTGATCTCAGCGGGCACGATGTCGCCCCGCTGGGATTCGGTCTGCGCGTTGTACGTCTTGCAGAACTCCATGATGTTCACGCCGTGCTGACCCAGCGCCGGACCGACCGGCGGTGCCGGGGTGGCCTGACCCGCCGGCAACTGCAGCGTGAACGTCTTGACGAGCTTCTTCTTCGGAGGCATGTCACTTCCTGGGGCTTGATCTGGTGTTCCGCACCGGATCTGCGGGACGTCACCGGCGACTGGCCGTCGTCCGGCACGGGCTGGCGAGCCCTCGACACGCGCGCACGGTCAGGCGCGGCCCAGGGCCGACGTTCTAGGTTAGCGCAGCTGACGGCGGCAGCCCAGCTGGGGTTGCCGCCGTCGGTGTGCCGCAGGGGTTACGCAGGCGCGGAGAACCGCAGGCCCGGCTGTGCCGGAGTCAGATCTTGGCGACCTGGTTGAAGTTCAGCTCCACCGGGGTCTCCCGGCCGAAGATCGACACCAGCACCTTCAGCTTCTGCTGGTCGGCGTTGATCTCGCTGATCGTGGCCGGCAACGAGGCGAACGCGCCGTCGGTAACGGTGACCGAGTCGCCGACCTCGAAGTCCAGCACCTTGACCTCGGGCTTGGCCTTCTTGGGCTCGGCCGTCACCGCCGGGACGAGCCACTTGAGCACCTCGTTGAGCGACAACGGCGCCGGCCGGTCGGCCCGGTCGGTCGCCCCGACGAAGCCGGTGACGCCCGGGGTGTTACGCACGCAGGAGTACGACTCCGGGGTGAGGTCCATCCGGACCAGGATGTAGCCGGGGAAGACCTTGTTCTGCACCTGGAGCCGCTTGCCGTTCTTGACCTCGACCTCCTCCCGGGTCGGCACCTCGACCTGGAAGATGTACTCCTCCATGTCGAGGCTGGTGATCCGGGTCTCGAGGTTGGTCTTGACCTTGTTCTCGTAGCCGGCGTACGAGTGCACCACGTACCAGTCACCTGGCGCGTAGCGCAGCTTCTGCCGCAGCTCGGCGACCGGGTCGAACTCCTCGTCGTCGGCCACGGCGACGGGTTCGGCGACGTCGGCCGCAGAACTGTCCGGACTGTCCGGACTGTCTGGCCCGACGGCGGAGCCGTTGGCGTCGGCCGAGGGCTCGTCCGCCCCGGCAGCGGGGACCGGTGGTGCGCTGGCGGCCTCAACCGACTCATCAGCCGCCGCCGTGGCCACCGTCGACTGGTCGTCGGTGACGCTGGCGGTCTCGTCGTACTCAGGCACGCTTGCTCACTTCCGTCACAAAATCAGCTGGGGTTGCCGAATACCCACAGCACACCTTTGGCGAACACGAAGTCCAGCCCGGCCACGATGGTCAGCATGACCGCGATGAACACGACCACCACGGCGGTGTAGGTCAGCAACTCCTTACGAGTCGGCCAGATGACCTTACGCAGCTCGGCGACCACTTCGCGGACGAACCGGATGATCCGCCCGAAAAACCCCACCCCGGCCTCGGCCTTCGCCTTAGGTCGCCCCTCGGACGACTCCGCCTTGGCCCTGCTCCGGGTGGCCGTGCCACCCCGTGCCGCCGGCTCGTCGTCGTCGACCTCGTCCTCGACCGACGTCTCGTCGATCGACTCGTCCTCGGGGCGGTCGTCCGCGGCGTCATCGCCACGCCGGTTCCTCTCGGCCATCTCGCCCTCCGTCGCGGTGGTCGGGTCGCGCGCCAGGTCAGACGCGCTGCGTCGTGCACGTCGGCCATTCCCCTTGCGGGACGGCCGCCAACGGGGACGGCAGCCGACCCACCGGGTCGGTCAGGCCTTGGGCGCAGGGGTGACAGGACTTGAACCTGCAGCCTGCGGTTTTGGAGACCGCTGCTCTGCCAATTGAGCTACACCCCTGTGCGGGTCGGCAACCCCACCCAACCCCGCGGGGCGCACGGCCACGCAGGACTGAACAGGGGTCACAGGCCCCACGGCGGACCAGTGTACGGGTAGAGCCACCACTTTCCCAACCGGTACCGGCACCGCGCGTACCCGGGCCGGTACCACCGGCCGTCAGCGCGGGGTACGGACCAGTGCCCGGGCCTGGCTGAGCACCTTTTCGCCGGCGCAGACGGCCGTCACGTCGATGCGGGTCAACCCGTCCTCGGTGGTGCCCTTGACCACGCCGGTCACCTCGACCTCGGTGCCCTCGTCGTCGTCCGGCACCACCACCGGGCGGGTGAACCGGACCGAGTACTCGACCACCGCGTCCGCCGATCCGGCCCACTGCGTCACCGCGCGCCCGGCCAACGCCATGGTGAGCATGCCGTGGGCGATGACACCTGGCAGGCCGACCCCGGTGGCGAACCGGTCGCTCCAGTGGATGGGGTTGAAGTCGCCGGAGGCCCCGGCGTAGCGGACGAGGTCGGACCGGGTGACCCGGAACCGTTGCGGAGTCAGCTCCATCTCAGTCCTCCCCCCGGACGACCAGCTTCATCCAGACGGTGACCACCGGCTCACCGGTGGCCGCAGTGGCGATCTCGGTACGGACGGTCAGGAAGTCGTGTCCGCCACGGGACATGATCTCCTCGATGGTGTCGGTGCACACCAGTTCGTCGCCGGCGACCACTGGGCGGACGTACCGGAACCGCTGGTCGCCGTGCACCACCCGGCTGTAGTCGATCGCGAGATCGGGATCGGAGATCACCCGCTCGGACGAGGACATGGTGACCGCTACCGGGAAGGTCGGTGGCGCGACCACGTCCGGATAGCCCGCTTTGCGGGCGACGTCCGGATCGTGGTGAACGGCATCGCTGGCCCCGATGGCGACGGCGAACTCGCGGATCTTCTCCCGCCCCACCAGGTACGTACCGCCGGGCGGGTAACTGCGACCGACTAAGGACGGATCCATGGGCATGCGCAGCAACCTACCCGCTGGCCGGCACCCGGACGACGTGCGGGCCGCCCGGAACGGCGATGGTCAGCGGGTCTCGCGGTGCAGCGTGTGCTTGCCGTCCCGGGGGCAGAACTTCTTCAGCTCGATGCGGTCCGGGTCGTTACGGCGGTTCTTCCGCGTGATGTAGTTGCGCTCCTTGCACTCCACACACGCCAAAGTGATCTTTGGACGGACGTCGGTCGCCTTGGCCACGGCGGGGTGCCTTCCTCGCTATCGGAACAACTACAGCGTGCCAGCGTAGCCTGCGGCAGCGCGGACATGCAAAGCGGGCGCCTGCGGCGCCCACCCGTACTTCGTACCACCGGCCTCACCCGCGAAGCCGACCGTAGCGGTGGCCGGACTTGAACCGGCGACACAACGATTATGAGCCGTTTGCTCTACCACCTGAGCTACACCGCCGTGACGGGTCCAGTGGAACCCACTGAGCCCCCTTACGGAATCGAACCGTAGACCTTCTCCTTACCATGGAGACGCTCTGCCGACTGAGCTAAGGGGGCCGAACACCCACCCGCCTGGGCGGATGCGCACGGGTAAGAGTACACGGCCCCGCCCGCGAGGTGAAATCAGCTTGGCCCGTCTGCGCCGCCGCAGGTCAGGGCCCTTCCGGTCGGGGATCAGGGCACTGCCCGCAGCCGACGAACCTCGCTGGACTGCAGGCTCTCCGGGTCGGTTTGCGCCTCGTACCAGGCGGCCAGCCGCTCGTACGGCAACGGACGGCTGAACAGGAAGCCCTGCCCGACCTGGCAGCCGATGTCCTGCAGCAGTTCCAGGGTCAGTTCGCTCTCCACCCCTTCGGCCACCACGGTCAGGCCGAACTGCTGGGACAGCGTCACGACGGCGTTGACGATCGCCAGGTCCCCCGGATCGGTCGCCATCCCCTGCACGAACGACCGGTCGACCTTCACCTCGTGCACCGGCAGCCGGCGCAGGTGCGCCAGCGAGGTGTAGCCGGTGCCGAAGTCGTCGACGGACAGCCGTACCCCGAGGTCACGCAGCCGCCGTAGGGTCGGCATCGGCCGGTCCGTGCCGTCCAGCACACCGGCCTCGGCGATCTCCAGGGTGAGCAGCTCCGGAGCGACCTGCGCGTCATCCAGCAGGGTCCGGACCAGCTCGGGAAACTCCGGATCGGTCAGGGTACGGGCGGACAGGTTGACGGCCACCGGCAACGGCTGCTGACCGACGCTCCACTCCCGGCTGCGGCGCAGCCCTTCGCGCAGCACGAACTCGGTCAGCCGACCGAGCTGGCCGGTGTGTTCGGCGACCGCGACGAAGTCCTCCGGCGAGACCGAACCGTGCGTCGGATGCTCCCACCGGGTCAGGCACTCGACCCCGACCAGCCGGCGGCCGTGCAGCGTCACCTTCGGCTGGTAGTAGACCTCCAGCTGCATCTCATCGAGCGCGACCCGCAGGTCACCGGCGAGACCGAGCCGGCGTACCGAGCGGGACTCCAACGCCGGATTGAACAGCTGGACGCCGCCGGGCACCGACTTCGCCGCCGTCGCGGCCAGGTCCGCCCGCTGCAGCAGTGTCGCGGCGTCGCTGCCGTGGTCGGGGTGTACCGCGACACCGGCCACGGTGTCGACGTCCAGGGTCAACGCGCCGAAGACCATCTGGTCGCGAATCTGGTCACGGAGCTCGACCGCGAGCTGTACGGCGTACTCCGCAGCCTCCATCCGCAGGGTGACCACGAACTCGTCTCCGCCGCTGCGGCCGACCAGCGCGGCCGACGGGGCGCGGTCCCGCAGCCGCCGGGCGACCTCGGCCAGGACCTTGTCCCCGGCCGCGTGGCCGAGGGACTCGTTGACCTGTCGCAGCCCGGCGACGTCGAAGAGCAGAACCGCGACCACCTCACCCGGGGTCCGGATGGCCACCGACTCGTCGAGCGCTGCGGTCAGCCGGCGGCGGTTGGCCAGCCGGGTCAGGCCGTCGTGGGCCGCGTCGTAGCGCAGCCGGTCGACCAGGCGCGAGTTCTCCACGGCGACCGCGGCGTGCACGGCGATCGCCTCCAGCAGCCGTAGGTCACCCGGCCCGAAGTGGGAGATGTCCCCGAGCCGGCCGGACACCTCCAGGCAGCCGATCACCAGGGAACCGGCTCGTAGCGGCACTACGACGGCGTCCTTGGCACCCCACTTCCGAAGTGCGGTGTCGAACGGGCCGTCGCCGAACTTCGCGCCGACGGCCAGGGAACTTCCGGTCTCGAAGACGTGTTCACGGATCGATTCCGGGGCGCCGACCGTGTCTACCAGCCCCTGCCCGTCGGCGGTCGCGGACAGCAGCACCTCGGGATACCGCCCCTGTTTCGGCAGCCAGAGTGTCGCGTACTCGGACTGCAGCACCTCGCGGACCCGCTTGAGCAGTACGTCGACGATCGTCCCGTCGTGCGGCGTGTCGGCGATCGCCCGGGTCAACGCGTAGATCTCGGAGAGCGTGCGGTTCTGCCGCAGTGATTTCGCGTACGACCGGTAGGCCAGCACGAAGAAGGTGATCAGCGCGACCAACAGGATCAGCGCCCAGTCGCTCTGCGCCAGCAGGATCAGCACCACCAGACCGAAGGTGATGTTGATGGAGGCGACGACCAGGGCAGGGACCGTCGTGGTGGTGAGTTCCTTGGTGGACAACCGGCCCTGGGCAAGGGTGATCACCACGAGCACGGCGACCAGCGTGATGATCTGGCAGGCGATCATCGCCCCGACCAGCGTCAACCAGGTACGCGGCTCGGCGGCGTCGAGCACGTCGGCGTTGACGACGATCGCGGTGGCGATGGACGTGCTGGCGGCCACGTTCGCCACGTTGAACCACAACTTGACGGGCGGCTGCCGCCGGCTCAGATGACCGACCACGGCTGCCAGCACCCGACCGATGATCAGAGTAAGTGGCGGCAGGAAGAACAGACCGAGCAAAAACGGGATCTCGCCGATGTTCAGGGTAAACGACTGCCGGCGCACCTCGAACAGCAAGATTGCCGCGTGCGCGGCGAGGAACAGCCCGAAGAACAGCAGGCCCAGCGGCCAATCTCCGGTCGGATTGGGGTGGCTGATGGCCAAGGCCACAGAGATGAGTACGGCTATCAGAGCGAGTGGCCCGGTTACGAACCAGGCCCGCCTGGAAGAATGCCGTGAGATCGCCTGTGGCCTTGGCACTCGATCCCCTTGGTGTCGGCTGCGGCGATCAGGTCCAGCTGAAGTCGTAGAGCGAGACCTGCGAATCCACCATGGCGTCGAAGCCGTACTTGTCCACCGGGGAAACCACAGGCACCTCGTCACCGACCGTAACCCAGGCTTGGGCAGCCTGGGCGGCGGTCCCAGCGGTGAACGAGACAGCAATCCCGAGTGCGGCGACCGCGACGACCCTGCCGAGCCGGCGGCCCATCGTGTGTCCACGCATGTTACAGACTCCCGTCCAAGGAGGCGAATGAGTTACGCGAATGAGGGGCAGAGTCCTGATGGTGCCACACCGGACCGCACCAACGGTAGGTTGACGCGGCCGGCCTGCACCTTCGGCACCGCCCATCCTAGCCAATCGGACGAGGAGAACCTTAGCGGCGGCTTTGCCCTGCGGCTTTCGTCCCGCTGCTGCTCCGGCTGGTGATCCGGCTCGACGACAGCCGGTGGCGCCGCGAAGAGGATTGGCAGGCACGAACACTAGGCAAACCCCGCACTGAGCGAAGCTACTGGGCTAATATCATGACCGACATGCCGGATTTATTACGAATCAACGAAGGAAGTGATTTGTTGCTCTTTTATGCAACTAAAATTCGGGATAAGGGTCAACTAACCGAGTCATCAGCCGGCGACGGCCGTCGCCGGGTCTCGACGCTAAGCCCTGCCGACCACTCGATGGCACCCTTTTCGGTCACGGCTCGGTGTCGGCGGCTACTCGCCAGTTCGGAAAACGCAGCCCAAACGGTGTACTGCCACCGAGAACGCTACCCGGGGTGCGGGTCGACGACTCGCCGAACGCTCAATGGCCCGTTCACACACCGCGTGCCCACCAGCCGGCGGGCACGCGGGCCTGTCGTGCCCCCAGACCCGCTGGCAACGATGAGCGCCGACTAGTTGACGCAGCGTCACAGTCCCAGGGTCGGCTGCACCAGTCGAGCCTGATGCCACAGGTGCATCAGGATGCACCTGTGGCATCAGGTCCGCAGAAGCACCTTGGGTCCGCAGAGCACCTTGGGTCCGGAGCCTTGGTCCCGGAAACCGGGGACGGCTGGACCTGGCCGGACCGGGCGGGACGGCACGCCGGCCCGTACGACAACAGCCCTTGACCTGTTGGTGCAGGTCAAGGGCTGTTGGTGCGCCTGGTGGCGGGTAGAGGATTCGAACCTCTGTAGCTTTCGCGACGGATTTACAGTCCGCTCCCATTGGCCGCTCGGGCAACCCGCCAGGGCGTGCCACCTCGTCACGCGAGGCGACGCAGGAAAGGATAGCGGCATGACGGGGCTCTCCCGCAACCGGGTACCGTCAGCGGGAGTCAACTGTCCGGCAACGTCCGATACACCGTCCGAGACCCGCGCACCGTCCGAGACCCGCACTGGCAGGGAGCAGACCATGGCAGCCAACCCGTCGTTCGACATCGTGAGCAAGGTCGACCGGCAGGAGATCGACAACGCCCTCCGGCAGACCGAGAAGGAGCTGTCCACCCGCTTCGACTTCCGCGGCACCGGCGCCGAGATCGCCTGGTCCGGCGAGGAGGCCGTGACGTTGCAGGCGGAGACCGAGGAGCGGGTCAAGGCCAGCCTGGACGTGTTCAAGGAGAAGCTGGTCAAGCGGAACATCTCACTCAAGTCGCTGGACGCCGGTGACCCACGCTCGTCGGGCAAGACCTACAAGATCGACTGCAAGGTCATCCAGGGCATCGAGTCGGACAAGGCGAAGGCGATCAGCAAGAAGATCCGCGACGACGGACCCAAGGGTGTCCAGGCGCAGATCCAGGGCGACCAGCTGCGCGTCACCGCCAAGAAGAAGGACGACCTGCAGGCGGTCATCGCGCTGCTCAAGCAGGAGGACTTCGGCATCGCCCTGCAGTTCACCAACTACCGCTGACTCAGCTCAGGCCGGACCGCCGAGCAGGGCCCGGTCCAGGTCGACCGCCGCGCGGGCTTCGGCGCGGCTGATCGGACCGGCCGGCCAGCCGGCCAGCAGCGCAGCCAGGGCGAGCGCGGCGGCGGCGAACAGGAAGGCCGCCGCCGGGCCACCGGCGCGGTCCACGAGCACGCCGGCGACCGCGCCGCCGGCCGCGCTGGCACCGACCGCCATGGTGGTAACCCAGGTGTACGCCTCGTTCAGCATGCTGACCGGGGCGATCCGGCCGACCATGGTGTTCTCGACGGTCAGCGCCGGGGCGATCACGGCACCGCCGAGCGTCAGTGCCACGCCCAGGGCCAGCGGGTGCGGCATCACCGCGTACACGACGAAGCTGGCGGCGACCCCGGCGAGCAGCCAGGCGAACTGACGGGAGGCGTCCACCGCCGGTCGGCGGATACCGAAGTAGATCCCGCCGGTGGCGCTACCGACGGCCCAGACGGCCAGCAGTACGCCGGCGAGGCTGCCGCCGTCGTCGTTGGTGCCCAGGTAGTTGGAGGCGTACGCGGGCACCGCCACGCCGGCCGTACCGAAGCCGATGCCCAGACCGCCGACACAGGCCAGCAACGCCGGGAAGCCGGGCACCCGCAGCGGGCCGAGGCCCCGGGCGTGGCCTTCCCGTGAGTGGGGTCGCCAGCCACGCATCGCCCGGCCGAGCGCCACCATGGTGGTGCCAGCCAGGGTGAGTACGGCTGCGGCGACCAGTGCGGCTGCGGCGTCGGCGAGCACGATGAGCCCGGCGACGAGCAGCGGGCCGATCACGAACACCACCTCGAAGATGGTGGTCTCGGCGGCGAGCGCGGTGTTGCGCAGCGGGTAGCGGCCACTGGCCGGGCTGGTCAGGTTGTTCCAGGCGCCCCGGATCGCGGCGCTGAGCGGCGGATAGCTGGCACCGGCGAGGCCGGACACCAGGAACACGGCCAGGATCGAGCCGCCGCTGCGGGTCGCGAACAGCAGGGCGATCAGGGCGACCGGGTGGGCGACCCCGGTGACCAGCAGCACCGGGCTCGGGCCGAGCCGGTCGGCGATCCGCCCGGCGACCGGGCTGAGGGCCGCACCGGCGAGGGCGTAGACGCCGCCGGCGATCGCGGCGAGTGAGTACCGGCCGGTGGAGTCGCTGATCACCAGCAGCAGGGCGAGCGGGGTCATGCCGATGCTGAGCCGGCCGATGACGCCCGGGATCAGCAGGGTGGGTCCGCCGGGGATGCGCCAGACGGCGACGTATTTCCGCAATCCGGACACTGTTCCGTTCCCTTCACCGGCTGGTGGCACCGGCGGCCGACGTGCTGCGGACCGGCCGATGGGCCGGCGGCGGTAACGACCACTCGGCCTGCCGACCCTAACCCGCTGACGGCCCCGCACCCCACCGGATTCGGTCCGGTACGGGGTGCGAGGCCGCTCACACAGGCGGATTCACAACCGGCGCTGCACCGGGCCGCCGGCACCGGCGTACGCCAACTGCTCCAGCCGGGCCACCCGCTGCTCCATCGGCGGGTGGGTGGAGAACAGCGCGGCGAACCCGCCCTTGCGCAGCGGGTTGTCGATCATCAGGTGGGCCGAGCTGGCCAGCTGACCCTCGGCCGGCAGCGGCATGCGCTGCGTACCCATGTGGATCTTGCGGAGCGCGCTGGCCAGCGCGAGCGGGTCGCGGGTCAGTGCGGCGCCGGACGCGTCCGCCTGGTACTCGCGGTTACGGCTGATCGCCAGCTGGATGATCGACGCGGCCAGCGGCCCGAGGATCAGCATGGCGAGCAGCGCGGCCGGGTTGGCGCCCTCGTCGTCGTCCCCGCCGCCGAACGGCAGGAACCAGGCGAGGTGGGCCAGCATGGTGACGATGCCGGCGAGCGACGCCGCGACGCTGGAGATCAGGATGTCCCGGTTGTAGACGTGGGACAGTTCGTGCCCGATCACCCCGCGCAGCTCGCGGTAGTCGAGGATCTGCACGATCCCCTGGGTGACGCAGACCGCCGCGTTGGCCGGGTTACGCCCGGTCGCGAACGCGTTGGGCTGCATGGTCGGGCTGACGTAGAGCCGGGGCATCGGCTGCCCGGCCTCGGCGGCCAACTCCCGGACCATCTGATGCAGCGCCGGGAACTGCGCGTCGCTGACCGGCTGGGCCCGCATCGAGCGCAGCGCGATCTTGTCGGACCAGAAGTAGGTGCCGGCGTTCATCGCCAGCGAGACTCCTACGGCGATCATCAAGCCGCCGCTGCCGCCGAACCAGTAGCCAACGCCGAGGATCATGGCGGTGAGCAGGCCGAGCAGGGCTGCCGTCTTGAGACCGTTGTGGTGGCTGTGCACGTTCACTCCCTCTCCACCGGGTCATCTGGAGGACCCCACGGCAGGTGCAACGCCCACGTACCCACTGCGCATCCCGCAATAGCTGAGAGTTGGCTGTCAATCAAGACCTGGCGGGCATGTTTCACTCAGGCAGGAACTCGCACTCAGCCCGCAACGACGTCAAAGACCACCTGTGGTGCAAACCCGAGCAAAACCGCCAGAACGGTCGCGACGGCGAGCGTCGCCACCACTGGCCACGCCACCGCGCCACCAGGTGCCGGCACGCCACGACCCGAGGGCGGCGTCGGCTCCGGCACCCGGGCGTACAGCGTGGCACTGACCCGCAGGTAGTAGACCAGGCCGAGGACCGCGTTGGCCGCAACCACCAACGCCAGCCAGCCGGCCCCGCCGACCAGCAGCGACCGGACCACCGCCACCTTGGCGAACAACCCGGCCAGGCCCGGTGGCAGACCGGCCAGCCCGATCAACGCCAGCGTCAGCGCGGCACCGACCCACGGGCGGCGGCGGGCCGCGCCCGCATACGCGGCGATCCGACCGCCGTCGCCGGCCGCCGGTCGCAACGCCACCACCGCAGCGAAGGCGGCAAGCTCCAACAACACAAAGAAGACGGTGTACGCGAAGACCGCCGCGACGGCCACCGCCTGCTCCTCGGCGCCCCGCCCGGCCACCCCGGCGGCCGCCGCCAGCGGCACCAGGATGTAGCCGGCCTGCGCGATCGACGACCAGGCCAACAGCCGCACCATCCGCCGCTGCCGCAACGCGACCAGGTTGCCGACCGTCATGGTCGCCACCGCCAGCACCGCCAGCACCGGCCCGGACGCGGCCAACTGCGGGGTGAGCCCTTCGGTCACCACCGCGACGATCGCCACCACGCCGCCGAGCTTCGACGCGGTCGACAGGTACGCGGCGACCGGCAGCGGCGCACCGTCGTAGGTCTTCGGCGCCCAGGCGTGCAGCGGCACCGCCGCCACCTTGAACGCCAGGCCGGTCAGCAGCAGCACCACGCCGACCCGGGCCAGCCGGGCCTGCCCGTCGGCCGAGCCGCCGACGACCGTACCGGCCGGTTCGGCCAGGCCGCTGGCTCCGGCGAGCAGGTCGAGGTGCACCGCGCCGTACGCGGCGTACAGCAGCGCCACGCCGAGCAGCGCCACCGCCGTGGACACCACGCTGACCACGAAGAAGCTCACTGCCGACTCGGCCGAGGCGGCCCGCTGCCGGCGCAGCCCGACCAGGATGTACAGCGGTAGGGTGAGCGTCTCCACCGCCACGACCAGGGTGATCAGGTCCCCGGCGGCGCCGAGCACCACCCCGCCGGTCATCGAGCAGGCCAGCAGGAAGCAGTACTCGCCGGCCGGCACCGCACCGGAGTTCAGCAGCGGCGCGGACAGCGCGAGCACGCCGGCGGTGAGCGCCGCGAACAGCAGCGCGACCAGGGCGGCCCGGCTGTCGGCGACGTACGAGCAGGCCAGCCCACCGACGGCCAGTCCGCCGTCGGGCAGTCCGCCGTCGGGCAGCCCGCCCCCGGCGGGTACGCCGGACGGCGTACCGCAGAACGTGGCCCGCGCCGGATGCGCCAGCGCCACCAGCGCGGCGAGGCCGACCCCGGCGGCGCCGGCGACAGCGGCCGCCCCGGTGACCGCCCGCCGGCCGATGAACAGGTCGGCCAGCAGCACCGCGACCGCCGTCGCCGCCGCCAGGTACGCCGGCAGCAGCGCCAGGTGGTCGATCGTCTGTGCGGCGGTCCCGTCGGTCACCGGATCACCTCCAGCAGGATCGTGACCGGCGACTCGGCGACGCCGAGCACCAGCGCCGGCACCAGCCCGATGGCCAACGCCAGCAGCACCAGCGGCGCCCAGGCCAGCGCCTCGGGGCGGCTGATCGCGAAGACGGGTGTGTCCCGGACCGCCGGCCCGGCCGGGCCGTGGGTGACCCGGCGCAGCATCCGCAGCAGGTACGCGGCGGTCAGTGCCGCGCCGACCGCCGCCGCCACGGCCAGCGTCGTCCACAGCGGCCCGCCGCGCTGCCAGGCGGCGACGACGGCGAACGCCTCACCCCAGAAGCCGGCCAGGCCGGGCAGGCCGAGGGAGGCGATCGCCGCGTAGCCGAGCAGCCCGGACAGCGCCGGGGAGCGTTCCCGCAGCCCGCCGAGATCCGCCAGCTCGCCGGTGTGGTAGCGGTCCTTGACCGCGCCGGCGAGGAAGAACAGCAGGCCGGTGATGACGCCGTGGGCGACGTTGCCGATCAGCGCGGCCTGGATGCCGGTGGCGCTCAGCGTGGCGATGCCCAGCAGCACGAACCCCATGTGTCCGACACTGGAGTAGGCGATCAGCCGTTTCAGTTCGGTCTGCGCCAGGCACACCAGGGAGCCGACGATGATCGCGGCGACGGCGAGGGCGCCGAGCACCGGGGCGGCCCAGCGGGCTCCTTCGGGGGCGACGCCGACGGCGACCCGGATCAGCCCGTACGTGCCCATTTTGAGCAGCACCCCGGCGAGGATCACGCTGCCGACGGTGGGTGCCTGGCTGTGCGCGTCGGGCAGCCAGCTGTGCAGCGGCCACAGCGGTGCCTTGACCGCGAAGGCCAGCGCCAGCAGCGTGAACGCGAATAGCTGGGTGCCCCGGCCGAGTCCGTCGCCGCCGGTGAGCACGGTCAGGTCGGCGGTGCCGGCGGCGGTCGTCACGGTCACCACGCCGACCAGCAGCAGCACCGACCCGGCCAGGGTGTAGACGGCGAACCTGGTCGCCGCCCGCCGGTGCGCGCCATCGGCCCGGTCGCCGCCACCGGCGGTACGGTCGCTGCCGCCCCAGCCGGCGATGATCGCGTACATCGGCAGCAGCACGACCTCGAAGAAGACGAAGAACAGCACCAGGTCGAGAGCGAGGAAGGTGCCGACGATGCCGACCTCGACGACCAGCAGCAACGCGACCAACGCCCGCCCGTTGCGGCCGTGTGGGGCGCGCCAGACGGTGTACGCGCAGCACAGCAGGGTCAGTCCGGTGGTGAGCAGCACCAGCGGGTACGAGATGCCGTCGACACCGAGGTGCAACCGCAGGTCCAGGGCGGGCACCCAGGGCAGGTCGAGCTGATGCCAGGGCAGCACCCCGGGTGGGCCGTCCAGCGGTGGACCGTAGGCGAACCAGCCGGCCCCGGTCGGGTCGCGCAGCAACGGCAGGCTGACCAGGAAGGTCACCGCCGCGAAGACGGTGCCGGTGATCCGGCCGGCCCGGTCCCCGCCGACCGGCAGGGCGAGCAGCAGCGCGCCGAGCGCCGGCACGACCAGCACGGCCAGCAGGGCGAGCTGCCCGACGGTCCAGCCGTCGTCGGCGTACGTCATCATCGGCGGCCCTCGCTCATCCCGCGCTCCCCAGTGCGGCGGCGGCCGCGGTCGCCAACCCGATCAGCAGTACGCCGGCGAGGACCATGGTGACCGCCCGGGGCAGCGGGGCGGTGTGCCGGCGGCGCAACCAGTCGCCCAGCCCGGTCACGGTACGCCCGGTGCCGGTGACCGCGCCGTCGACGCCGGACTCGTCGCCGACCCGGGCCGCGGCGGCGAGCGCCGTCACCGGGCGTACCACGACGGCCCGCTGCACCGCGTCGAGCCAGAACGCCGCCGCGAACGCCGGCCGCAGCGGGCCGAGCGCCCGCGCCGGGTCGGCGGCCGGGTCACGCCGGTGCAGCCACACCGCCGCGCCGACGCCGACGGCCAGCAGCAGCACCGGCAGCACCAGGTCGGGACCGAAGTGGACCAGCCCGTCCGGCGGGGCACCGAGCCAGCCGGTGAAGGTGGGGCTGAACGCGGCCAGGCCGAGCAGCCCGGCCGGCACGGCCAGGGCCAGCACCGGCCAGCGCATCAGCGCCGGCGGGTCGTGCGGGTGGGTGCCGGCGGGCACCCGGGACGGCCCGAGGAAGGTACGCAGCAGCAGCCGGGTGGCGTACCAGGCGGTGACCGCCACCCCGACGAGACCGGCCGTCCAGACCAGCCAGCCCAGCCACGCCGGCACCGGCCCGTCGCCGGGGTGCCGGGCGGCTTCGGCGGCCGCGTACAGCA
The DNA here is from genome assembly GCF_027497395.1 of Solwaraspora sp. WMMA2080. GTDB lineage: Bacteria > Actinomycetota > Actinomycetes > Mycobacteriales > Micromonosporaceae > Micromonospora_E. Next base: position 5,085,176 of record NZ_CP114910.1, on the reverse strand, counting down.
CGCTCTCCTTGCTCCAGAAGCCGGCCAGCGGCGGCAGCCCGGCGAGCGCGCCGAGCCCGACGGCGGTGGCGGCGAAGGTGACCGGCATCGGCCGGCGCAGCCCGCCCATCGCCGACATCAGGTTGCTGCCGACGGCGTGGATCACGCAGCCGGCGGCGAGGAACAGCAGCGCCTTGAACGCGGCGTGGGTGAGCAGGTGGAACAGGGCGGCCGGTGGGGAGCCGACGGCCAACGCGCCGGTCATGTAGCCCAGCTGGGAGACGGTCGACCAGGCGAGCACCCGTTTGATGTCGTCGGCGGCGGTCGCCGCGAACGCGCCGAGCAGCAGGGTGACGACGCCGAGCACGCCGAGCAGGATCAGCGCGGCCGGGGCGGCGACGAAGATCGGGTAGAGCCGGATCACCACGTACACCCCGGCGGCGACCATGGTGGCGGCGTGGATCAGCGCGGAGATCGGCGTCGGGCCGGCCATCGCGTCGGGCAGCCAGGTGTGCAGCGGGAACTGGGCGCTCTTGCCGGCCACCCCGGCGAGCAGCAGCAGCGCCGCCGTGGTGACCGTGGCCGGCGGGTAGTCGTGGGCGAGCACCTCGGCGATGCGGAAGCTGCCGGCACCGATGCCGAGCACCGCGATGCCGAGCAGGAATCCGACGTCACCGACCCGGGTCACCAGGAACGCCTTCATCGCCGCCGCCGGTGCCTCGGGCAGCCGCCGGTCGTGCGCGATCAGCAGGTACGAGCAGGCGCCCATCACCTCCCAGCCGACCAGCAGCATGATCAGGTCACCGGCGACGACGACCAGCAGCATCGCGGCGGTGAACAGACTCACCTGGGCGGCGTACGCCGGATAGCGGTCGTCGCCGGCCAGGTACGCGACGGAGTACAGCTGCACGGCGAGCGCGACCGCGCCGACCGCGACGGCGACCAGGGCGGCGGGGCCGTCCAGCCGGACGCCGAAGGTGACCGCCAGCCCGCCGACGTCGACCCACGACCGGGACTGCTCGACGGTCGGTGCCCCACCGGCCAGCAGCGCGACGGCGACGGCCAGCGCGGCGGTGGCACCGCCGACGCCGAGCCCGGCGGCGACCCGCCGTCGGGTGGCGGTCAGCGGGTCGGGTCGCAGGCTGACCAGCAGGCCGGCCAGGGCGGCCGCGAACGGTACGGCGGGTAGCAGGTGGCCCAGGGTCGACCCGGTCACCGGGTCACCTCCTGCCGCTCGGCGACGCTGCCAACCTGCACGGCAGCGGTGTCGGCCGGCGGGTCTGCGTCGGCCCGCCCGTCCGCGTCACCGTCGAGTGGCACGTCGTCGACGACCACGCTGGACCGCAGCCGGTACAGGTGCAGCACGATGGCCAGCCCGACACCCACCTCGGCGGCGGCGATCACGATGATGAACAGGGCGAACGTCTGCCCGGTGTACGGCAGTGCGGCGCGCACCGTGGTGTCGGCGGTGACCAGGACCAGGTTGACGGCGTTGAGCATCAGCTCGACCGACATCAGCAGCAGGACGGCGTTGCGGCGGCGCAGCACGCCGTAGACGCCGAGCCCGAACAGCGCGGCGGCGACGAGGTACGGGATGACCGGGCGCATCAGCCGCGCCCGCCCGGCCCGGCCCGCCCAGCCGGCTCGCCCGGCCCGGCCCGCCCAGCCCGCTCGGGCTGCGCGCCGACGTCGGGGCGGGACAGCACGATCGCCCCGATCAGCGCGGACAGCAGCAGCACCGACAGCACCTCGAAGGGCAGCACCCAGCTGCCAAAGACGGCCGCGCCGAGCCGGTCGGCGGTGCCGGCGTCGGGCAGCTCGACCCGCGACCAGCGGTACGCGTCGACGAACAGCGCGGCCAGCCCCAGCCCGGCCCCGCCGCCGATCAACGCGGCCGGCCAGCCGGGCCGGTCCAGGTCGGTGGCGGCGCCGATCGGCGCGCGGGTGAGCATCACCGCGAACAGCAGCAGCACCACGACCGCGCCGACGTAGATCAGCACCTGCACCCAGGCGACCAGTTCGGCGGTCAGCACCAGGTACAGGCCGGCGACGGCGCCGAGGCAGCCGACCAGGTACAGCCCGGCGCGGACGATGTGCCGGGTGCTCACCACCAGGGCGGCGGCACCGACGGCGACCGCGCCGAGGGCGAGCAGCAGCACGTCCGTACCGGTCACGTGGTCGCCCCACGGGCAGGCCGACCGGGCGCGGCGGCCTTGCGTGCGGCGGTCTCCTCTTTGGCCGGTTCGCCGTTCGGGTCGTGCGCCGGTGGCGGCGGTACGCTCGCCATCCACTCGCCGAGGTGTTCCTTGTCGTGCAGCAGGTCCCGGATGTCGTACTCGGCGTACTCGAACTCGGGCGACCAGTAGAGCGCGTCGAACGGGCAGACCTCGACGCAGATGCCGCAGTACATGCAGAGCGAGAAGTCGATGTCGAACCGGTCGAGGACGTTGCGCTGCCGGGCCCGTGCCGCACCCGGCACCTGCACCTCCTCCTTGTGCGAGTCGATGTAGATGCACCAGTCGGGGCATTCGCGGGCGCAGAGCATGCAGACCGTGCAGTTCTCGGCCAGCAGCGCGATGACCCCACGGGAGCGGGGCGGCAGATCGGGGGCGACGTCCGGGTACTGCTGGGTGTGGACCGGGGAGACCATCGTCTTGAAGGTCGTCGCCAGGCCTTTCAGCAGCCCTTCGCCGTGCCCGCCGCGGTGCCCGCCCTCGCTGTGCCCGGCACCACCGTGTCCGGTGCCGCCGTGTCCGGTGCCGCCGTGTCCGGTGTCGTGCTCCTCGCCGCTCATGCCGGTCGTCCGCCGCGTCGGTCCATGCGCCTCATCCTGCCGAATCCGTGCCGGGCACGCGAGCATCTGATCTCCGTTGCCGTCGATCTCCGCTGTCTGCGGTCTCCGTCGCCGATTGCCACGCCGTCACCAGCGGCCGAGGCAGGCGTGTTCCGGATCCGGTTCGACGACCGGCGGCTGCGGGTCCGGGCCGGCGGTCAGGTCGACCAGCGCCCAGGCCGCCGTCGACCAGCGGTCGGCGGGGAAGTCGCGGATCTCCACGATGGTGCCGTAGTCGGCGAACTCGGCGGCGACCCGGGTCGGGTAGTCGTCCGGCGCGCTGCTGAGGCTGCGGCCGTGCACGTACCAGACGCGGTCGACGTCACCGAGCCACTCGCCGAACGCCTGCGGGTCGCATTTGTCGTGATCGGACGGGTACAGCCGCACGGTGTGTGGTGCCAGGTCGTGCCGTGGTCCGTACCAGACGACCATCCGGTAGCTGAACCAGTAGAACAGCACGAGGTCGCCGGGTTGGGCACGGGCGGCCACGTCGGCGAGCGCGGCGGGGCCGGCGTCCTTCATCTGTGGGTCGACCACCTGCCGGTACGCCGCGACGGCCGCCGGGTGGGCGATCACCGGCAGCACGGCGACGGCCAGCATCAGCACCACGGACGCCACCGCCACCCGGCCGGCTCGCCGGGCCCCGGTACCAACGCGCGAGGTCAGCCCGGCGCCGACCCGGGAGGTCAGCCGAGTGCCGGCGTGCAGAGCCAGCCGTACGCCGCCGTCGAGGCCGGCGACCACCAGGATCACCGTCGGGGCGATCAGCCAGGTCGCCACCCGGTCGGCGAGCGGCAGACCACGGGCCGCCGCAGCGGCCACTGCCACCAGCAGGGTCCCGCCGAGCATCGCCGCCCACAGCGACCGGCGACGCCAGATCAGCACGGCGACGCCGGCCACGGCCAGCAGCAGGACCAGCAGCGGTTGACGCCAGTCCAGGGTCACCGTGACGAAGCTGGACCACATCCGGGGCAGCCAGGCGAGGATGTCCACCGGCCCGGAGCCGGCCGGCGGGGTGCCGTCGGCGAAGTAGTCGGACTGGCCGGGCATGAACGGGAACCGGCGACGGCGGTCGATCAGGTAGCCGGCGAAGGCGACCGCCGGCGCGGAGCCGGCGAGCAGGACCGCCACGTCGGTCCAGCGTCGGCGCAGGGCCAGCAGCAGGGTCATGCCGGCGACGGCGGCGGCGAGCACCAGCACCGCGGTCAGGCTGACGAAGACGGCGACCAAGGTGGCCGCCGCCCAGCCGACCGGGATCAGCCAGCGGGACCGGCCTCGGCGGGAGCCGACCGACGCAAAATACCGGTCCCCGAGCAGCAGCACCGCCAGGGCGACCGCCGATTCGACGGCGTACTGCTTGAGCTCGCCGACGTAGGTCAGGATCATCGGCGCGGCGGCGATCAGCGCGGTCGCGGCGACCGCCGCCCACCGCCCGACCACCCGGCGGGTGATGATCGCGGTCAACACCAGGACGGCCAGCATGCCGGCCAGCGACGGCAGCCGCAGCACCCGTTCGCCGTCGCCGAACGCCAACCACAGGGTCTTCTCCAGCCACAGCCAGCCGACCGGGGCGACCTGCTGGAACTCCATCCCCCTGGTCAGTTCGAGGAAGGTGCGGCGCAGGTTGATGGCGATGGCTGTCTCGTCGTTCCACAGCCAGTTGCCGGCGGCCCAGACCGCGATCTGCCCGGCTGCGCCGGCGGCCAGGGTCACGGCGAGGGCGATCCGGGCCGGCCAGCGCAGCCGGTCCCGGTCCAGCCAGCGCAGCCGGTCCCGGGGCGGCTGGCGTAGCCGGTCCCCCGACGGCCCACCGCTGCCGGCCGGCGGCGGCTCGTCGGGCCGGTCGGCCCGGCCGTCCGCACGCTCCTGGGTGGACGTGGCACCGGTCATCCGATGGCCACCTTCACCCCTGCCGTGAGCACCAGCTGGGCCAGGGCGAGCGGCACCAGCACCAGCCAGCACAACCGTTGCAGCTGGTCCTCGCGCAGCCGGGGGAACGACACCCGCACCCAGATGATCACGAACGCGACGGCGAAGACCTTCAGCAGTGTCCACAGCCAGCCGAGCTGTTCGACGCCGAACGGCCCCTGCCAGCCGCCGAGGAACAGCACGGTGGTCAGCGCGGCGATGACGACGATGCCGGCGTACTCGGCGAGCAGGAAGAACGCGAACCGCAGCCCGGTGTACTCGGTCAGGTAGCCGAAGACCAGTTCACTGTCGGCGATCGGCATGTCGAACGGTGGGCGGCGGATCTCGGCCATGCCGGCGAGGAAGAACACGATCAGGGCGGGTGCCTGCCAGAGCAGCCACCAGGGCCGCCACGCTTCGACGATGCCGGACAGCGACAGGGTGCCGGCGGCCATCGCGACGCTGGCGGCGGCCAGCACCAGCGGCAGTTCGTAGGCGAGCAGCTGGGCGGCGCCGCGCAGCCCGCCGAGCAGGCTGTACTTGTTGGCCGAAGCCCAGGCGGCCATCAGCACGGCGACGACGCCGACGCCCATCACGGCCAGCACGAAGAACAGGCCGACGTCGAGCGGCTGGCCGACGAGGTCGCCCGGCCCGAGGGGGATGACGAGCAGGACCAGCAGGTACGGCACCAGGGCGATCGCCGGGGCGAGCCGGAACACCGGCCGGTCGGCGGCGCGCGGGGTGATGTCCTCCTTCTGCACGAACTTGACGCCGTCGGCGATGAGTTGCGCCCAGCCGTGGAAGCCTCCGGCGTACATCGGGCCGAGCCGGCCCTGCATGTGCGCCATCGCCTTGTGTTCCATCTGCCCGACGAGCAGCGGCAGGGTGAGGAACGCGACGACGACGGAACCGACCCGGATCGTCAACTCCAGCCAGAGCGGCATCAGGCCGTACCCCCGTCGGGTCGGCCGCCGTCGGGGCCGGCGGCGCGCGCGGGCCGCGTACCGCCGTCGGGGCCGGCGTCGGGCGCGGACCTGGCGGCCTGCGGACCCCATTCGGTCGGCAGCGGTACGCCCGGTGGCCGCATCGGGGCCCGCCGGGCTCCCCCGCCGCCGCCGGCCGGTTCGCCCGGTTCCTTCGCACCCGGCCACGGCTTGGCGACCCGGGCGGCGAGGACGAACTCCTTGCGCAGCGGGTGGCCTTCGAACTCGGGGGGCAGCAGCAGCGGGGTGAGGGCCGGGTGGCCGACGAAGTGGACACCGAACATCTCGTAGGTTTCCCGCTCGTGCCAGTCGGCGCCGGGGAACACGTCGACCACGGACAGCAGCTCGGGGCGTTCGCGCGGCACCCGGGTGCGCAGCAGCAGGCCGTGCCGGTGCCGGGTGGACCACAGGTGGGCGACGATCGCGAAGCCGTCGTCGAGCTCGTCGACGGCGGAGAGCCAGTCGAAGAAGTCGCAGGCCAGGTCGGCGTCGTCGCGGGCGGCGGCGAGCGCGGCCGGCCAGCTGTCGGCGGGTACGTCGACGGTGGCCCGGGCGTACCGGTCGCCGCCGCCGGAGACCGTGGCGGTGACCTGCGCGGTGACCTGCGCGGCCTCCGACACAGCCGTCGGCTGGTCGAGCAGGCTGACCAGGTGCGCGCCGATCTCGTCGGGGGTCATGGGTCTGATCCTAAGGGCGCGGGTGGTACGCAGGTGGGCCCGACATTACGCGTGTAGGTACTGACCTGCGGGGAAACATCCTGGTCATGCGTGCGCTGACTGTCACCCCGGGCAAGGCCGATTCGTTGCGGCTCGTCGACGACGCGCCGGAGCCGTCACCCGACGAGGGTGAGGTGCTGGTCGAGGCGGTCGCGGTCGGCATCTGCGGCACCGACGGGGAGATCCTCGGCGGTGACTACGGCGAGCCGCCGCCGGGCCGGGACATGCTGGTCCTCGGCCACGAGTCGCTGGGCCGGGTGGTCGAGGACCCGAGTGGCACGATCCGGCCGGGTGACCTGGTCGCCGGGATCGTCCGGCGGCCCGACCCGGTGCCGTGCCGGTACTGCGCGGCCGGCGAGTGGGACATGTGCACCAACGGGCGGTACACCGAGTGCGGGATCAAGGGCATCGACGGGTTCGCCCGGCAGCGGTGGCGGGTGCCGGCCGAGTACGCCGTACCGCTGCGGCCGGAGCTGGGGCTGGCCGGGGTGCTGCTGGAGCCGACCAGTGTGGTCGCGAAGGCCTGGGACCACGTCGACCGGATCGGCGCGCGTGGTTTCTGGGCGCCGCAGCGGGTGCTGGTCACCGGGGCCGGCCCGATCGGGCTGCTGGCGGCGCTGCTGGGCGTGCAGCGTGGTCTGGAGACGCATGTGCTGGCCCGGGGCACGTCGGGGCCGAAGCCGGAGCTGGCCCGCCGGCTGGGTGCGACGTACCACGCGGTGCCGGTGGATGAGCTGGACTTCGACCCGGACGTCATCATCGAGTGCACCGGCGCGCCGCCGGTGGTGCGTGAGGTGTTCAACAGGTTGGCGCCGAACGGCATCGGCTGTCTGACCGGGATCAACACCCACGCCCACCACACCGAGCTGGACCTCAACGAGTTGAACCGGTGCCTGGTGTTGAAGAACAACGTCATCTTCGGCACGGTCAACGCCAACCGCCGGCACTGGCAGCAGGCCGCCGACGCGCTGGCCCGCGCCGACAACGACTGGCTGACGAGCATGATCACCCACCGGTACGGTCTGGACGACTACCAGCGGGCGTACGCCGAGGAGGAAGGCATCAAGACGGTCATCGAGTTCTGACCTGTCGGATCGGTGGCAGTTGGCACGAGGCACTCGGTTTCGGGTCGGACAGGCAGGGCCGCGCCGCGTACTCTAATGGAGATGGACGGCCGGGTGGCAGGCTGGGTGTTTCTGCCCGGTGAGGGTACGCGGATGCACGGCGCGGATCGGGCCGATGTAGGGCGCACCCTGTGCGGTCGCGACTTGGCAGCAGACGTGTTGGTACTGCAGAGCCCGCGCCGCATGTTCTCCATTTGCGTGGCCTGCCGTGACGCGGGTGCCGAGTACCCGATTCCACGATCTGCCGGGGCCGACGGTAGCCCTGGACGTCAGGCGTGGCAGCGAGTAGTGGAAGGCAATCGGCTCGGCTGGGTGAAGCTGCCTAGACCTGCACGGCAGGTACTCCACCGGCCTGACCCGTACATTCCCGACCGCGTCCTGTGCGGGTTGAAGCTGCCCGGCGGCGTGCCGATCCACGAAGAACTGCCGTGCGATTGGGCGCATTGCGACCGATGTCGGGCGAAAGCTGGTTCGGGCTCCGGGAAGCCTCGCCGGGACCGCCGCGAGCCGGCCGCACCTGCCGAGGTCGCCGGCCGTGGCGGGCAGCATCGAAAGCGACCGCCACGACCACGGCAACGGCCGGTGGAGGCGTCCACGCGGATCCTCATCCGGCTCGCGACCGGGCCCGTTGTCGGCGACGGGCCGGTCGGCACGGCAGGCACATGGCGGGTGCCGGTCGGCTGGGTGCGTCTCGACGACCCGGCCGTATGGCACAGACCGCATCCCGAACACCCGGACCAGGTCATGTGCGAGCTGCCCCTGCCCCGCATGGCTCCGGTCTATCAGCGGCGGGTACCGACGGGACGTGCCTGCCCGGACTGCCACGCCATCCGAGCCCGAGCGCTAAAGGAACTCCGCCGCCTCACACCGCCCGTCAAGACCCCGACCAGAACACGGCAGCCGCCTCCTCCAAAATTCGTTCGAGGCGGTCTACCCACGCTTGGACGGGAACGCTGACTGGCCCTACGTCCGGCTGTCGCGCAGACGGGTGACGTCAGGCCCGTCGCCAGTGGTCGGCGTTCGCGGCGCAGAAGTCGCGCAGGCTGGTCGGTGCCCGGCCGGTGACATCGTGGACCGTACTGGTGGTCCGGTTTTCGGCTCCGCCGGCGATGGCACCGTCCATGCCGGCCAGCAGGGCGGCGAAGCCGTCCGGGATGCCGAAACTGGTGAGCCGGTGGCGCATGGTGTCGACGTCGACCGTACGGTGCCGGACCGGTCGGCCGCCGGCTTCGCTGATCATCGCGGCGACGTCGGCGTAGCTGTGGGTCTGCGGGCCGGTGAGCAGATGTTCGGCGTTGTGCGGCACCGGGTCGGTCAGGGCCCGGACGGCGACGGCGGCGATGTCGGCGGCGTCGATGAAGCCGACCCGGCCGTCGCCGGTGGCGGTGACGATCTCGCCGTCGCGGCGGATGCCGGCACCGTGGTGATGGTGCTCGGCGACGAAGTTCTGCATGAACCAGGACGGGCGCAGCACCGTCCACTCCGGGAACCGGTCGGCGACGGTGGCGTGCAGTTGGCCGGGGCCGGGGTCGCCGGTGCGGATCGCCGACGAGCTGAGCAGCACGATCCGGCGTACGCCGGCGTCCTGGGCCAGGTCGAGGAACGCGCCGACCTGGCCGACCGGGTCGGCGCTGGCCGGCGGCGGCATCAGGTAGACGGCGTGGACGCCGTCGACGGCAGGCTGGTGGGTGGCCGGGTCGTGCCAGTCGAAGGGGACGTGGCTGGTGGCGGCGACCGGGTCGGTTGGGCGGTGCCGGCTGGCGGCCCGCGCCGGGTGGCCGGCTGCGGCGAGGGTGGCGACGATGTGCCGGCCGATGTTGCCGGTCGCCCCGGTGACCAGGACGGTCCGTTGGTCAGACATCGGTGCCCACCGGGATCACAGCGGCGCTGGTCAGGTCGGGGGCGGCCAGCGGGTTCCAGTAGTCGCGGTAGTGGGCGATCCGGCCGTCCCGCACGGTCACCACGACGACGTACGACATCCGGTACGGCTGCCCGGTCGGTACGACGGTGCCGGTGGCGGTGAGCTCGGCGATCACCACGTCGGGGTCGACGCTCTGGTGCACGGTCACGTCGGGGAAACTCGGCGATGTCGATCAGCTTCGGGTAGTCGATCAGGTAGCCGGTGACGGCGGCGATGCCGTCGAGGCGGCGCGGGTAGCCGGGTGGGGCGAACGGGAACTCGGCGACCGCGTCGTCGTGCCAGTGCGCGAGGAAGCCGGGCATGTCCTTGGCAAGCAGGTGGTCGAGGCAGCGGTGCAGCAGTTGGGCGGCGGGGCTGACGGTCGGGCTGGGCGCTTCGGTCACGGTGCCTCCTCTAGGATTCGGACCAGCGGTCCGGATTAACTATACGGACCGACGGTCCGGATATCCGAGGCGGGGGCGAGAGGACGGTCAACCGTGCCGGCAGCAGCACGTAAGGAACGGGTCGACGCCACCCGCAACCGGGAAACCGTGCTGGCCGCCGCCGGCCGGCTGCTCGACGCCGCCGCCGACCCGGACGAGGTCACCATGGACGCCATCGCCCAGGCGGCCGGCGTCGGCAAGGGCACCCTGTTCCGCGGCTTCGGCGACCGCACCGGCCTGCTGCAGGCCCTCGCCGCCCAGCGGGGCACCGCCCTGCAGGCCACCCTGCAAGACTCTCGGCAGGGAGCCGACCGGGATCCGGTGGCCGGGATCATCGCGATCTTCGACGCGATCCTCGACTACAAACACGCCAACCGGGCACTGGCGCTGGCGTTGGAGAGCGCCGGCCGGGGCAGCCCGTACCTCAACCCGGCGTACGGCGACCTGCACCGGCGTCTGATCGACATGATCACCGGCGTACGCGGCCCGGAGCACGCCGACTTCCTGGCGCACGCCCTGCTCGCCGCTGTCCGCAGCGACCTGCTGCACCAGCTGCGTGACGAGCCGCCGGAACGGATCCGGGCCGGCGTCGTCGCCCTGATCCGCTCCGTACTGAGCTAGGACAGCTCGCCATCGTCCGGTTCGTCGATGTTCAGGCCCATGTACTGGAAGAGTCGGGCCTGGATCTCTTCGAGGCGCTCGGCCGTCAGGACCCCGAGATGGTCCTGGAGATCTGACTTGAGGAGCGGTTGCACCGCGACCACCCGTACCCAGCACTTCTTGGGCAGACCACCCTCGCTGGCCCTGAGCTTGCACAGTACTCCGTCTTGAGGGTGGTCGATGTGGAGATCGGAGCGACCAGGACGGTGGGCCAGCCTGCGACGCTGTTCGTGTTGGGACCACTCAGAACGACGACCGGCCTACGCTCGTCGTGATAGCACTCCTGTTGCTCGTCGGCGCCCTTCGGCCAACTCAGCCATCTCCCGCTCAAGCTCCTGGCCGATACCCGGGTCGTTCTCCTGCTCCGGGAGCCGCCTGAGCACAGCCGACATCCTTCGCGCGAGCTTCGCAAGCTTGGGGCGCGGGCGCGCCAGCGACAGGTCGAGCACCACGCCCCGCTCGCGTTGTAGCGCGTCCTCCATCGGCGGGGTCTGGTAACTCAGGTCCTTGAGAGTCGCAGCCGCCAGCCCGCCCAGCTCGGTGAGGGTCTTCTCCAGAATCGCCATGTCCTCCGCAGGCATGTCGTAACCTGGGAGTTCACCAACGAGCCGGATCTGGAATCCCTGGTAGTAGGGGTCGCGTTGCACCACACGGCGCTCGACGAGCTCGTTCTCCAGGAACTGCAGGGAGTTGTTGAACGGGCCCCGCCACTCGACCCCGGAGACCGGATCCTCGCTCTCGCGCACTGCCGCGAGGTCGGTCAGGTAGAGGAACTTCGCCATCTTCAGCCGGGTGACCACGTACCCACGCTCGCGAGCCAACTTCAGCACCGCCACGTACGCCGCGACCGTTCGTCGCGACGCGGACAGCGGGGGCGGGGACTCTACCATCTCTCGCAACGCTACCCCACCCTCGCCCGACGCAGCATACTTGGCACTCATTAGAACACGTGTTCGATCACTGGGCTAGCGTGCACCCCCGGGGCGGCCGAGGAGTCTTCCCGGTCAGACCCAGGGCAGCTGGCCGTTGCGGAACAGGTCGACGAAGATCCGGTGGTCAGTGCGGGCGCGGGCACCGTACGCATGGGCGAGGTCGACCAAGTCGTGGCTGGACTCGTTGTCGGCGACCAAGTGCATCCGGCCACCGAGTGGGCCAGGTCGGTGTCGACGCCGGCCAGCTCGGTGAAGCAGAGCCACGGGTTGGCGTGCGCCTGCAACGCCCGCTGCGACACGGCGGTCCGGTGGCCCTGGTGCCGGAAGTACGCCCGGACACCTTCGTCGTGGACGTGCCGGGCGACGGCCGGCACCTGGGCCGGCAGCCGGTGTCCGTCACCCGGCTTGTTTGCGTGGAGCGACGCCGCGGAACCGTTCGTGTGCCGACTGTCGGCTGATGCCGAGGGCGTTGCCGATCTCGGCCCAGGAGAGCCCGGCGGCCCGGGCGGCCACCACGGCGCGTTCGGTCAGCTGCCGCTGCCAGCGTTCCACCTCGGCGAGGACGCCGAGTGCCTGCAACGGCCACATGGTGGCCAGTTCGGCGACGTTGTCGCGGAGGGCGTCGGAACGGCTCAGCAGCCAACCAGGGGGCACGGCGGCCAGGATCGGCCTGATATGTCCGGCCCACTCGGAGGTGGCCATCCAGCGGCCCTCTTCGGCAGCCGGGTAGTCGCTGGTGCCGAGCCAGCCGCAACTGCACCGGGCCCGGTAGCCGACTGTGCCGGCCGGCGCTTCGGCGTCAGCGCTCAGCGTCCCGTCCGGTTGCCGGAACCCGATGATGTCCGCGTGCCCGGGAACCATTTCCTCCGCCACACCATCAGCATAGGCCGTCAGGATTCCCTGACGCGGGAAGTCAGGATAGCCTGACACAGACTGTGGCTCGAATGGATCGCCGTTCGGGCCCGACAGCTTTAAGGAGAGCCCATGCCAGTGGTCAATGGCACTGTCGCGCCGGGATACGAGCCGGTCCAGGAGGCATTCCTGGCAAACTTCGAAACCCGGTCCGAGGTCGGGGCCGCCGTCAGCGTCTACCGTCACGGACAGGAGGTGGTCTGCCTGTGGGGCGGGGTCGCCGATCCCACCACCGGCAACGCGTGGCGAAGGGACAACCTCCAGCTGGTCTACTCGGCCACCAAGAGCGCGGCGGTCACCTGCGCGCACCTGCTGGCGCAGCGTGGGCAGCTCGACCTGGACGCACCTGTCGCCGGGTACTGGCCGGAGTTCGCGGCGGCCGGCAAGAGCAACATCCCGGTCCGCTGGTTACTGTCCCACCAGGCCGGACTGCCGGTACTCGACCGGCCGGTCCCGCTGGAGCAGGCGTTGGCCTGGGGGCCGGTCGTCGCCGCGCTGGCGGCCCAGGCACCCGCCTGGCGGCCGGGCACGGCGCACGGCTACCACGGCCTGACCTACGGATGGCTGGTCGGTGAAGTAGTACGGCGCGTCAGCGGCCGAAGCCTCGGCACATACTTCGCCGACGAGATCGCCAAACCACTCGGCCTGGACTTCTGGATCGGCCTGCCCGACACCGAGGCACACCGGGTCGCGCGGACCGTGGAGCAGCCGGCGACCCCACCCGTGTCCGAGGCGGTGCCAGAGCAGCTGCGACAGGTGCTCGCCGCGTACACCGATCCGACATCTCTGGTGGTCCGGTCGATGACGGTGACCGACCCGCCGATCGACCTCACCGATCCGCGCACCTGGGCAGCGGAGATCCCAGCGGTCAACGGCATCTGCACTGCCTCGTCACTGGCCCGCTTCTACGCCGGGCTGATCGGCGAAGTCGACGGTATCCGGATTCTTTACGCGACCACCCTCGCCGCCGCCACCCGCGAACAGGCCAACGGAATCGACCAGGTGCTCATGGTCCCGACCCGACCTGCGCTCGGCTTCGGCCTGCCGCTGCCGGAGCAGCCATGGTGGTCGCCCACCGCCTTCGGCTTCCCAGGCCACGGCGGCTCGCTCGGCTACGCCGATCCGGCCAGCGGCATCGCCTTCGGGTACGTGACGAACGGACTCCGCGTCACGATGGGACCGGACCCTCGAACGACCGCCCTTGTCCAGGCCCTGCGGGACGCGGTGAGCCGGCAACCGGACTGACGGCGACCGGGCCGGCCGGTCAGACCCAGGGCAGCTGGCCGTTGCGGAACAGGTCGACGAAGATCCGGTGGTCGGTGCGGGCGCGGGCACCGTACCGGTGGGCGAAGTCGACCAGGCCCGCGACGAAGCCGGCCTCGTCGGTGTCGATCGCCGCGACGATCGCCTCCTCGGTCGAGTAGTCGACCAGGTCGTGGCTGGACTCGTCGTCGGCGACCGAGTGCATCCGGGCCACCGAGTGGGCCAGGTCGGTGACGATGCCGGTCAGCTCGTCCTGCTCGTTGACGTCGGACCAGTCCAGGTCGGCGGCGTACGGCGACACTTCGGCGACGAGCTGGCCGACGCCGGCCAGCTCGGTGAAGCCGAGCCACGGGTCGGCGTGGGCCTGCAGCGCCCGCTGCGACTCGGCGGTCCGGTGGCCCTGGTGCCGGAAGTACGACCGGACACCTTCGTCGTGGACGTGCCGGGCGACGGCCGGCACCTGGGCCTGCTTCATGTAGACGACGACGTCGTTCTCCAACGCCTGGGTGTGGCCTTCGAGCAGGATGCTGTACGACGGCAGCCCGGCCGAGCCGATGCCGACGCCCTTGCGCAGCACGATGTCCTTGATCTGGGCGGCGACGGCGCGACCGCCGCCGGCCCGGTGCGGCAGCGTGGCCAGGTAGTCGCCGAACGCGGCGGTCACCGCGGCCCGGGTGTCGTCGTCGACCTCGTACACCCCGTCGCGGATGATGAACCGCCGCTCGTAGTCGTTGATGGTGGTGAGGGTTTCGAGCAGTCCGACGCGGGTGTTGAGCCGGGCCTCCTGCAGCACGTGGCGCAGCACCCCGTCGGCGTTGGCGAGGGTGATCGAGCCGATCGCCTCCTCGCCGCCGGCGACGATGGCCCGCAGCTCGGCCAGGTAGGCGGTGGCGAAGGTGCGTACCAGGGTGCCGATGATGTCGTCGGAGAGCGCCTTGGCGTAGCCGATCAGGGCGACGCTGGCGGCGAAGCGGCGCAGGTCCCAGATGAACGGGCCGACGTACGCCTCGTCGAAGTCGTTGACGTTGAAGACCAGCTCGCCGGAGCCGTTCATGTAGGTGCCGAAGTTCTCGGCGTGCAGGTCGCCGTGGATCCAGACCCGGCTGGTCCGCTTGTCGCAGAAGCTGTCGTCGTTGAACGGCCCGTCGGGCTCGGTCTGGTCGGCGTAGAACAGGCAGGCGGTGCCCCGGTAGAACGCGAACGGGCTGGCGGCCATCTTGCGGAACTTGCGGCGGAAGGCGGCCGGGTCCACCGCCATCAGCTCGCCGAACTCGGCGGTCAGGATGTCGACGATCTGCGTCGCGCGCTGAGAATCACTCACGTTGGCGCAGGCTACCGCGTTTCAGCAACCGCGCCACTGAGCGCCGGGTCAGATCCCGGCGGCACGCCGAGTCAGCTCGGCCCGTTCAGCGGGTCGGGCACGGTCATCGGCCGCTGTCCGGCCTCGGTCTCGGCCTGCTACATCCAGACCCGCGACGTCTCGGGATGGACCCCCGGCCTGGTCGGCGAGCAGCCGGATCGCACCGACCGCATCGGCCGGGTTCCCGGTGGGCTTCGACCACCAGCCGGGTCGCGCGCTCACGCAGTTCACACCATCCGCCATCAAGACCTCCTGATTGACATCTGTCAGATTCAGAGAATACGGAAAGAGGGTCGTGCCGGTAGGATTCCGGCGAGTTCGGTCAACCTCTACAACGGAGGCTTTGGTGGGAAGATCGCGCGCAAGGCTCAGTGCCCTCGTCGGGGTCATGCTCGTGGTGACGGGCGCAGCCGGTTGTAGTGGGGGCGAGGAGGCCGCCAGCGTCGAGGTGCAGCTGCGGGTGAATGTTTGTGCGGACAGCGACGGTGGTTGTTTCGCACTCGGAGTCCCGGAAGCGGATGTGTCGTTGGTGAACTTGGAAGGTCAGGTCCTGGCGACTGGAAGGTCGGACGCCGCCGGAAGGGCTCTACTCCCGAGAAATGATGCGGCTGGCGAGGTACGCATCATCGCGATCTCGCCATTAATTGAGGGAGGTCGCAATGAGTCGTCGTTGGTGCTGCCGGACGAAGGCGGGGCCAACATCACGATTGGAGCCGGCTGGACCTTCTCCCCGGCAGGTAATTGAAATGCTGTCGCGGCATGCCGCCACCTGCCAGGGTCAGCGGACAAGACCGACCGGCGCGGGATCCGATCGGATCCCGCCGAGCCACCCGAGGCGAGACCGCTCAGCTCGGCGGCTTGACGACCGGCGCGGTGAGCGCGTCAACGCCGCGCGCGGGCTGCGAGCCGGGTGCCGGGCCGGGCCTCGGGTCGGTCGGGTCGCTGGCCCGCTCGACGGAGACGTCGGCCGGGGACGCGAGCGGGTCGGGCCGGTGTACGCCGCCGATGCCGGACCGTTCGGCAGCGATCTTGTCCTGCAGCCGCAGGATGCCGTGCAGCAGGGCTTCGGGCCGGGGCGGGCAGCCGGGCACGTACACGTCGACCGGGATCAGCTGGTCGACGCCCTTGGTCACCGAGTACGAGTCCCAGTACGGGCCGCCGCAGTTGGAGCAGGCCCCGAACGAGATGACGTACTTGGGTTCGGGCATCTGGTCGTAGAGCCGCTTGATCGCCGGCGCCATCTTGTCGGTGACGGTGCCGGAGACGACCATCAGGTCGGCCTGGCGCGGCCCGTGGGCGAACGGGATGACGCCGAGGCGGATGAAGTCGTGCCGGCCCATGCTGGTGGCGATGAACTCGATCGCGCAGCAGGCCAGGCCGAAGTTGAACACCCACAGCGAGTAGCGGCGACCCCAGTTCAGCACGAACCGGATCGGCTCACCGAGCACCGCCGGCACCTGCACCACCGCGCCGCCACCTCCTCCGGGTCGCTCCGAGTACGTGCGACCCAGTCAACCACATCACCCGCCCCGAGCCCGCGCATTCATCGGGCCACGTCCACAGACGACACGAAACGGGGCATCGCGGGGAGTAGTTGTGCAGTAACCTAAGCCAGATCGACGCTGGCGATCGCTGGTCCGCCAAGGTCGCCTCCCCTCCCCGCCACTCCCCTGGACCGGTGAGCATCGTTGAGCAGGCAAGCCTCCCCGCTGGCTACGCACGCGAACCTGGGCAGCCTCCTGTCACCCGCCGCCTCCGCAACGACCGTCGGGGGCATCTCCTGGAGGCAGAAGCCCGGCCTCGACAAGGAAGGCCTGGTCCAGGTCCGGATCGCCATCAAGCATCTTGCGCCGTGCGTCCTGCGGATGACGGTCCATCCGCTGCGGCCGAGCGAGCCCTACCTGCAGTACCTCGTCGGCGCTGGTCGTGACGGGTTCTCGGCTCGGCGGCTATGCGTCAACCACACGCACCGGCCCATCGAGGGCACTCACAAGCATCGGACAGAGCCGGCGATTGGCGATGAAGTCGCCTATAAGCCTACGGACATCCCCGAGGTGCCGTTGGCACCTCGGGTCGCTCCGGGCGTCCACCGTGCGATATTTGAAGCGTTCGCGGCAGAGTGCTTCGTTGAACTGGGTACCGACTTCACCTGGGTAGAGCCGTGATGGGGGTGGCGATGAACAGCGAAACCGTCGTAGGCGCGATCTTGCGGGCGGTCAACGACCAGAGCGTCACCCAGGCGTACGGCGACGGCCTGCTCATCGACCTGCCGCTCACCTACGGCGACGGCGACGCGGTGCGACTCCTCGTGGAGCCGATCGGCGACGGTTACCGCGTCTCCGATCGCGCCACAGCGACCACTCTGCTGTCGATGGCCGGCGTCAAGTTCGACGATGGGCGCCCTGCGGAGGCGATCGCCGAAGCAGCCCGCCTGTCCGGGCTGAACGGCTTCGACGCCGTGCCCGGCGAGTTGGCCACCTACGGCTCCAAGGAGACGTTGGGCGAACTGGTCCTGGCCGTCGCGCAGGCGTCGATGCGGGTGGACCAGCTGCGATGGCTGGCGGTGAAGCAGCCGCCGGTGCGCTTCCCGGACAGAGTCGTCACCCGAATCAAGGCGTGGGCTACCAACGACGGTCGACAGGTGCGGCGCGAGGCACCGGTACGACTGACCTCAGGTCGGCAGCGGCCCGTCACCGTGCAGGTGTCGTCCGCCAACAAAGCCGCGTACGTGCAGGCGGTGAGCGGGCGCGACCAGGAGCAGGCTGCCGAGCACTGCTACCACATCTTCAGCCTGTCCGAGGTGCCCAAACAGCAGCGCATCGCAGCCCTCGACGGGACACAGGACGACTGGTCGCCTGCCATCGTCCGCGAGCTGAGGTCCGTCAGCGACGTCGAGTTCTTCGCCACCCCCCACAAGCTGGAGCAGCGCATCGACATCGTCGTGCCTCCATCCCTGCAGCACAGCTGACTACGCCAGCCTTGAACCTCCGGCGCAGCCACTTGCCAGAATCGAATCGTCTTCACATTCCCGTCCGCATGTCCTACTCTGCCGGCTATGGCGGAGCGGACGTACGGCGAGATTCCCGGTTACCCACCCGGCTCAACGTTCGCTAACCGCACCGAGCTCGCAGCGGCCAAGGTCCACCGGCCACTTCAGGGCGGCATCTGCGGCGGGCAGGATGGAGCAGAGTCTATCGTCGTCTCCGGCGGCTACGTCGACGACGAGGACTACGGCAACGAGATCGTGTACACGGGCCAGGGCGGCAACGACCCTCGAACTAAGCGCCAGATCGCGCATCAAGAACTCACGCGTGGAAACCTGGGGCTCGCCAGGAGCCAACTTGAGGGCTACCCCGTCCGCGTGATTCGTGGTGCCGGAGGGGACGAGATGCACTCGCCCGAGGTCGGTCTCCGTTATGACGGACTCTTCCGAGTGGTTGACTACTGGAAAGACGTCGGGACCGACGGGTACACTATTTGGCGCTTTCGCTTGGTGACTTACGAGAGCTTGGACTTACCCGGGATCCTCGCTCCGCTGGAGACGTCCACCCGCACCACTCGGGTTGAGGCCACAATCAAACGGCTCGTTAGAAGTGCCACTGTCGCGGCGGAGGCCAAGCGTCTTCATGACTACACATGCCAGATCTGCGGAATCAAGCTGGTGACCCCCGCCGGACCATACGCGGAAGCCGCACACATCAAGCCCCTCGGGAAGCCACACAACGGTCCAGACGTCCTCAGCAACGTCCTCTGCCTCTGCCCGAACCATCACATACTGTTCGACAACGGAGCCCTTCGAATTGACCCGAGTGGTCGAGTCATAGACACCATGAGTAATACGTTTGTCGTTGACCTGCAGCAGACCGACAAACACCCACTCAACTGGTCTTTGATCGAATATCACCGAAATATTCGTCTGGCCGACGAGCAGGTCGAAGATTAGGAGCCGAAAGGCCTCCTGCGCAACTACATAACGAAGTCCGGACTACACGAAAGCCAGCCCAGTCACACCGTTAGGACTTAGCCAAGGAGCCCTCGGTACTCGGATGTAGCCTTGCTAGCTTGCCGCACAAGTTTCGTGGCCTCCGTCAAGCGCTGTTTACTCTGCTCGCAACGGGTAGTTGCAGCTTGAACCAGCGGATGTCCAGCGGTAGACGAGACAGATCGCAGCATGACGAGCATTCTTTCGATCTCGTCGATCGCACCCTGAATTCGGGCGACGACCTTGGCTGTCTGCTCCTCGGAAATGGCAAGCCCGGCTTTGACTTCTTGGATGTTGGCCAACAGTCACCTTTCAGTCCACCATCTCGACGATCTCATCGGGCCGCCAGGCGCTCGGCCTTGCGCAGGAGATCGTCGAGATCGCTGTCTGTCATATCTAGGTCGGCGACCGCATGATGGATGGCTACAATTTGCGTCTTGGGCAACTCCAGCGCCGACACATTCAATTCGGCTGCCGGGTCCAGAGCAGCTCGAATCGCAGCTTCCGCAACACTTGGGTCAACTTGGGCCGCAACGGGGTTCGCAGCTCGCATATCTGCGACAAATTGGATCACCGCACTTTGGCTCCACTTGCCCCCGAACCTACGATCGATGGCGTAGTAGAAGACCGCAGCCAGGTACGAGGCGAAACCGTCGCCCCAGCCCTCTTCGTCGAGCAGGCGCTCGATCCGGTCGTTCTCCTCGTGGTCATCGCGCACGAACGTGCGGACATACTCAACTATCTCCGGCTTGATCTCGGTCATTTTTCTTCGCTTTCGAGTTCCTAAGTTTCCTGATAAATGAATGGACGATCAACCCTGCGCCGGTCAACGCGATAACGACGTCAGCGACAGGGTGTTGAGAATCTTGCACCCTTGGCTGCAGGAAAGGATTCTGGCCAGGTGCAACGGTGCCCGAATGAGTGTCCCCAGGTTTCACAAGATCCTTGATCGCAGAGGCAATGTCGCGCGCCAGCTGCTCGCCTTGCTTGATTTCTCCCTCTTTTTCCCCGACGCCGTTGACCAGCTTACGATGAAGCTGCTCAGCACGGGATTCCTGCGCCAGCGCCTCCTCGGCCAGCCGTTCACCGTCCGGCATCCCGTCAGCAATGCTAAATCGCCAACCGGGTGCGACAACCTTGAAATACGCCTCGTACTGGGCGCGAGCAGCGTCAAGAAGGTTCGCATATCGCCCGCACTTGTCTGCCGCGATCTGCGCCTCGGCCATCGCTCGACGCACTTTTGGGTCGGTAGCACCTTGAGCCGTACGCTCGTAGATATCTCGGGCCTGTTCAGCGTCAGCCGCGGCCCGTCTCGCTCGCACGGCAGCCTCGGCAAGTTGATTAAAAGCTGCCTGAACCTGGACAAGGACAGGTTCCATGCTTGCGGTCACTATATCTGACCTCGGTACTCGTCTGCCAGCTCGATGGCACAATCGAATCTACGGACAGTCCGTTCGATTTCCTGCGCCGCAGCGATGAAAGTTTTGCTGGCCGCAACAACTTCATCTTTTCCGCTGTCGTGGCAAGCACTTTCGGCTAGGGCTTTTCCTTCCGCAACAACCTCGGTGGCACCCAGGAAGGTGCCGCGAGCTCTGACCATTAGAGTGTTCGCCTCAACAAGCGCTGCTTTGACGTCGTCGACACTCATCGCCGATGCCTCAGCCGAGCCGATCCCCGTAGTTGCGGGTGGCCTCGTTCGCTCCGTAGATCAGGTTGGAAACTTCATGGAGATACTTCAAGCTCTGCTCGCAGGCATTGATGGCCGCATCGATGTGGGGGTGTCCCGTGCCAGCGCCGACCACACGCACGTCACCCATGATCCCTTCGAGCATCTCCCTCGCGGCACGAATCTCTTGGATGGTCGCGCCGCCGTGTGCCATGGCCTGGGCTAGACCGGCCTTGACCTCGTGGATGCTGGCCATCCGGTTCCTCCCATCGGCCTACGCTCAGGGATGCATCTCGAGGCACCCGAGCCGTTGGTCCACACTATCGGAGGCTGCGAACCAGTGCCGCCCCCGCTACGAGCGCTCCCACGGCTTGTCATTGGGCCTGCCGACGTAGACGAGATCGGGCCCTGCGATCATTCCGCTGATCGTCCAGGCCACGCTGCAAGCATCACGGCGATGTCATCGGAGGAGCCAGCCGCGTAGCCGGAGTCCTACTTGGGTTCGGCGACGAAGACTCCAACGCCATGGGCGCTCTCGACAAGGCCCTCCGTGCGCAGGGCATGCATGGCGTAGCGGATCACCGAGTCCGAGACGTTGTGCTCGGCCTTGAGCTGGGCAGTTGACGGGAGCTTGTCGCCGGGCCGCAGCTCGCCGCTCTTGATCTGAGCGCGAATGTGGTCGGCAAGCTTCTCCCACTTGGTGGCGGGCATGGTCACTCCTTGGTCTCCACCCGCCATGAGATCACGCTGACAGCTCAGGCAGCAAGATGCCGGTACAGCGAACTAGTGGTGTTGACTTAAGCGAACTACTTCGCTTAGGTTCCTCGGTGCGAGGTTTCCTCCTTGGTCTCCAACCTCAGAGGACGCCACGTGGCCGGTCGGGGCGGTCAGCGGGTAACGCCGTTGGGCGTCCCGGCCCCGAAGGTTTGCCCTGGTCGCCGTACTGCCGAGGAGAGCTGCGGCGATCGGGGTGGGGGTGGCCCCGCCGGGATCGGCAAGCGGCAGGGCCACCCCCCGTCCAGACACCCACGACACCGCGAGACCCGAACACCAGCAGCGAAGGAATGGGGAGGAACACGTGATGCGAGAGCTTTGGCGACGCTGGCGGCTGCGCCGGCAACGCCGCACCATGGCCGGCACACCACCGCGTGACTGGCCCAACGGCAGCGGCGTCTACCGCGTACCCGCCGATGGTCGTAGCCGCAACCAGCGACCCGCCGCGTACCGGCCGATCCGGCCCTGGCAGATCCGCAGCCACCGCTTCCCAACCGTCGCCCGCAAGGCGCATGGACCCGGCCTGGACCCCGGCGAAGTCGCCGCCTTCCTCGAACGGGTCGCCCACGACCTCGGCGTCGTCTACGCCGAGCTTGACCGCACCTACGAGCAGAACGACCGCATCAAGGACGCGCTCCGCCGCTGGCAGACCAGCCAGGCCCGCGCCGCGCAGGCCACCGTCAACCTGCCGGCCTGGACCGGCGCCGGCACCACCACCGCCAGGTACGCGGGGCAGTCGTGACCCACGACCCGACCCCACACCACACCGTCACCGTCGTCAGCTGCCCCCGCTGCGACGGCAGCCCCGCCGCAGCGTGCCCGCGCTGCGGCGGGGCCGGCAAACGCCGCGCCCAGTTCGTGCTCACCGTCGCCAACATCGACACCGCCGCCGTCGCGTCGGCGAACGTCGTACCCGGCGCAGTCACCCCGACCCGCACCGACGACGGCCGCTTCTGGTGCCTTGACCTGGCACCCGTCGTCGACGACCTCGCCGCCCGGGTCGGCGCCGCCCACGTCTACGACCCCGAACTACCCGGCGAACCCATCTTCGCCCCGTGGGCGGAGCTGCCCGCCGGCTGGCAGCCCGACCTGCCCGACCACCAGCGGCACGCCCTCGAAGCCGCACCGATTGCCGGCGAAGGCTACGAACCATGGCGAGTCTGGTACGGCCGCACCGCCGCCCCACCACCACCCGACCCGGCCCGCCGCCTCGGCGAACTCTGCGAAACCGCCGAACTGCTCTGCCTCGACCTGGTCGTCGAAGCCCGCCGCGACTCGTTCGCACCCGACAGCGACCGCTTCCGCTGGGACGTCCGCTTCGAACTGCCCGGCAGCCCGGTCCCCGCCGGCACCGGCCGCTACGGCAGCTTCGCCGAGGCCGCCACCCGGGTCAGTGTCGCCCGCGCCTGCTACGAGCTGGTCGACCGCAGCCAGCACGCCCCCGCCCACTACGTGACCCCACGCCCGGCCAACGGCATCAGCCTCGGCCCGCCGCCGGTCGACGTCGACCAGCTCGAACGTCGCATCGTCGCCGACTGCACCGCCGTGCTCACCGGCGAGCCGACCCCCGGCGCGCACGCCATCTGGCGCGACGGCCGCTGGTGGCACACCACCCTGCGCACCACCAGCACCGACACCAGCACCAACACCGACGCCGACACCGATACCGCCGTCCGGCTGGCCCGCTCCTGGCAGCCACCCACACCATCGTGGCAGGGACCGCCGATCCCGCACCGGCGCTGCCCCGACTGCACCCACCTGCCCCATTGGGAAGACTGCGACTGCGAACCGATCGGTGGCTGCCGCACCTGCGGCGGCACCCACCGCATCTACCACGGTGCGACCGTCACCATCGCCGCCGGCCGCCGCCGGGTCCGTCACCTCAACTGGCCACCCCTCGGCGGTACGCCGCCAGCCGCACCGCCCTGGATCGGCTACCACCCCAACGGCAAAGCCATCCACCAGCTCCCACCGGAGTACCAGCTCACCCACCATCTCACCGCGCTCGGCCTCGACCCGACCGAGCTGGCCACCCTCGACGGCCTCACCATGCACCTGCGGGACCACGAACTGCTGCACGGCTACGCCACCGTGCACCGGCCCGGCGGCGACCCGATCACGGCGTACCTCGAAAATGTCACCAACGGGCACCCCGGCGGCCGGATCCTGCTGCGCGCCAGCCCACCGAAGGTGCCGCCCCTGGCCACAGTGGTCAAACTGGCGTACGCCCTCGGCCTGACCCTGGTCGTCTCCGTCGCCGACCACCGCCGCAACGACGGCATCCCGTACCAGGTGCAGGGCCTGCGCTGGGGGATCCGCTTCGCCCCACCCGACACCACCACAAACTTCGACCGCTGGAACCCCGGGGCACACCAGCCCAGCCTGCCGAAGGCGATCGCGCAAGCCCTGGAGTTCCTTCGCAACGCCAGCGACGTCACCGTGCCCACCGACCCGACGACCCCGGTCCCCGCACCGACCAACCTCGACGACCACGCGGGTGAGCCCGGCGGCGCAGGCGATGCCCGGCCCGACAACGGCACGCCCGACCCGGTGCCGGCGCTCACCGCACTCGCCACCCACCACCCCGGCACCGCCGTCACCGTCCTGCTCACCCCACGGCGATGCGAAGTCCACCTGCCCGACGGCCCGCACCACACGAAGCTGATCGCCACCGCCGCCACCCTCGACGGAGCGGTCACCGCGGTGACTGCCGACATCTGACCCGACGCCGCCGGATCGGCGCCACCAGCGGGAGACCGCGCCGACCCCACCCGCAGGCGGGGCAGTCACCAGTCACCGTCATCGACTGCCCCGCCTGCACCAAACCACCGCCGGCTCCCGCCCCTCCACCGTCCTCACCGGGCCGGAGCCTCCCAGCAGCCCACTCCCCCTCACTCTTGAGTCGGATTCGCGACCAGATCGACAATCGGGGCAGCGAAGCATGCCGGTGTGCCGGCAAGCTCTGCCGGATGGCCCGCCCCGTCAAGGTGCCCCGCGAGTTGACCGTCGAACCGTTCGCCGGCAGCCAGGCAGTCGCCGCCGGCCTGCTCACCAAGCGGATGCTCGCCGGCCCGACCTGGCGCCGCCTGCTCCACGACGTCTACGTGCATGCCGACGCGTACCACCCGAACGACCACCGGATGTGGTGCCTCGCCGTCGCGGTCCGTCTCCCACCCGTCGCGACTATCTACGGACTGAGCGCCGCCTTCCTCTGGGGCGTCGACTTGCTGCCGCACAAGGGCACGGTGCCAGCACCCGTGCACGTCGCCGTACCGAGCAAGGCTCGACCGGACCCGCACCCCCGCATCCGGTACGCCAACCTGGCCCTCGACTGGGAGCATGACGTCACTTCCCTCACCGGGATACCCATCACCACCGGGGTCCGGACCGCCTTCGACCTGGGTAGGAGGCTGCCAAGGGCCGACGCGCTCGTCGCCCTGGACGCGCTCCTGCGCCGCCGGACCTGCACCAAGGCCCAACTGTCGGCGTACGTCGACGCCCACCCGGGGCTACGGCAGGTCAAGCAACTCCGCGACCTGCTGAACCTCGCTGAGCCGTTGAGCGAGTCACCGATGGAGAGCCGGCTCCGGCTGCTGCTGCACGACGCCGGCCTGCCGAAGCCCACCCCGCAGTTCAAAGTCGTCACCCCGACGACCAGCTCAACAGACTCAACAGGTAGCGGGAAGTTCATCGCCCGGGTCGACCTCGCGTACCCGCAGTGGCGCATCGCCATCGAGTACGAAGGCGACCATCACCGGGAGCAAACCACCTTCCGCAAGGACGTGTACCGGTTCAACGCTTTGCGGGCCGCCGGTTGGCTGGCGCTACGCTTCACCGCCGACGACGTACTCCGGCGAAGCGAACAAATCCCCCAAACAGTACGGCAGGCGATCGCCGAGCGGGCCGGGTGACCGCGTCTAGTGGAGGGCTGGGGTACGTCATTCTCCCGGAGTTACGTACCCCAGCCCTCCACTCGCGGGTCTCACCCGCCGTACTGCGGCGGGTACCAGGCGGCGGCCTTCATGTCGACGAAAACGCCGTCGGCGCGCAACGGGCAACCCTCGGCGTGCAGCAAAGCAGAGGCGCGCTCCTCATGCCCCGGCGGCAGCCGGCCGGCCGAGGAAACCACCCTGTGCCAGGGGACGGCGGAGCCGTACCGCGCCATGATGTTCCCGACCAGGCGGGCAGAACAACGCCCGGAAAGCTCAGAAAGCGCGTCGGCGACCGCGCCGTACGACATGACCTTCCCAGGTGGGATGCGTTCGACGAGCGCCAGCACTTCCTCCACGTACTCCTGCGGGGTCACGCGCGCCACGATATGAGATCTCGCGCCAGGCGTCGCCGGGCAGGGAAGCAGAATGGGGATCGTGCGTGCCGCAGTTACCCAGGCGAAGCGGGTCGTCGTCAAGATTGGCTCCTCCTCCCTCACGACAGCGGGCGGCGGCCTCGACGGCGACCGGGTCGACGCCCTCGTCGACGTTCTCGCCTCCCTCACGAACGACGGACGGGAAGTTGTGCTCGTCTCCTCCGGGGCGATCGCGGCCGGGCTCGCGCCGCTCGGGCTGACCCGACGCCCAAATGACCTGGCCACCCAGCAGGCGGCGGCCAGCGTCGGGCAGGGGCTGCTGATCGGCCGGTACGCCGCCAGCCTGGCCCGGCACGGTCTGACGACCGGCCAGGTGCTGCTCACCGTCGACGACGTGACGAGGCGGGTGCACTATCGCAACGCGTACCGCACGCTGCGCAAACTGCTCGACCTCGGCGCGATCCCGATCGTCAACGAGAACGACACCGTCGCCACCGACGAGATCCGGTTCGGCGACAACGACCGGCTGGCCGCCCTGGTCGCCGCCCTGGTCCACGCCGACCTGCTGGTGCTGCTCTCCGACGTCGACGCGCTCTACACCGGCGACCCGGCGAAGCCGGCCAGTGAACGGATCACCGAGGTGCGCGACGCCGCCGACCTGGCCGGGGTGGCGATCGGCAAGGCCGGGCGGGCCGGGGTCGGCACCGGCGGCATGGTGACCAAGGTCGAGGCGGCCCGGATCGCCACCGGCTTCGGTATCCCGGTGGTCCTCACCGCCGCCCCGCTCGCCGCCGAAGCACTGCGCGGTGAAGCGGTCGGCACCCTGTTCCACCGGGTGGAGCGCCGGCCCGCTGCCCGGCTGTTCTGGCTGGCGCACGCCACCGCACCCCGTGGCCGACTGCACCTGGACCCCGGCGCGGTGCAGGCGGTGGTGGCCCGCCGCAAGTCGCTGCTGCCGGCCGGGATCACCGCCGTCGACGGCACCTTCACCGCCGGCGACCCGGTCGACCTGGTCGACGCGGCGGGTGCGCCGGTGGCCCGTGGGCTGGTCAACTACGACGCGGTGGAGTTGCCGACGCTGCTGGGCCGGTCCACCGGCGAGCTGGCCGCGGCGCTGGGGCCAGGATACGAGCGGGAGGTCGTGCACCGTGACGACCTGGTGCTCCTATGACCACACGACATTCGAGTGACCACACGACATTCGAGGAGAAGCTGACCATGAGCGTGACCGAGCAGGCCAAGCGGGCGCGGGTGGCCGCCGACGAGCTGGTCACCGCGACCCGGGCGGCCAAGGACGCCGGGTTGCTGGCGATGGCCGATGCGCTCGTCGCCCGTACCGCCGAGATCGTGGCCGCGAACGCGGCCGACCTGGACGCCGGACGGGCCAACGGCCTGTCGACGGCGATCCTGGATCGACTGGCGCTCAATGAGAAGCGCATTGAGGACATGGCGCAGGCGTTGCGGGAGATGGCCGGGCTGGCCGACCCGGTCGGCGAGGTGGTGCGCGGTTCGACGCTGCCGAACGGTCTGGAACTGCGGCAGGTGCGGGTGCCGTTCGGGGTGGTCGGCATCATCTACGAGGCGCGGCCGAACGTGACCGTCGACGCCGCCGGGATCTGCCTGAAGTCGGGCAACGCGGCGCTGCTGCGCGGCTCGTCGTCGGCGGCGCACTCCAACGCGATCCTCGTCGAGGTGCTGCGGGACGCGCTGGCCGGCGTCGGACTGCCGGCCGACGCGGTGCAGCTGCTGGACGCCTCGTCGCGCGACTCGGTCAAGGAGCTGATGCGGGCGCGCGGCCTGGTCGACGTGCTGATTCCGCGCGGCGGGGCGGACCTGATCCGCACCGTGGTCGAGGAGTCGACGGTGCCGGTGATCGAGACCGGCGTCGGCAACTGCCACGTGTACGTCGACGCCGCCGCCGACCTGGACAAGGCCCTCGCCGTGGCGGTCAACTCGAAGACGCAGCGGCTGTCGACCTGCAACACCGCCGAGTCGCTGCTGGTGCACGTGGACGTGGCGGCGGCGTTCCTGCCGAAGCTGCTGAAGGAACTGCGGAACGCGAATGTGACCGTGCACGGCACCCCGGAGGTCGCGGCGTTCTCGGCCGACGTGGTGCCGGCCACCGACGACGACTTCGCCACCGAGTACCTGTCGGCGGACATCTCAGTCGCCGTCGTCGACTCACTCGACGCGGCGGTGACGCACATCAAGCGGTACGGCACCGGGCACACCGAGGCGATCGTCACCGACTCGGCGAGCGCCGCCCGTGAGTTCGTCGCCCGGGTCGACGCGGCCGCGGTGATGGTGAACGCGTCGACCCGGTTCACCGACGGCGGGCAGTTCGGCTTCGGCGCGGAGATCGGCATCTCCACGCAGAAGCTGCACGCCCGTGGGCCGATGGGGCTGCCGGAGCTGACCTCGACGAAGTACGTGGTCACCGGCGACGGCCACCTGCGCGGGTAACCCCACCCGACGGCGGGCGCGCACCGGGAGGCCGGTCAGCGGCAGGCGCGGATCGCGGCCAGGACGACGTGCACCTCGAACGGGTCGCCCGCGTCGCTGTCCCAGCCGCCGTCGCTGCGCTGCGTGCTGGCCAGCCGGCGGCGGGCGTTGGTGAGCAGCCAGTCGTCGTCGGCCAGGCCGGCCCGGCGTAGCGCGGCGGCCAGCTGGGCGACGTCGCCGGGGGCCATGGTGGCGAGCCGGTCGTTGAGCACCACCTGCATCCGGGCCGACTCGTAGAACATGGTCTGCCGGTAGAGGGTGGCGGCGGCCAGCCAGCCGGCCAGCAGGTACGACGGCCAGGTGCCGTCCGGGCGCATCTGGGCAGCCAGGTAGTGGGCGGCGCGCTGTGCGGCGGCGCGGTGGCCGGGGTCGCCGGCGCCGTCGGTGTCGGCGACGCTCAGCCAGTAGCCGGCGTTGGCGGTCAGGTAGTAGGTGGCTTCCGGGTCGCCGGGCCGTGCCCAGTCGGGTGCCTCGGCGGCCAGGCTCTCGTCCTCTTCCCAGCTGCCGTCGGCCCGTTGCCGGCCGGCCAGCCAGTCGAGCGCCTTGCGGGCCGGTGGCCGGTCGAGCGCACCGAGGTCGTCCAGTTCGGCGAGCCGGAAGCAGGTGGCGTCGACCGAGGCGACGTCGCCGGCCCAGAAGGCGGGCCAGCCGCCGTCCGGTGCCTGCCCGACCTCGGCGCTGGTGAGTGCGTCGGGCTGCGGGGCGGTCCCGGTCCGCAACCAGGACAGCCGGGCCCGGTCCACGGTGTCGCCGTGCGCGACGACGAACCCGATGGCGGCATCCATATCGACCACGGACGACAGGCTACCGCCGGGTCCGCCGGTCCGCCTCGGTAACTCAGTCAAGGTCAACTAGCCGGCCGGTGACCGGTGACCGCCGGCCCGGGAGGGCGGGCGGCCACCGGCCGCTGGATCAGTAGCTGGGCAGCGACGGGTCGATCTGCTTGACCCAGGAGAGCACCCCGCCCTGGACGTGCACGGCGTCGGCGAAGCCGGCGGCCTTGACCGCGGCAAGGGCCTCGGCCGACCGTACGCCGGACTTGCAGTGCAGCACGATCTGCCGGCCCTGCGGCAGCTTCGCCAGGGCCTCGCCGTTGAGGAACTCGCCCTTGGGGATCAACGTCGAGCCGGGGATCTTCACGATCTCGTACTCGGCCGGCTCCCGGACGTCGATCAGGAAGAAGTCCTTGCCGGCGTCCTGCCAGTCCTTCAGCTCGCGGGCGGTGATCGTCGAGTCGACAACCGCTTCCTCGGCCTCGGTCGACACCGCACCGCAGAAGTCGTCGTAGTCGATCAGCCCGGTGATCGGCTCGCCGTTCGGGTCCTTACGGATCTTGATTACCCGGTAGGTCATCTCCAGTGCGTCGTAGACCATCAGCCGGCCGAGCAGCGGGTCACCGATGCCGGTGATCAGCTTGATCGCCTCGGTGACCATGATCGATCCGATCGAGGCGCAGAGCACGCCGAGGACGCCGCCCTCGGCGCAGGACGGCACCATGCCGGGCGGCGGCGGCTCCGGGTAGAGGTCCCGGTAGTTCGGGCCGTGCTGGTCCCAGAAGACGCTGACCTGACCGTCGAACCGGTAGATCGACCCCCACACGTACGGCTTGCCGAGCAGCACGCAGGCGTCGTTGACCAGGTAGCGGGTGGCGAAGTTGTCGGTGCCGTCGAGGATCAGGTCGTACTGGCCGAAGATGTCGAAGACGTTGTCGTTGTCCAGCGACACGTCGTGGATCTGGATGTTGACGTACGGGTTGATCTCCCGCACCGACGAGGCGGCCGACTCGGCCTTGGACCGGCCGATGTCCGACTGGCCGTGGATGATCTGACGCTGCAGGTTCGACTCGTCGACGGTGTCGAAGTCGACGATGCCCAGCGTCCCGACACCGGCCGCGGCCAGGTACATCAGGGCGGGTGAGCCGAGCCCGCCGGCGCCCACGCAGAGCACCTTGGCGTTCTTGAGGCGTTTCTGGCCGTCGACCCCGACATCCGGGATGATGAGGTGCCGCGAGTAGCGGCGGATCTCATCGACGGTCAGCTCGGCGGCGGGTTCGACGAGCGGGGGCAACGACACGGTGAACTCCCCGGGATCGGCAATGCTGGCTGCGCTATTGTTGCTCGCTCCGCGCCGACTCGGCCATGAGTAGCGACACCGCCCGCCATCCGGGATCCGGGAATAGCCGTTCCCCGTGCGGATCGGCACCCGGCACCGTGGACCGGTCGCTCCCGGTCAGGTCATCGGTGGTCCGGTGTACCGCTCGCCGTCCAGGTACGGCCAGCCGTTGGCCACACAGCCCTGCATCCCGTACGTCTGCTGCTGCATCACCGGAGCGGGGCGGCCGGGTGCCGGGCACAATTCGTGGCCCATGCCGAACTGGTGACCGACCTCGTGGTTGATCACGTAGGCGCGGTACTCGGCGAGTGTCCCGTCGTAGTGCGGCACCGCCTCCAGCCAACGTGCCAGATTGATGATCACCTGACCGGGCAGCCGGCACGAGGTGTACTTCTCGGTGGTCAGCCCACCGAGCGCGCACATCTGCTCCGAGGTGCCCGGGGTGGCCAGGTAGATGGTGAACTCGGCGGCGTCGACCCGGGACACCCGCTGCAGCCGGAACTGCCGGGAGGCGATCCAACTGCGTCCGTCGCCGAGCGTCGCGTCGACGATCGCCGCGAACTCGTCGACGCGCTGACCGGTCCCGTCCTCGACGGCGACCCGGAACCGGCGGAGTTCCCCGGCCCAGCCGAGCAGCGGGCCGGTTCCGGTGAGGTAGCCGAACGTACCCGGCCCGGTCTCCGGGTAGCTGGCTGGCGACGGGGCCGGTGGCAGACCGGCGCCGTCCGACGGTGCGCTGCCGGCGGGTGCCACCCCGCCGCCGGGGCCGGGCTCGTGTACCGCCGCCGCCAGCAGCCCGGTGGCGCCGGAACCGGCTCGTAGGACGTCGGTGACGATCAGCGCCGCCGCCATCGTCACCAGGATGAGTGCCCCGGCCCGGCGACGTCGGCGACGCGCCGCCCGTCGACGCTCCGTCCGGTGATCCCGCTGACGGTCCGGCCCCTGGCGGTCCGGCCGGTTGCCCGGCCGGCGGTCCGGCTCCTCGGTGACTTGTCGTCGGTCGTGCATCGTGGCCCGCCCCTCATGGCGTGCTTCGCCACCCGCGCCGGTCGGACTGGTGCACGACAGGGGGCGAACCGGCGCGAATCCCTGGCCTGACCTGCCCAGATTGTCACGGCATGTCGGTAAGGCCCGAACGACGCGCGGGGACCATCGGTTCAGGGATTCAATCCGACCGTACGCCCCGTATCCTCCGCCGATCCGCTGAGCGCCCCGGTCACAGCGGGGGGCCGGCGTACCGCTCACCAGCCAGGAACGGCCACGGGTTGGCCACACATCCGTTGAGGAACAGCGTCTGCTGCATCATCACCGGGGCCGGTTCGCCCTCCCCCGGGCAGCGCTCGTGGCCGTGGCCCAGCTCGTGGCCGACCTCATGATTGATCACGTACGCCCGGTAGACGTCGAGCGGGACGTCGCCGCTGACGTAGTGGTCGACCGAGAACCGCCAGCGGTCCAGGTTGATGATCGCCTGGCCCTGCGCCCGACACGAGGTGTACGGCTCGCCGTCGATCCGGATGTCCACCCAGCCGGCCTGGCACATCCGGGCGGCGGTCTGCGCCGTGGCCAGGTAGACGGTGAAGTCGTGGCCGGCCTGGTCGGGCACCCGCTGCAGGCGCAGCTGACCGCCGCCGATCCAGCTCCGTTCGTCGGAGAGCAGCTTCTCCACCGCGTCACCGAACGCCTCGACGTCCTCCTCGGAGCCGATCTCCACGGCCACCCGGTAGCGGCGCAGCGTGCCGGACCGGCCAGCGATCTTCCCCTGCTTGGTGCTGAAACCGAACTCGCCGCTGCCGGCCGACGGTGCCGTGCCGGACAGCCGCAGCACCGGCGCGGGTGGCGCGGTGGTCGGTGGCGGGCCGGTCGTTGGGGGCGGTTCGACGCTGGACGTCGCCGCCGTGGTGTCGCCGGGCGGCGCGGCCACCGCGTCCCGATCGCCGCCCACTCCGACCCGGGGCAACGCGAACCCGATCGCCGCCAGCCCGAGCACGGTCACCAGCACCGCCGCCAGCACCGGCCACCGCAGCCGCCGCCGACGGGTACGCGACGCATCCCGCCGCTGCCGGCGGTGCGCCGACCGGCTCCGTGCCCCGGACGGGTGGTCACGGCGGGTCGGGCGGGTACGGCGGTCGGACATCGCTGACCAGCGTGCCACAGCCGACGCCGGTCCGGGCACCCCGGACCGGCGCGTCGGTCCGGGCACCCCGTCCCGCCGACCGGGCCACTGAGCGACCAGTCAGCCCGCCGGACGGTGCCGATCAGGCCGCAGGACCGTGCCGAGCAGGCCGCGGATGCGTGCCGAGCAGGGGCGGTGGCCGTGCCGATCAGGCCAGCAGAGCGTCCAGTCGCCGGTTGACGGCGGCGAGTGTGGCTCTCACCACAGCCTGCCGCGGATCCCCCGAGACGACCGCCGAACCGGCCAGCTGCTCCACCCAGCCACCACAGGCGAGCAGTACGACGACCACCGCCACCTCGCAGCCGCCCATCGGCACCACGGCCGCGTGCTCGACGATGCACCGTCCCCGGTCCGCCGCGCCGGCCGGGCCGGTCAACAGCTTCTCGATCGACGAGGCGGCGGCCACCGCGCACAACCGCAGCACGTACCCGTCGACCGCCGGCCCGGTCGCCACACCGGACGTGGTCCGCTGGCCGGCGGTCAGTCGCACCTCGACGGTGGCGTCCACGCCGAACGTGCTGACCTGCACATGGTCCAGCACGACCCGGGGGCCGGGCCGACCACCCGGGTTCAGCGGCCGGGGCGGCCCGCTCTCCGGCGCGGTGCCGCCCGGCTCCACGCACGGCACAGCGGATGTCGCGGCGGTCGCGCCCGCGCCCGCGTGCCGGGGCGGCGGATCGTCCTGACCCAGCGGCTGTCGGCGGCGGCGCGGTACGTCCGCCGGTTCCGGGGCGACCCAGCCAGGTACGCCACCCGGAGCCGTCAACGGCGGAGCTGTCGAGCCCGGCGGCCGACCCGGCGCCGGCAGATCGGCGCGGCCGGGCAACGCCGGCAGCCCGTGGTCGGGTTCGCCACCCGGCAGGTTCTGCGGGGCCGCCGCCAGGCCCATCCGTTCCTGGAGCAGCCGCGCCACCAACCGGCTCACCTCGGCCGGGTCGGCACCCTCGGACAGGTCGAGCCGGAGGCTGTGGGCACCGGCGTCGGTGGTCCGCAGCGAGGCGTCGCGGACTCCGCCGACGCCGCGTACCGCTGCCAGGATCGCTCCGACGTCGAAGCCTTCCGGCCGCTCCTGCGGCTGGTCGACGACGTCGCCGCGGCGCAGGTGGGACGCGATCCGCGCGAGTTCCGGCGTCTCCGCCGCGTGTTCGACCGGCGGCAGTTGCTGCGGCACGGTCGGCACGTCCGGGTCGGCGGGAACCCGCTGCGGCAACGAGTCCAGCGCGGCAGCCGCGATGGGGGTGGTGGACAGATCCGCCGGGTGTTCGACCGGCGGCAGCGCACCACCGGCCGGCTCGGCGGTGGCCGGTGCCCCAGGCGGCTCCGCGGGGACCGACGCACCAGTCGGCCCGGACACCGTTGCCTCGCCAAGCTCGTCGTCGGCGCGGCGGGAAACCGCCCGGCGGCGGGGCATCAGGCCGTCGGCGTCCCCGCCGCTGTCACCCTGGCCGGGCCGCCCCGGTCCGTACTGCCCGCCGGCGGGAGCCGTCGGCTCGTACTGCTCGGCGGGAGCCGTCGGCTCGTACCGGGGCTGGCCACTGACCGGCCGGTACCCGGCGGCCTGGCCCAGGTCGGCCGGGCGGTCGGGACGCCACGGCAGCTCCTCCGGCACGGTCGGCGGATCCGGCATCGCCCAGCCCGACTCACCGCTCGCCGCGCCCGGCCAGCCACTGCGGTCGTCGCCGCCCCAGCTCGGTGGTGGCGGACCGGACCAGCCGCTGTCAGCCGGGGCGGTCCGGTCGTCGGACCAGCCCGACGGCTCGGCGTCGTCCCGTTCCACCGGGCCGCTCGGCCCACCGGCGGCTTCTGCCGCCCACACCTGACCGCCAGAGTCCGTAGCCGCCCAGCTCGAATCGGTCGGCCCGTCCGTCCAGCCCGGCTCCGGCGCCGGCCAGCGCTGCCCGTACGACCAGTCCGGCTCACCGGCCGGGGGCCCGGACGCCGGCCCGGATGGCGACCCCTGGCCACGCTGGGTCCGATCGCCCGGCACGTCGTCAGCGGGCCGGTCCCAGGCGGCGGAGCTGGTCGGTCGTGGCCATTCACCGGTGGCGCTCTGTCGGTGCCACTGGTCAGCGGCCGGTGCGGCGCTGGTCGGGACCGGCCGTCGCAACTCGTCGGCGGTGCCGGGCCGGGGCCATTCGCCGGTCACCTGCCGGGACCACGGCCCGCCAGCACCTGGACCGGGCCATTCGCCGGTCGGCTGCCGGAGCGGGCCGGCGTTGGACGGCTGCCCAGCGGGCTGCGGCGGTGTGGGGGCGAAGTCGTCGCGTCGGGCAGGTTCGTCACGTCCGGCTGCGTCCGCCGTACGGCCGGCGGGGCTGGCAGCGGACCGGTCGGCCGGCGTACCCGGGGGGCCGGGCCGGTCGGGCGACATCCCGGACCGGTCGGGCGGGAGGTCTGGCCGGTCGGGCGGGAGGTCGGACTGCGCGGAACGCTGCCGGTCAGGCTCGACCGGGCGGTCGTCGGGCTCGGATCGTTGCGCGCCCGGCCGACCGGTCGGCGGCGGCTGGAAGCCCGGTGGGGTGCCGGGGCGGGCCGGCCGGGCCGGCGACACCGGTGCCGCCGAGGCCACCGGCACCGCGCGCAGCGGCGCGGTCGGCACTACCCGGGCCGTCTCCTGCCAGCGCGGCGGCGGGTTGACCGGCGTCGGGGTCGGGCGTGGGTTGTCACCGCCACGGCGCTCGGCGGAGCCACCGGGTGGGGTGGGGTCGTCCGCAGGTCCACCGGCCATCCTGGCGGTCGGCTCGTTGTCGGCCCGTCCGGTGTCCGCGCCGCCCGGCTGGATCGACTCACCGGCCGGCGCGGGGCGTGGGGTCGGCACCACGGTCTCGGCCGGCCCGGAGACCGGCCGGCCGTTGACGGCTGTGGCACGGCCGTTGTCGGCGCTGCGGGAACCACGGGTGGCTGAGCCGCCGCGCGGAGTCCGGGTGAACGGCAGCACCTCGGCGTACCGGGACGGCGGGTCAGCCCAGTGCGGGCCGCTCACCGGTTCGTCGCGGGCGCCCCAGCCGGCATCGGCGCGGTCGGCGTCCGGCCCGACACCGGAGCCGTCCGACCACCGGGTCGGCGACCCCGTCCAACTGCCCATGCCCTGGTCACGACGGTCTCGCGGATCCGCTCCGCCGTCCTCTGGTCCCGGTGCGGCCCCGCGGGGTTCACCTGATTCGTCCACCGTGCGCTCCTCGGTCGCCCCCGCTGAGGCTACCGTGTGCTGACAGTGGCGATAAGTTGCAACGTCGGGCCAATTGACCGGCCAGGTGATATGCACTGATCGTTTCGTTTCTTCGCCGACCAGATGGCCGCGACCGGACTCGGAGGTTCGACATGACCGCTGCGTCGAGCGACGCACAGACAAGCGGCCGACCGGCCCGGATGCCACGGTCCGCCCGCCGCAAGCAGCTGCTCGCCGCCGCCCAGGAGGTGTTCGTCGCACAGGGTTACCACGCGGCGGCGATGGACGACATCGCGGAGCGGGCCGGCGTGTCGAAGCCGGTGCTCTATCAGCATTTTCCGGGCAAGCTGGAGTTGTATCTGGCGCTGCTCGACACACACTGCGACGCCATCATCGCCAAAGTCGCCGCCGCGATGGCCGCGACCACCGACAACAAGGAACGGGTCAGCGGGGCGGTGCAGGCCTACTTCGACTTCGTCGACGAGGAGAGCGGCGCCTTCCGGCTGGTCTTCGACTCCGACCTGCGCAACGAGCCGCTGGTACGGGCCCGGGTGGAACGCGTCGAACGGGAGTGCATCGCGTCGATCACCGACACCATCATCTCGGACACCGGGGTGAGCCGGTCCCGGGCCGAGCTGCTCGCCTCCGGGCTGGTCGGCGCGGCCGAGACCGCCGCCCAGTTCTGGCTGGCCGGCGGTCGACAGGTGCCCAAGGACGAAGCCGAGTCGTTGCTCGCCGCACTCTCCTGGCGGGGCATCGCCGGGTTCCCGCTGCAGGGTGAGGCATCCTGACCACAGCGCGTCCGCATCGGCTAACCTTCGCGTTGGCGTTGTTTTCGCCCACCTCAAGGAGGACCCGTGGAGGTCAAGATCGGCGTGCAGTACGCGCCGCGCGAGCTCGTTCTGGACAGTGCCCAGTCACCGGCTGAGATCGAGCAGATCGTGACCCAGGCAATCACGACCGAGGGGACTCTGTCACTCACCGACGAGCGCGGCCGCCGGGTCATCGTCCCGGTCAGCAAGATCGCGTACGTCGAGATCGCCGAGGCCGCTCCCCGTTCGGTCGGCTTCACCGTCCGCTGACCTGGCCGGACCGGCCCCGAAGCTGCCGAGTCGGCCGCCGGCTCCCAGGGCCGACCGCACCGATCCGGATCGGTTCAGCCTGATCCGGATCGGTCCGCCCGGATCACCCGCCAGATCACCGCGCCGGTCGCGACCGCGGCCCGGTCGCGACTCCTTCGACCGACACCGTTGACGACCGTGCCGTTCGTCACTGCCGCCGTGCCCGCACCACCCAGGCGGCGTGACAAGAACCACAGCTGAGTCGTCGGTCCGGCCGCCGTCGCCGAGGATCTCCACGTCTGCGCGGACCGTCAGCTACCATGGTCAGCAATGCTGCGGCCGTCGAGGATGCTCGAGCGGGGTTCGCGGCGCGCGTGCGGCCCGCGACCTGTCGATCGCGTGTGGCCAGCGCCGTCAACTGACGCACTGCGGCACGCCGCAGACAACGCGTCGCCCCGGCATCGC
Source organism: Solwaraspora sp. WMMA2080 (assembly GCF_027497395.1). Classification (GTDB taxonomy): domain Bacteria; phylum Actinomycetota; class Actinomycetes; order Mycobacteriales; family Micromonosporaceae; genus Micromonospora_E. The sequence continues at coordinate 5,047,953 of NZ_CP114910.1, read as the reverse complement.
GGCGGCACTTCGCAGCACCCGCACCGCACCGACACGACGTCGGTGCCGACGACCATCGGACGCGCCGGCTCGGCGCGCCGCACAACCGGCGCCCTTCTGGCACCGACCACAACCGGCGCGCACCCTGCGCGCCGCACAACCGGCGCCGTCGCGGCGCCGCATCCGACACGCGCCCTCAGGAACAGGCGGGGCGCACCACGAGAGGCACCCCCGACACCTGATGACTGACATTTTCGACCACAACGCCGGCGACGAGCCGGCGAAACGCCCACCGGCACGGCCCGACAGCCCCACCTTCGCCGACCTGGGTGCCCGCCCGGAGACGGTGACCGCGCTCGCCCAGGTCGGCATCGTCCACGCCTTCGCCATCCAGGAGTACGCCCTGCCGATCGCGCTGCGCGGCAGCGACCTGATCGGCCAGGCACCGACCGGGACCGGCAAGACGCTCGGCTTCGGCGTACCGCTCATCGACCGGGTGCTCGCCCCGACCGAGGGCGGTGACGGCGTACCGCAGGCGCTGGTCGTCGTCCCGACCCGCGAGCTCGGCCTGCAGGTCGCCAAGGACCTGGCCGCCGCCGGCAGCACCCGCGGCGTGCGGGTGCTGCCGATCTACGGTGGCGTCGCGTACGAGCCGCAGATCGAGACGCTGCGTTCCGGCGTGGAGATCCTGGTCGGTACGCCGGGTCGGTTGATGGACCTGGCCAAGCAGAAGAAGCTGCGGCTGGACCGGATCCGGGCGCTGGTGCTGGACGAGGCCGACCGGATGCTCGATCTGGGCTTCCTCGACGACGTCGAGCGGATCCTGGCGATGCTGCCGGAGGACCGGCAGACGATGCTGTTCTCCGCCACCATGCCCGACCCGATCGTGGCCCTGTCCCGGCGGTTCCTGCGCCACCCGGTGACCATCCACGCCGGGCACACCACCGAGGCGGGCGTCCCTCCGCTGACCCGCCAGGTGGTCTACCGCACCCACCCGATGAACAAGATCGAGATCGTCGCCCGGATCCTGCAGGCCGAGGAGCGCGGGCTGACGATGATCTTCACCCGTACCAAGCGGGCGGCCGACCGGGTCGCCGAGGACCTGGACTTCCGTGGCTTCGCGGTGGCCGCCGTGCACGGCGACCTCGGCCAGGGCGCCCGGGAACGGGCGCTGCGCGCCTTCCGTACCGGAAAGATCGACATCCTGGTGGCCACCGACGTCGCCGCCCGCGGTCTGGACGTCTCCGGCGTCACCCACGTGATCAACTACGACTGCCCGGAGGACCAGGACACCTACACCCACCGGATCGGTCGCACCGGCCGGGCCGGCGCGACCGGGGTGGCGGTGACCTTCGTCGACTGGGAGGACATCACCCGGTGGCGGATCATCGACAAGACCCTCGGGCTGGAGATGCCCGAGCCGCCGGAGACGTACCACACCTCTGAGCACCTCTACGCAGACCTGGACATCTCCCGCGACGTCTCCGGCACGCTGCCCAGCGCCGACCGTACCCGCGCCGGGCTGTCCGCCGAGGTCGAGGAGGACCTCGGCGGCCGCAGCGCCGGCCGGCGGCGGCGCGGTGACGGCGACGGCCGCGCCGAGCGCGGAGCGCGCGGTGACAGCCGGGGCCGGCGGTCGTCGAGGTCCCGTCGCTCCGCCGCGCCGGACGACGCCGACCGGTCCACCGCCACCGCGACGACCGCCGGTGAGGACGGTCCCCCGGCCAGCCGCCGGCCGCGTCGTCGACGGCGCGGCGGTCAGGTCGTCAACGGCGGTGCCGGCACCGACTCCGGAGCTGCGTCCACCGACGGTACGGAGATCGCGGCCGCCGCCACGTCGGACGGCGGCTCGGGCGGTTCGACGCGCCGCCGCCGACGCCGCCGGGGTGGCTCCGGCGGAGCCGGCCGGGCCGAGCAAGTCGGCGGAGCCGGCCGGGCCGAGCAGGGCAGCGGCGGCGAAAACTGACTCGATCCCTCGCCGACGCCCTCGACGACGTCCGGGCGCTGCTGCTCAGCCCGCAGCTCACCCGGGCGGTCGCCGCCGGGCGTCGGCGCAACGCCGCCCCGTCGGTCGTTCGGGCCGAACTCCGGCCGGTCGCCCTGCGGGCCGGTACCCACCTGCAGATCGTCACCAACGACGGCACCCGTCCGGTGACCCGTAACCTGCCGCCGGGTGCCCCCGCCGAAGCCGCAGTCGACCAGCTGCTCGCCGAGCCGTTCGGCAACTGGCACGTCGAGACCAGCACCAGCACCCTGCAGCTGCGGGTGACCAAGAAGGGCACCGCGCAGGTGCACCGGTCGACCGCCGACCGGACCGACACCGGCCCCGGCGACCACGACCGGGCCAAGCGGTACCTGCTGGATCCGGACGACCCGCTGTTCGCCGCGATCGGTGCCAACGCCGCGAAACGCCGCCAGGTCGACGCGTTCCTGCGGGCGCTCGCCGCCACCCTGCCCGACCCGCTACCCGCCGGGCCGCTGCACGTCGTCGACCTGGGCTGCGGCAACGCCTATCTGACCTTCGCCGCCTACCGCTACCTGGTCTCCCGCGGCGGGCAGCCGGTGGTGACCGGCGTCGACGTCCGCGAGGACCAGCGGCGGCGCAACACCGCGCTGGCCGACCAGCTCGGCTGCGCCGGGCAGGTCCGGTTCGTCGCCGGCACCATCCGGCAGGCACCGGTCGAGCCGGCGCCGGACCTGGTGCTGGCGTTGCACGCCTGCGACACCGCCACCGACGAGGCGCTGGCCCGGGCCGTCGACTGGCAGGCCCGGTGGGTGCTGGCCGCGCCCTGCTGCCACCACGACATCGCCGCCCAGCTGCGCCGGCAGCCGGCACCGCAGCCGTACGGGCCGCTGGTCTCCGCCGGCATCCTGCGGGAACGGTTCGCCGACGTGCTCACCGACACGCTGCGGGCGACCCTGCTGCGGGCGTACGGCTACCGGGTGGACGTGGTCGAGTTCATCGACTCCCAGCACACGCCGCGCAACCTGCTGCTGCGGGCCCGGCGTGGCGGCGTACCGGACCGACGCGAGCAGCACCGGGCCTACCGGGCGCTGGTCGACCAGTGGGCGGTGACCCCCCGGCTGCAGACCCTGCTGCCGGCGCCGCCGGACACCGCCGGGTCCGCTGTGTCGGACGCCGCCGGGGCGACCGTGGTCAGTCGACCGTGACGGTGAACTCGGCGGTGTGCACCTCGCCGGCCACCTGGAAGTCCAGGAACATCCGGTAGTCACCGGGGCTCGGGGCGGTCAGCCAGAACTTCACCGCGCCGTCGACCAGCTCGGCCTCCGGATGCACGTGCAGATAGCCGAGGTCGCCGTCGCGCAGCGCGACCAGATGCCCGTACGCGCCGAGGTAGGGCTCCAGCGTCGGAGACTGGCCGGCCTGGCCCACCTCGAACAGCAGCGGCGTCACCACCCCGCGCTGTGCGACCCCGCGCATCCGTACGGTGAAGTCGTCCACCTCGGTGGTGTCGGCGGCGGCCGGCAGGTCGGTCGGCAGGTACTCGCCGGCCACCACGAGGTCGACGCCGAGCGTCAACGCGACCGGCGTACCGTCGGAGTCGCGCAGGGTGAAGTCGGTGTAGAGCCGCCAGATGCCGGCGGCGGCCAGCCGGACCGGGACGCTCCAGGTGCCGTCCGGTGCCATCGTCGGGTGCAGATGCTGGTACCCGGTCAGATCCCGGCGGGCGATGATCAGGTGCATCGGCTTGTCGTGCACCACGTCGAAGGCGGTGACCGGCCGCTGATCGGCGTCGACGATCTGGAAGCGCAGGTCGACCTGCTCGCCGACCGGCAGCTGCCGCCGCACCGGCACCAGGGTGTAGCCGCCGACGCTGACCGACAGGCCGGACACCTGGTCACCGCCGTCGGTGCCGTCGGTGCCGTCGTGCACATGCGGTGTGGTCCCGGGCGGGTGGGTGTGGTCGGCGGCGCCGGCCGCGTACTGGGTGCCGATGCTGGTCGGGGCGGTCACCGCCCGACCCAGGGCGAACCCGGCGAGCATCGCGAGCACGACGGCGGCGACCCCGGTCGCCAGCCGCACGGTGGACGTCCCCTGCCCCACCGGGTCTGTCGGGCCCGTCGGATCGCCGGCACCGGTCACTGTTTCTCCCACCTCGCCGACGGTAGTCGCTGCTGGCCGGCAACGCCTCGGCCGGGTCGTCGACTGGTCGTCGACTGGTTGTCGGCTGTGTCGTCAGCCGTGGCTTCCGCAACGCACCGTCGTTGTACCATCCGTGACCGTTAATAGCTTGGCAAGTAGGGCAGCCGCCCTCGTCACCGCTGTAACCGCCACGTTGCTGCCGGCTCCGGCCCAGGCGCAGGCCTCGATCGCCGAGTTGGACCGGCGGATCGACCAGGCGGCCCACCAGTTGGAGACGGTGGTCGAGCAGTACAACGAGATCCGGCTGGATCTGCGCCACAACCAGGAACGCGCTGGTGGACTCAGCGAAACGATCACCGAACTGGACCGGCAGCTCGCGTTCCGACACGACCAGGTCGGTCAACTCGCGGCCAGCAACTACCGGGTGAACGGTGCCCGACCCGTCGCCACCCTGCTGTCCACCGCGTCGGCGGAACACTTCGTCGACCAGCTGCTCATCGCCGACGTGATCAACCGCGACAACGAGCGGACGATCGCCGAGCTGCGCGACACCCGCGACCGCAGCGAAGCGGCGCGCCGGACGGCGAACGCGCTGATCGAGCAGCAGTTGCTGCAGCAGGAGCAGCTGTCCGCGACGCAGCGGCAGATCGAGTCGGACATCCGGGCGCTGACCGAGCTGCGGGACCGCCAGCAGGCGCTGCTGAGCCGGTCCGGCGCCGCCACCGCCGACCGCAGCCCGGCCGACCCACTGCCCGAGGCGGCGACCGGCAGCGCGGCCAGCGTCGTCGCCTTCGCCCACGCCCAGCTCGGCAAGCCGTACCGGTGGGGGTCGGCCGGGCCGCACTCGTACGACTGCTCCGGGCTGACCTCGGCGGCCTGGGCGACGGCCGGGGTGCAGCTGCCACACAACGCCCGCCGGCAGTTCGGCACCGTCACCCGCATCGGCCGCGCCCAGCTCCGCCCCGGTGACCTGGTCTTCTTCTACAGCAACGTGCAGCACGTCGGGATCTACATCGGGGCCGCCCAGATGATCCACGCGCCGCGGCACGGTGAAGTGGTCCGCGTCGACAAGATCGACCGGATGCCGATCAAGGGCTACGGCCGGCCGGGCTGACTCGGATCAGGCTGACCGGGCCGGGCGACCCCGTCCCGCTCGGACCGGGTCAGTTCGTGGTGGCGAGGGCGAACGGCAGCACCGCCGGGGCGCCGGAGCGCCGCAGCAGCCGGGCCACGGCGGTCAACGTCCAGCCGGTGTCGACCAGGTCGTCGACCAGCAGCACCGGGCCGGTCAGCCCGGACAGCGCCGCAGCCAGCTCCGGCGGCGCGGCGAACGCGTCGTGGACGGTACGGACCCGTTGCGCGCTGTTGCCCCGGCCCTGAGCCGACGGCGGCTCGGCCCAGGCCGGCTCGACCGAGCCGAGCAGCGGCAGCCGACCGACCTCGGCGATCCGTCGGGCGGTGCTGGCCACCAGCTCCGGGTGGGTCCGGGAGGCGACCGCCACCACCCCGACCGGTCGGGCCGGCCACGGTTGGGTGCCGCGCGCCCACTCGCGGAGCACGTCGATCACCGCACCGGCGACGTCGGCCGGCAGCACGGTGTCCGGCCGGCCGGCGGCGAGCAGGTCCCGCAGCCGGCTACCCCACCCCAGGTCGGACAGCCGCCCGACGGCCCGGCCGGGCAGTGCCTGCTCGTCGGGGCCGATCTTGCCGCGCAGCGGTACGCCGACCGCCTCCAGCCCGGTCGGCCAGAGCTTCTTCGGGGGGATCTCCACTCCGGCCCGGCCGAGGAAGGTCTCGGCGGCGCGCAGCGCGTCCGGGCTCACCTCGGACGGCAGCCACCCGCCGGCGCAGCGGTCGCAGCGCCCGCACGGCTGGGCCTGCGGGTCGTCCAGGCAGTGGCGGAGAAACTCCATCCGGCAGCCGGGTCGGCCGGCCGGCGGGGCGGTGTCGGCCGGTACCGCGTACTCCTGCATGATCTGCTGTTCGGCGGTGCGGGCCTGGGCCACCCGGTGCAGCCGGGCGGCGTCGTAGTGCCACGGCTCGCCGGTGGCGACCCAGCCGCCGCGCACCCGGCGCACCGCGCCGTCCACGTCTAGCACCTTGAGCATCAGTTCGAGCCGGGTGCGCCGCAGATCGACGATCGGCTCCAGGGCCTGGGTGGACAGCGGACGACCGGCGTTTTCGAGGGCGGCGAGCACCGAGCGCACCTGTTCCTCGCGGGGGAAGGCCAGTGACGCGAAGTACCGCCAGATCGCCTGATCCTCGGGGCCGGGCAGCAGCACCACGTCGGCGTACCGGTCACCGTCCAGGGCCCGGCCGGCCCGACCCACCTGCTGGTAGTAGGCGATCGGCGACGGCGGCGCGCCGAGGTGCACCACGAAACCGAGGTCCGGCTTGTCGAAACCCATGCCGAGCGCGGACGTCGCCACCAGGGCTTTGATCTTGTTGTCCAGCAGGTCCTGTTCGGCGGCGCGGCGTTGCGCGTCGTCGGACTGGCCGCTGTACGCGGCGACGGCGTAGCCCCGGGAGCGCAGGAACTCGGCGGTCTCGGCGGCGGCCGCGACGGTGAGCGTGTAGACGATGCCGGAGCCGGGCAGCGTTTCCAGGTGGTCGGCGAGCCAGCCGAGCCGGTGCGCGGTGCCGGGCAGGTCGAGCACGGCCAGCCGCAGCGACCGGCGGTCCAGCGGACCGCGCAGCACCAGCGTGTCGCCGAGCCTGCCGTCGGAGGCGGCGTGGTCGTCGTCGGACCGGCTGTCTGCGGTGTCGCCGAGCTGTTCGGCGACGTCGTCGGTGACCCGGGTGTTGGCGGTCGCGGTGGTGGCCAGCACCGGCGTGCCGGGGCGCAGCTCGCGCAGGAAGGTCCGGATCCGCCGGTAGTCGGGGCGGAAGTCGTGCCCCCAGTCCGACACGCAGTGCGCCTCGTCGATGACCAGCAGGCCGGTGGTAGCGGCCAGGCTGGGCAGCACGTTGTCCCGAAAGTCCGGGTTGTTCAGCCGCTCCGGACTGATCAGCAGTACGTCGACGGCGCCGGCCCGGATCTCCGCGCTGACGGTGTCCCACTCGTCGAGGTTGGCGGAGTTGATCGTGCGGGCCTGGATCCCGGCCCGTTCGGCGGCGGCGACCTGGTTGCGCATCAACGCCAGCAGCGGCGAGACGATCACCGTCGGCCCGGCCGGTGCGGTCGGCACCGACCCGGTCGGGGTGGCCGGGTCGGTGCCGGACGAACCGGTGCCGGCGCGCAGCAACGCGGTGGCGATGAAGTAGACCGCCGACTTGCCCCACCCGGTGCGCTGTACGCAGAGCACCCGCCGCCGGTCGACGACCAGCGCCTCGATGGCCCGCCACTGGTCGTCGCGCAACGTCGCGCCCGGCCCGGCCAGCCTGTGCAGCGTCTGCTCGGCGCGGTCGCGCAACTCGGCCCGGTCCACGGTCATGTCGTGGACCGTAGCAAGGACCGTTCAGCGGGTGGCGACGCGGACCGCCACGGCGGTGTCCGGATGGTCGGCGAACAGTCCGTCCAGCCCGAGTCCGTAGAACAGTTCGTACTCTGCGGTGATGTCGCCCCGGGCAGCCGGGTCGGCACCGATGCGGTGGTCGGCCGGCAGGAACTGGTTCTCCGCCCGGAACGTCCAGGCGTGCACCGCCAGCCGGGCCCGGTGGGCGTCGCGGATCAGCGAGGTCGGGGCCAGCAGCGCGCCGTCGGCGTCGCGCGGCACGATCAGGTCCTTGGTGGGCCCGATGGCGTCGGCGTACCGGCTGATCCAGGCGAGCCCGTCCGGGGTGGCCAGGTCGGCGTAGCCGCGCGGGTCACCGGCCACGACGAAGTCGTACGGCCGGCCGCTGCCGCCGAGCAACTGCACCAGCCGCACGTTGGTCATCCGGCTCAGCTTGCGCAGGTTGGCGGTCTCGAAGGACTGGATGAACACCGCATCGGTACGCCGGGTCAGCTTGTTGCGTCGCAGAGTGTCGACCAGTGGCTCCTCCAGCGGCAGCCCGATCGACTGGAAGTAGGTGGGGTGCTTGGTCTCCGGGTAGATGCCGATGGTCCGGCCCAGTCGCCGGCCCTCCGACCGGGCCAGGTCGATGACCTCCTGCAGGGTCGGCACCGTGAACTCACCGTCGAACGCCGTGTTGGTCGGCCGGACCTGCGGCAGTCGCTCCACGGCCCGCAGGGTACGCAGCTCGGCCAGGGTGAAGTCCTCGGTGAACCACCCGGTGACGGAGCGCCCGTCGATGGTCTTGGTTGCCCGCCGATCGGCGAACTCGGCGCGGTCGGCGACGTCGGTGGTGCCCGAGATCTCGTTCTCGTGCCGGGCGACCAGCACCCCGTCGGCGGTCGACACCAGGTCGGGTTCGATGTAGTCGGCGCCTTGACGGATCGCCAGCCGGTACGCCTCCAGGGTGTGTTCCGGCCGGTAGCCGCTGGCCCCGCGGTGTGCGATGACCAGTGGTTTCGGCTCGGCCTGCGGCGGCTTGCCGCGGGCCGCCGGGTCGGTCGCGGTGGCGGCGGACGGGATCGCCATGGTGGCCAGCAGGGTGCCGGCAAGCAGCATGATCGGCAGAGTACGCGACAACGTCATCTCCTCACAGGGGTGTCGCAGGGCGTCGTCGGCGTCAGTGAAGACGCCCCGGGCGACGGGCGGGAGACCGGTGGGCGACGGGCGGTCGGTGACCGGCTGACCACTACATGAATGCCGATCAATCTCTGATATTTTCGGCTTTTGCAGTGGTATGACATCTTTGATGCGCCGGCCGCTGCGAAACCCCGCCCGGATCGTGCCGATCGCGTTCCTCGGGGCGATCGCCGTGGGCACCGTACTGATGATGGTGCCGGCCAGCCGCCAGGGACCCGACGCGGCGCCCTTCGTCACAGCCCTGTTCACCGCCACCTCGGCGGTCTGCGTGACCGGGCTGGCCGTCACCGACACCCCGGCCTACTGGTCACCGCTCGGCCTGGTGCTGATCACCCTGCTCACCCAGCTCGGCGGCTTCGGGATCATGTCGCTGGCCACCCTGCTCGGCCTGCTGGTGTCCCGCCGGCTGGGGCTGCGCAGCCGACTCACGGCGCAGGCCGAGACCAACAGCCTCGCGCTGTCCGACATCCGGCGGGTGCTGCTGCGGATCGCGGCGACGATGCTCGGCGCCGAAACAGCGATCGCCCTCGTCCTGGCCGCCCGGCTGTGGCTGCACTACGACTACCCGCCGCCCCGGGCCCTGTGGTACGGGCTGTTCCACGCCGTCCAGGCGTTCAACAACGGCGGCTTCGCCCTCTACTCCGACGGGCTGGTCCAGTTCGTCGGCGACTGGTGGATCTGCCTGCCGCTGATCGTCGGCGTGGTGGTCGGCGGGCTCGGCTTCCCGGCCCTGTTCGAGCTGGCCCGCGAGCGCAGCCGGCCGCGGCGCTGGTCGGTGCACACCCGGCTGACCGTGTGGGGCACGTTGGCGCTGATCGGCATCGGCTTCGTCAGCATGCTCACCTTCGAGTGGGCCAACCCGCGTACCCTGGGCCCGCTCGACCTGCCGGAGAAGCTGTTGGCCGCGCTGTTCCAGGACGTGATGACCCGGTCCGGCGGGTTCAACACGGTCGACCTGGGAGAGCTCAACCCGGAGACGACGGCGGCCTCCATCGGAATGATGTTCATCGGCGGTGGCAGCGCCAGCACCGCCGGCGGGATCAAGGTGACCACCTTCTTCCTGCTCGCCTTCGTCATCTGGTCGGAGCTGCGCGGCGAGCACGACGTGGTGATCGGCCGACGCCGGATCGCGGCGGCCAGCCAGCGTCAGGCGCTGACCGTCGCGCTGATCGGCGTGGCGTTGGTCGGGGCCGGCACCCTGGCCCTGATCAGCCTGACCGACGACATCGGCGGTGAACAGGCGCTGTACGAGGTGACGTCGGCGTTCGGCACGACCGGGCTGTCCACCGGGATCACCGGCGACCTGCCCGACCCTGCTCAGGTGCTGCTCGTCGTGCTGATGTTCGTCGGCCGGATCGGCAGCGTCACGTTGGGCTCGGCGATCGCGTTGAACACCCGGCGGCGACGGTTCCACTACCCGGAGGAGCGACCCATCGTTGGCTGACCGTACCGGCACCAGGTCCACCCGGACCGTGGTCATCATCGGGCTCGGCCGGTTCGGCGGCCAGGTCGCCGACTCGATGCTGCGGATGGGTTTCGACGTGCTCGGCGTCGATTCCAATCCGGCGGTGGTCCAGCGGTGGGCAGACCGGCTCACCTACGTGGTGCAGGCCGACTCGACCGACACCGAGGCGCTGCGTCAGCTGGGTCTGCGGGACTTCCAGCGGGTGGTGGTCGGCATCGGCTCGGATGTCGAGGCCAGCGTGTTGACCGTGCTCAGCCTCGCCGAGATCGGCGTCACCGAGGTCTGGGCCAAGGCGGTCTCCGGCAAGCACGGCAAGATCCTGCGTTCCGTCGGCGCCCGGCACGTCATCTACCCGGAGGCCGCGATGGGCGACCGGGTGGCGCACCTGATCACCAGCAAGATGCTCGATTTCATCGAGTTCGACGACGGCTTCTCGATCGCCGAGACCCGGCTGCCGAGTGGTACGGCGGGCCGGCGGCTCGGTGAGACCGACATCCGGTCGCGGTACGGAGTGACCGTGATCGGGGTGAAGATGCCGGGGGAACGGTTCACCTACGCCGACCGGGAGACCGAACTTCGTGACGGCGCCCTGCTGATCGTCTCCGGCACCACCGAACAGGTTCAGCGGTTCGCCGCCGCCACCTGACCCGTACCCGCACCGGAGCCGTACCGCCGACGGGGTGCTACCGGACCGGGGACGTGTCGGTGGCAGGCTGACCGGTCGCCGTTTCCAACAGTTCGGTCGTCGCGCCCGCCGCCTGTCCGGCGACCGCCGCGACGGACACGTCGCAGATCAGCTCGTCGAGGTGGAACTCCAGCGGCAGCGTGTTGACCCCGTCGTAGTCACCCGCCAGCTGGAGCTGTGCGGTCGCCCCCGGGGCCAGGGTGGTGGCGTCGGCCGCAGGCCGCAGCCGTACGTCGCCGCCCTGCTGTTCCCACTGCCCGCCCCGCACCGCGGTGAGCCGTTGGGTGCCGGGGAAGGCGAAGCGCAGAGACCAGTCGGTCAGCTCGGCGGAACCGGTGTTGGTGACGGTGGCCGCAGCGACAAACTCCCGTCCGGAGTCGCCGCGCACCGTGTATTCGACCCGGCAGGGCGCCGAGGACTGGGCGGCGAGCCCGAAGTCCGGCGGCGCGGCCACCGCCTCGCGGAACCGGTCGGTGGCGGGTGTGGCACCGGCTCCGGCCCAGACCAGGGCGCTGAGCATCATCAGGCCGACCCCGATCACCACGGCTTCCGCGCGGCGCTGCACCCATGAGGTCCGCAGCCGGCGACGCCGGCCGATGCCGGTCGGGACCGGCAGATCCAGCCCGGTGACCTCGAGCCCGCAGGTGACATCGACGCCGACCGGGGGCGGGCCGTCGTCGGCGGCAGTGTCGGTGTCGGAGCCCGGCCGGTTCGGCAGCGGCGCGACCATCGACGGCGACAGCCCGGCGGCGACCCCGACGGCGGCGGCCAGCGTCTTCGCCACCTCCTCGCTGGTCGGCCGGTCCGCCGGGCACTTGGCCAGGCACCGCAGGGTGAGGTCGACCACCTCCGCCGGCAGTCCGGCGACCGGTGGCATCGGGTCGGGCACGGTGTGCAGGTGTGCCCGCAGCATCTGGGTGACGCTCGCGGCCTGCCAGGGCAGCCGGCCGGTGAGTGAGCGGTAGAGCAGCAGGCCGACGGCGTACACGTCGGTGGCCGGTGAGACCTGGCCGCCGTTGAGGCGCTCCGGCGCCAGGTACGCCGGGGTGCCGAGCAGGTTGCCGTCCGGGCCGACGTCGCTTTCGCCGGCCAACGCGGAGATGCCGAAGTCGACGACCTTTGCTCCCGTGCTGGTCAGCATGACGTTGGCCGGGGTGACATCGCGGTGGACGACGCCGGTGGCGTGCGCGGCGGCCAGCGCCGAGGCGACCTCGGCGCAGGCCACCACCGCGTCCCGCCAGGACAGAATGTGTTCCCGACGCAGCCGGGCGGCCAGCGACTCGCCGTCCACCAGTTCCATCACCACGTACGGCAGGGTGGCTGCGTCCCGGACGGCTTCGCCGTAGTCGTAGACGTTGGTGATGTGCGGGTGGCACAGCCGGGCGGCGGCCTGCGCCTCCACCCGGATCCGGTGGCGGAACACCTGGTCCGGGGCGTACTGCGGAGCGAGGACCTTGATCGCGACCTGCCGGTCGAGGATCTCGTCGTAACCACGCCAGACCACCGACGTCCCGCCGGTGCCGAGCCGTTCGATCAGCCGGTACCGGTCACCGAGCAGTTGCCCGCAGTCGTTCGCCACCCCACCCATGACTCCCGAGTTGCCCGATCTGGCCCGAGCTACACCTGCGGAACCGCATCAGGGGGCGACGAGCAGCTGGTCGACCGGGGCATAGTCGTCGGTGAGCGGCTGCGCACCGGCCACGAAATCGGTCAGCTCGTCCCCGGCGAGCAGATCGAACTCGGCACCGACCGAAGCGGTCAACCGGGCCCGTACCTCGTCCAACGGCAGTGGCCGGTCGGCGGCGAGGATGACGAAGTTGCTGCCGCTGAGCCGGGTCGCCGCCCCCGGCCGGGTGATCAGCGCCACCTCGGGGAACTCGGCCGCGACGGTGGCCACCTCGGCCTGGATGAACCGCAGCGGCGGGTAGTCGATCACGTTCTGCAGGTAGCTGCCGCCTGGTCGGACCACCCGGCGGATCTCGGCGGCCATCTCCCGGGTGGCCAGGTGCCAGGGCACCACCAGGTGCCCGAACGCGTCCCCGACGACCACGTCGACGCTGTCCGTGGGCAGGTCGGTGACCAGGATCCGGGCGTCGCCGACCACCACGGCCAGGTCGGGACCCGGCTGCACGTCGAGCTCCCGCACGCCCAGGTCGACCAGTCCACCGTCGATCTCGTAGACGGTGTTGCGGGTGCCCGGCCGGGTGGCGCTGAGGTACCGGGGCATGGTGAAGCCGCCGCCGCCGAGGTGCAGCGCGTCGAGCGGTTCCCCGGGTGGGGCGGTCACGTCGAGGGCGGCACCGATCCACCTGGTGTAGGCGAACTCCAGGTGGGTGGGGTCGTCGAGGTCCACGTACGAGTGGCGGGCCGAGTTGAGCAGCAGCAGCCGGCCGGAGCCGCGGTCCGGATCGGCCTGCACGGTGGCGCAGTGGTACTCGGTCTCCACATCGCACGGGTCGGGTGCGGCAACGGCGAGGCCGACGGCGAGCAGCCCGATCACGGCGACGGCGGACCGCGTGGCGGTGCCGGTCCGGCCGCCGGGCGCTGCGCCGCCGTCCGCGCCACCGCCGGTGGCGGTGGCGGTGGCGTCGGTGGGTGGCCGGGTGCGGTGCAGGTATACCCCGAGGGCGATACCGCTGCCGCCGAGCAGCAGCGCCAGCGTCATCATGATCACGCTGCTGGGTAGCGTGGCGACCAGGAAGAAGCCGGTGCCGAGGGTGGCGGTGATCGCGCCGAGCGTACCGATGCTGGACAGCTTGCCGACCACCTCGCCGGTGCGGTTCAGGTCGCCGAGCTGCAGTTTGATCACCAGTGGGGTGACCGCCGACAGCAGCGCGGCCGGCAGCACGATGGCCACCATGGTGAGCAGCAGGATGCCCACCACGGCGCTGCCGCGCAGCAGTTCACCGGCGTACCGCACCAGTGGGAGGGTGATCGCGGTGGTGATCCCGGCGAGGACCAGCGCGGCCGGCAGCAGCGGGCGGGGGTCGCGCCGGTCTGCGATCCGGCCACCGATCCAGGTGCCGTAGGCGATCGCGGCCAGCGCTACACCGATCACCGCGCTGTTGGTCTGCAGGGTCACTCCGATGTACGGCCCGACCAGCCGCAGCGCGACGATCTCCAGCACCAGTACAGCGCCGCTGGAGACGAAGACCAGCGCGGCGGCCAGGCCGGGCCGCAGCGGCGTGTCCGGTGGTGGCGAGTCCATCGCTGTGATGGTACGCATCCCGCCTGCCGTCCGACGGGCGGTCGAGCGGGATGCAGGGATGGTGGTTCAGAGCATCGACAGATGCACGTGGTTGGGTCAGAGCATCGACAGATGCACGTGGTTGGGTCAGAGCATCGACAGATGCACGTGGTTGGTGTGGTCGCCGGCCGGGCTGCCGCCGCCGTTGTAGGCCCGCCAGCCGGTGCCGGGCATCCAGATCTGCCGGTACCAGATGACGTAGAGCACACCGAGCCGGTCGGCGTTGTTGATGTAGTACCCGGCGAGATTGTTGCCGTACGTGCGGTTGCCCCCGGTGGCGGCGCGGTTCTGGAATCCGCCGGCTTCGGCGGAGAAGTCGCAGGCCCGACCCTTGGGGTGCTCGCCGCTGCCGCCGTTGCGGAAGCAGGAGACGTACCGGGTGAATCCGGCGGACTTCGCCTGGTTCAGGGCGTGCAGGGTGCGCGGGGTAATGCAGCCGGAGGTGGTGGGGTCGTCGACGTTGCAGGATTCGGAGGGCCAGGAGCCGTCGGAGTTGCGTGGCGCGGGTTTTGCGGCGGCCGAGGTGGTGCTGACGAATCCGCCGCTTGACTGGCCGCCGACGGCCGCCAGGGCGCGCTCGGCGTCCTGCTTCTTGCGGGCCATGATGGCGACCTGCTTTTCCTGCTCCCGTACCTCGTTGTCGATCGCGGCCTTGGCCCGGGCGGCCTGCTCGTGAGCTTCGGTGAGGGCTCGCAGGTTGCGGCCCTCCCGCTGGGCCATGACCTCCAGCCCGGCGGCGCGGTCCAGCATGTCGGCCGGGGAAGCGCTGTTCAGCAGCATGGTGACCGAGGTCAGCCGCCCCACCCGGTAGGACTCGGCCGCCATCAGCCCGACCTCGTCGGTGAGCGAGACGAGCCGCTCCTGTACGGCGTCGTACTGGGTGGTCAACTCCTTCTGGCGCTTCTTGGAGTTGTCCAGCTTGGCTTTCGCCTCGATGTGCCCCTTGGAAGCGGCTTCCAGGACCTCGCGCAGGCTCTTGTTGTCGCCTTCGTCCGGGGCGTCGGGCGCAGCCGAGGCGACCGGCGCGCCGATCACCAGCGCGATCGCGGTGACCAGCGCAACGAGTGACGCCGCCGCACCGGAGCGCCGCCGGGATACCGTCGTGCCGACCACAGTCGCGTCCTCCTGGATCACATTGTCAGGTCGCGGTCCGTAAACCGGGCACAGCTTACCGGATTTCACCGTTGCCACTGGAACGTCGGCGAGTCGAGCGCATTACCACATCATGCAGATGGCGCGCAGCCAGGCCTGAACTATTACCTGCAGCAATGAACCAATCACGCAAAATCAACACGATTACCGGGCGTGACGCCTGGCGTGTCGCACAGCCATCTCGGCGATGCCGCAGGGGTCAATAAATTAAGCTAGCCTAACCTTATTCACAGTCTCCAGTGAGGATTTCGGTGCCACGTTCCGAGGCTCACGTCCGGACCCCACGGTCGCAACGCCACCTGACCCACCTGTGCGAACATTTCGCCACCGCCGTACCGGTCAAATGGACCGCCGACCAGGGGCTGATCGACTTCGGCTTCGGTACCTGCCGGATCGACGCCACCAACGACAGTCTCACGCTGCACGCCGACAGCGACGACGACATCGGGCTCGCCCGGGTGGAGTACCTCGTCGGCGAACACCTGGAGCGCGCCGGTGCCCGGGAGAGCCTGGCCGTCGACTGGCAGCCGACCGGCGGCGGCTGATCACCCGGCCGGCAGCAGCGCCGCCCGTACCTCCTGCCAGGCCGCGTCGGTCCTGGCCACCAGCAGCCCCGACCGGTCGTCGGTGAAGTCGTACGGGCTGCCGTCCAGCCGCATCGCGACGCCGCCGGTCTCCCGCACCAGCAGCGTGCCCGGCACGTGGTCCCACGGCAGGGTCCGCCAGAACATCGCGAAGTCCTGCTCCCCGGCGGCGATGTCCCAGTGCTCCCGGCCGGCGCAGTGCTGACCGGGCAGCACCGCACCCAACCGCTCACCGCCGGCCTCCACAGCTGCCCGCACCGGCACCGGCAGGTACTCCAACGGCACCGCCCCGCGCAGCCGGTCCACCGGGGGCGCGGTCGTCGGCGGTGCCAGCCGCACCCCGTCCACCCAGCAGCCGGACCCATGCTCGGCCACCACCAGCGACCCGCCCACCGGGTCAAGGATCCAGCTCGCCACCGGCTCACCGGCGGCTAGCAGGGCCACCATCATCACGAACGGCCGACGGCCGGCCGCGTAGTTCGCCGTACCGTCGATCGGGTCGACCAGCCAGACCCGGCCGGCGTCGCGCAACCGACGTAGCAGCCGCGAATCGACGGCGACCGCCTCCTCACCGACCACCACCGACCCCGGTGCCAGCCGCCGCAGCCCGGCCGCGATGAACTCCTCGGCCTGCTGGTCGGCGACGGTGACCAGGTCACCCGGGGCCTTCTCGGTGATGTGTTCGGCGGACAGCTGGTTGAACCAGGGCAGCACCGCCCGCGCCGCCGCTTCCCGCAGCAGCTCACCCACCTCGTCGATCATGTGTCAGCCGCGCGGGGGCAGCTTAACCACGCTGACGAAGAACTCGTCGATCTGCCGGATCACCGCGATGAACCGCTCGAAGTCCACCGGCTTGGTCACGTACGCGTTCGCGTGCAGCTGGTAGGAGCGCAGGATGTCCTCGTCGGCCTGCGAGGTGGTGAGCACCACCACCGGGATCCGGCCCAGGTCGTCGTCCTTCTTTATCTCCTCGAGGACCTCACGGCCGTCGCGCCGGGGCAGGTTCAGGTCGAGCAGGATCAGGTCGGGCAGCACCGCGTCGGCGTACTTGCCCTCCCTGCGCAGGTAGGCCAGGGCCTCGGCGCCGTCCGAGACGACGGTGAGCCGGTTACGGACCTTGTGTTCCTCGAACGCCTCCTGGGTCATCAGCACGTCACCCGGATCGTCCTCGACCAGCAGGACCTCTATCGGGCTCTTGCCGTCCGGTTCGGTCATCACACCTTCGTCTCCTTCTCGGCGCCGCCGTCGGCCGACGCGGCGGACACCGGGTCCGGGCGGGCGGTCACCGGAAGCGTAAAACGAATCGCCGTGCCCTGGTCGACCTGGGTGTCAACCCAGATCCGGCCGCCGTGGTACTCGACGATCTTCTTGCCGATCGCCAGCCCGATCCCGGTGCCCGGGTAGGCGTCCTTCGAGTGCAAGCGCTGGAAGATCACGAAGATCTTGTCAGCGAACTCGGCTTCGATCCCGATGCCGTTGTCCCGACAGGTGATCTCCCACTCGCCGGCCAGCTCACGGGCGGAGACCTCCACCCGGGGCGGCACCTGCGGCCGACGGAACTTGAACGCGTTGCTGACCAGGTTCACCAGCAGATTCGTCAGCAACGGCTCCTCGCCGGTGACCACCGGCAGCTCCGACCAGGTCAGCTCGCCGCCGGCGTACTCCCGGCTCGCCTCGGTCTGACCGGCCACCTCGGTCATCACCTTGTTCAGGTCGACGTCGGTGAAGCCGGAGGTCATCCGGCCGATCCGGGAGAACGCCAGCAGGTCGTTGATCAGCCGCTGCATCCGTTGCGCGCCGTCGACAGCGAAGGCGATGTACTGGTCCGCGCGGGCGTCCAGCTGACCGGCGTACCGGCGCTGCAGCAACTGGCAGAAGCTGGCCACCTTGCGCAGCGGCTCCTGCAGGTCGTGCGACGCCACGTAGGCGAACTGCTCCAGGTCACGGTTGGACCGGACCAGCTCCTCGGCCTGCCTCTGCAGTTGGCCGTTCACCCACTCGACCCGTTCCCGGGCCTCACGCACCTCGGCCAGATCTGCGGCGATCTTGCGTCGCATGCCGTCCACGTCGCTGGCCAGCGCGGCCAGCTCCGGCGGCCCGACGTTCGCGATGTCCCGGTGGTACTCGCCGTTGGCCACCTGCCGCACCTGCGCGGCGAGACCGGTGACCGGGCCGATCACCAGCCTGTTCAGCGACATCAGCAGCACCACCCCGGCCAGAACCACCACCGCCGCCGCCACGGCCAGCAGACCCGCCAGGGTCCGGCTGGTCCCCCGGGCGTCCGCCGCGACCCGGTCCCGGACCGTCAGAATGTCCGCCTGCAGCTGGTCGACGTCAACCCGTAGGTCGTCGAAACGTTCCCGGGCAGCGTCGCCGAGCAGCGCCTGCCCGGCATCGGTCCCGTCCGTCTCGACGGCGGCGATCGCCGGCTCGGCGACCAGGTCGCGCCACTGCCGTGCCTGGTCGGCGATGGCCTCGATCTGGCCGCGCAGCGGATCGTCCTCCGCGATCAGACTCAGCATGTGGTCGATCAGCTGCCGTTCCTGCACCGCCCCCTGACGGTACGGCGCGAGATCGGCCGGGTCACCGGACACCGCGTAGCCACGTACCCCGGTCTCCTGGTCGACCAGCACGGTCAGCAGGCTCTCCGCGTCGGTCCGCAGCGGGCCGATCCTGGTGAGCATGGTGTCGATGTGGTCCTGGTTGGCTCGGGCGACCAGCGCCGCGCCGCCGGCCAGGGCCGCCAGCAGTCCACCCACCACGACGCAGAGCAGCGTCACCCGGGCACGCAGCGTCAACCGGCTGGCCCGGGACACCCCGGCCGGTGGCGGAGCGGCGGTCACCGGCCACCGCCCCGGCTGACCAGCAGCATCGCCACGTCATCGGCGAGCGGACCACCGTTGATCTCCTCGGCCCGGCCGACCAGCCAGCCGGGCAGCGCCGGCAGCGGCACGTCCCGGGCCGCCGGCTCGGCCACCAGCCGTTGCAGGCCGGCCACGTCCAGCCGTTCGTCGGAGTCACCGAGCCGCCCCTCGATCAGACCGTCGGTGTACATCAACAGGGACCACTCATCGGCGTCGAACTCCACATCGAAGGCGCGGGGCGGGCGGGGGTGGACGCCGAGCAGCAGGCCGCCCGGGGCGGGCACCGGCGCGACCTGACCGTGGCGGAACAGCAGCGGCGGCGGATGTCCCGCCAACCGTACAGTGGCCCGGTTGGCGGCCAGGTCCAGCCGGACGGCGGCCACCGTCGCGAAGATTTCCCGCAGCCGGCGTTCGCTCATCAGCACCTGCTCCAGCGCCGGCAGCACCGCGTCGTCGGCCACCCCGGCGAGCACCAGCGCCCGCCAGGCGACCCGCAGCTCGACCCCGAGCGCGGCCTCGTCGGCGCCGTGCCCGCAGACGTCGCCGACGATCAGGTCGATCCGCTCGGGCGTGGTCTGCACCACGTCGAAGAAGTCCCCGCCGATCAGCGCGGCGTGCCGACCCGGCCGATAGAAGGTGTGCACCGAAACCTCGTCGGTGTCCATCAGCGGCTGCGGCAGCAGCCCGCGCTCCAGCCGGGCCGACTCGGCCTGCCGCAGCTCGACCTCACGCAGCCGGCGGGCGTTCTCGTCGGCCCGCTTACGCTCCACGGCGTACCGCAGTGCCCGGCTCAGAAGTACCCCGTCGACCTGACCCTTGACCAGGTAGTCCTGGGCGCCTTCGGCGACCGCGCCGATGCCGAGGTGCTCATCCTGCCGGCCGGTGAGCACGCAGACCGCCGCCCGGCCGGCCACCCCGAGCACCCGGCGCAGACCGTCCAGCCCTTGCGCGTCCGGCAGCCCCAGATCGAGCAGGACGCAGTCAACCCCGGCGATCCGCTCCCGGGCCTGGTTCAGGCTGTTCGCCACCACCAGGTCGACCGCCGCCTGCGCCTCCGCCAGCAACTCGCCGACGAGGAACGCGTCGCCCTCGTCGTCCTCGACCAACAGCACCCGCAGCCGCTCCGTCGGTGCGACAGCCACCGGCGGGCCCGGCTCGGACCGAGGATCGGAACGGGGCGGAACGAGTGACGAACCGGTCATGCCGGCCTGCCGCTGGTCCGCCGCCGCGCCAGGTGAGTGTCGATGGTGAGCTCCTTTTCGATGACCCGCTGATCGTCTCCCAGCCGAACAGGGCACACAACAGCAAGCACTTGCACAAAGTAGGCCACCCGGCCGATGCCTGGTTACCCGGCCAGCCCGGATTGGGCAGGATGTAGCCACCCTTACCCACGCAGCGCAGGAGAGCACCATGGGCGTACCCCTTGTCGCCGCCGCCCACCGGGCGTTCGCCCGGCCCCACCGGCGGCCGGCCGCCGCGCTGGCCGCGCTGGCCGCCCTCGGCCTGGTGGCCGCCGCCGCGCTGGTCGACCTGCGTCCACCCGCGCCGCGCGGCGCCGGCGCGCCGGCCAGCGAGTTCAGCGCCGACCGGGCGCACCGGCACATCGAACGGATCGCGCAGCGGCCGCACCCGACCGGCAGCGCCGCCAACGACGACGTCCGCGACTACCTGGTCGACACGCTGACCGCGCTGGGGCTGGCCCCGCAGACCCAGGACGCGGTCGGCGGCGAGGCCGGTCAGCTCAGCGGCGCGGCCAGCGGCGCCACCCTGGCCCGGGTACGCAACGTGGTCGCCCAGATCCCGGGAACCGACCCGACCGGACGGATCGTGCTGGTCACCCACTACGACTCGGTCCAGGTCAGTCCGGGTGCAAACGACGACGGCGCCGGCGTCGGCACCCTGCTGGAGGTGGCCCGTGCCATCACCGAAGGTGACCGGCCGCGCAACGACGTCGTGCTGCTGTTCACCGACGCCGAGGAGGCGTGCCTGTGCGGGGCGGCGGCGTTCGTCGCCGGGCATCCGCTGGCCGACGCCGACGACACCGTGGTGCTCAACCTGGAGGCGCGGGGCAGCGGCGGGCCGGTGGTCACCTTCGAGACGTCCCGCGACAACGCCGCCCTGGTCGACGTGTTCGGCCGCGCCGCCCCGCACCCGATCGGCACGTCGTTCGCCGTCGAGGTCTACCGGCTGCTGCCCAACGACACCGACTTCACCCCGTTCCTGGACGCCGGTTTCGCCGGGCTGAACTCGGCGTACATCGACGGCTCGGCCATCTACCACACCCCGCAGGACACCCCCGCGTCGATGGACCGGGCCAGCCTGCAGCACCACGGCGACAACACCCTCGGCCTGGCCCGCGGGTTCGGCGCGGCGGACATCCCGGCGCTGGCCGCCGACTCCGACGCAACCTACTTTCCCACCCCGCTCGGGCTGGCCCGCTACCCCGGCACACTGACCTGGCCGTTGGCGGTGCTGGCCGCCGTCGCGGTCGGCGTACTGGCGTGGGCGACCCGGCGACGTGGCCGGGCCGACTGGCCGCGACTGGCCGCCGGGTTCGGCCTGGCGGCGATCCCGCTGGTCGCCGCGCCGGCCACCGCGCAACTGCTGTGGACCGTCGTGGTCCGGCTCCGGCCGGAGTACGCCGACCTGCTCGACCCGTACCGGCCGGTGCCGTACCGGCTGGCGGTGCTGGCGCTGACCACGGCCGTGGTTTTCACCTGGTACGCGTTGCTACGACGGCGGGTCGGCCCGGCGGCGCTGGCCGTCGGCGGGCTGGCCTGGCTGACGCTGATCGGCCTGCTGCTCGCCGCACTCGCCCCCGGCGGGTCGTACCTGGCGACGCTGCCGGCCCTGGCCGGCACGGCCGGTTGCCTGGTCGCGCTGTCGCTGCGGACAACCGGTCCGTGGCCGGTGGTGGCGCTGGCCGCCGGGGCGACGGTCGGCGTGCTGTTGCTGGCACCGACGGTGGTACTGCTCTTCCCGGCGCTGGGCATGGGTCTGGCCGCAGCCGCCGCGTTCGTCGCGACGCTGCTGGCGTTGGCTGCGCTGCCGGTGCTGGACCTGCTGCTGCCGCAGGCCGGCGGGCAGCGCGGCGTCGCCGCGGTCCGGGCCCGCCGGGCCGGGCCGGTGCCAGCGGTCGCCGCCGGGCTCGCCGCGCTGATGCTCGCCGTGGTCGGCTTCGTAGTGGACCGGTTCGACGCCGACCATCCGGTACCCACCCAGCTGATGTACGCGCTGGACACCGACACCGGCGAGGCCCGCTGGTTGAGCTGGGAGACCCGGCCGCAGCCGTGGACCGCCGGGTACGTCGACCAGGCCGCCTCGGTGGCGGACGAGTTTCCGCTGATCGGCGACCATCCGCTGCGTACCGGGCCGGCCGAGGCGGCGGACCTGCCGGCGCCGGCGCTGGACCTGCTCGACGACAGCGGGGTGGCCGCCGACGGGCGGCGTACCCTGCGGTTGCGCCTGCTGCAGCAGCGGCCGGTCCGGCTGGTGGGGCTGCACGTGGCGGCCGGCGGGCCCGAGGTGGTGTCGGCGACGGTCGCCGGCCGGGAGGTGCCGGTCGAGTCGACCGGCACCTCGTCCGGTGACGGCTGGAGCTTCGGGACGGTGTTCCACGCCCCGCCGCCGCAAGGGCTGGAGGTCGTGCTGGTGCTGCGGGCCGGCGACGGCGCGAACGCCGCCACCGGCCCGGTCCGGGTGCGGGTGGCCGACGGCAGCGACGGCCTGGCGGACCTGCCCGGCTTCACCCCCCGGCCGACCGGGGTCGGGGTGGCCGGTTCACACACCAGCGAACTGGTGACCGTCGCCCGGACCTACACGTTCTGACCGCCACGCCCCTGCGCCGCCCGGGCGGCGCAGGGGCGGTGGATTCAGCCGCGGCCCTGGTCGGCGATGAAGGCCGCGATCCAGGACAGCGGGGCGTTCCAGTTGATGGTCAGCTCGTTGGTGGCCCAGGACTCGATGTCGTCGACGTAGCAGAACTGCGGCGCGCAGCCGGTCAGCAGCCGCTGCGCCACCGGGTCCTGGATCGACGAGTTCGGACCACCGGCGAGCGTGCCGCGCGGCGGGTTCGGCAGCTCGGGGTTGAGCTGGCGGGCGTACCAGCGGGAGTGCTGGTTCTGCGACGACACCGTGCCGTAGCCGGTGACGTAGGAGATGTTCAGCGCGTTGCGGCCGAAGATGTAGTCCATCGTCTGCAGCACCCCGTCGCGGTACTTCTCCTTACCGGTCAGGTCGTACGCGGTGGCGATCACGATCGCGTTGTTGACGATGACGCTGTTCGAACCCCAGTCGTAGAGGTTGCCGACCGGGGCGTACGGGACACCGTACGGGTGGGCATCGAGCGTGGCCAGGTAGCGGTCCGCCGCATCGATCACCGACGCCCGCACCTGCCACCAGCCCGGCAGGCTGTTCGGCGTCGTGGCCAGCGCCATCCGGCCCAGCGGAGCGGTCCACTGCCAGCCGAAGGCGCCCTCCTTGAAGATGTCACCCGTGTGGTGCGGCGAGGCGAGCACGAAGTCCCGGAACTCGCGCTCCCCGGTGGTCAGGTACAGCTCGGCCGCCGCCCAGTAGAACTCGTCGGTGACGTCGGTGTCGTCGTAGGGGCCGCCGCCGATGGCGTCGGCCGGGTCGGCGTACATCTGCGGGTTGGCCTTGGCCGCCGCCCACGCGGTGCGGGCCGCGTCCAGGTTGCGGTCGGCGAAGGCCTCGTCGTACGGCTTGAACACCCGCGCCGCCTGGGCGGCGGTGGCCGCCAGGTTGAGCGTGGCGGCGGTCGACGGCGGGTGCAGCTCGCGCAGCTGGGAGTCGAGGTGCGGCAGCAGCGGCAGGCCGGTCCACGCCGCGTCGTGGATCTTGTGGTGGGCCATGCCAGCCAGCGGCTGCCCGGCCGGGACCTGCATCCTGAGCAGGAACTCCTGCTGCCAGCGCACCTCGTCGAGGATGTCCGGCAGCTTGTTGCCGCTCTCCGGCAGGTCGAGCACGCCGTCACGCTGCAGCCACGGCTTGCCCCGGTGCACCCGCAGGGCCCGCTCGTACTCGTTCATCAGCTGGTAGACGGAGATGCCACCGTTGACCACGTACTTGCCGTGGTCGCCGGCGTCGTACCAGCCACCGGAAACGTCCAGGGTGTAGTCACAGACACCGGGCTGGCACGGCACCTCCAGGTCACCCTGGTTGGGGGCGACGCCGACGTGCCCGGCCGGGCGGCCGTAGCCGGGCCGCAGCTCGTCGCGGATCTCGATGCCGCTGCGCTGGGTGTAGTAGAACTTCAGCGCGTCGGCGCGCAGCTGCGTGTAGAAGCTGGTGCCGATCTCGAACGGGAAGCTCGTCTCGCCGTCGGCGACCAGGGTGTAGCCGGTGCCGGGCCGGACGAATCGACTGAACGTGATCGAGTGGACATTTTGCCCGGAGGATTCGTCCAGCCCACGCGGCTTGGTCTTGCCGTTGACGACGACCTTGCCGCCTGAGTCGTACAGTTTCCAGGGCAGCGGGTCGGTGGCGTCGGTGACCAGGGTGGCGTTCTTCGGCCCCTTCGGCAGGTAGCCGACCTGGTTGACCCGCACCCGGGGTCCGGTGTCCGGCACGTACTCCTCCGGTTCGGCGCCGCCGCGCAGCGACACGTCGTCGAGGCACAGCCGCCATGGGTCGGCGCTGCCGCCGACCTGGAAGGCGACCTGCGCATTGGGCAGGTCGGTCGGGGCGGTGAAGGTGTACGTGTAGTTGTTGCCGGAGACGCTGACCTCGGGGTTGGCCGCCATGAACTGGGTCCACGGGTCGACCTGCAGTTGGATCAGCGCCCGGATCACCTTGTTGGGGGTGGCGGTGGCGAAGAACTTGTATTCGTACGTCTCACCGGCGACCAGCGGAACGTCGTCCTGGCCGATGATGACGTCCCACGGGTTGACGGTGCCACCGGGGATGTCGGCGCAGAGCTGCTGGCTGCTGGAGTCGAGGGTGATGTTGGCGGTGCCCCACCAGGGGGCGTGGCCGTCGTCGAAGGTGCCGTTGACGATCTGTTCGGGTGCCTCGTCCTGCGCGTGCGCAGGAGCAGCGGCGGTGAGTGCGGTGGCGGTCAGCGCCGCCACCGCGGTGACGGCGAGCGGAACGGTCCGCCGCCGGGAGAATATCGACACGCCGGGTCCTTCCGATGGTCGTGCGGCGCGGGCGAGGCTCTGCCCGGCGCGCCGTGTCAGCGGTCATGCATCGAAAGCAGCGGATGGGAGCGCTCCCACCCGCAGTACTCGAATATTCTCAGCGTGTTTCGAGCATGTCAATAGATCTATGCAGGCGGCCTTCAGCGCGGGCGCAGCGCCGACACCCGGTCGTAGACCTCGTTGCGGGCCAGCCCGGTCAACTGGCCGGCCAACGACCGTACCGTCCGGGTGTCCAGCCCGGCACCGAGCAACAACTCGATCACCCGGTCCGGGTCGAGGCTGCCGGCCCCGACCCCGCCGCCGTTGGTCGACTCACGCCGCCGTATGCCCTCCACCACCACGGTGATCTCGCCCCTGACCTCGTCGCGGGCGGCCAGGTCGGCGTGCACCTGGGACAGCGGGCCGCGCAGCCACTCCTCGTGCGACTTGGTCAGGTTGCGCACCAGCGCCGCCGCCCGGTCACCGAGCACCTCGCGTACGTCGGCGAGCATCTCCACCACCCGGTGCGGCGCCTCGAAGAAGATCAACGTGGCGGCCACCGGGGCGACCTCGGTCAACGCGGTGCGCCGCGCCGCCGACTTGCGGGGCAGGAAACCGACGTACAGGAAACGGTTTGCCGGCAGCCCGGAGCCGACCAGCGCGCTCAGCGCGGCGCTCGCCCCGGGCAGCGGGTCGACCCGCAGCCCGTCGGCCAGCGCCGCCCCGACCACCAGGTAGCCGGGGTCGTTGACCAGCGGCGTACCGGCGTCGGAGATCAACGCGACGTCGGTGCCGGCGTTCAGCACGGAGATCAACTCGGCGGTACGGGCCTGCTCGTTGTGGTCGTAGCAGCTGACCACCCGGACGTCGATGTCGTGCGCGTCGAGCAGCCGCCTGGCCCGCCGGGTGTCCTCGGCGGCGACCAACCCGGCGGTACGCAGCACGTCCAGCGCCCGCAGGGTGATGTCGCGCGGGTTGCCGATCGGCGTCGGCACCACCGACAGCGTGCCGCGCCGCTCGTCACCCCGGCCGCTCGGGTCGACCTGCTCACCCGCATCGCCCTGGTCGCCCCTGCTGCCGCCGGCTGCCTCGTTCACCCGGCGATGGTAGCCACCCGGCCGACAGCTCTGCCGCCTCACCTCGATCAGGTATCAGGCACAGCAGGTGTCGCCGCGCCAGGCCTCCCGGCCTTCCCTGACGGCGACGGCGGCGATGACCAGAGCGGCGGCGGGGTCGGCCCACCACCAGCCGAACAGCGAGTTGACCGCCAGCCCGCCTAGCAGGACAGCGGACAGGTAGGTGCAGAGCAAAGTCTGTTTGGAGTCGGCGACGGCCGACACCGAGCCGAGCTCCCGCCCGGCGCGGCGCTGCGCGGTGGAGAGCACCGGCATGACCGCCAGGGAGAGCGCGGCGAGGATCAGCCCGACCGTGGAGTGGTCCGGGCGGTGCGCGCCCAGCAGCGCCCGTACCGATTCGAATCCGACGTAGCCGGCGAGGGCGAAGAACGACACGGCGATGACCCGTAGCGCGGCGCGTTCGCGGCTTTCGCGGCGCTCGTGGTCGGCGCCGGTGAACTGCCAGGCGACTGCGGCGGCGGAGGCCACCTCGACCACCGAGTCGAGGCCGAACCCGATGAGCGCGGTGGAGGAGGCGACGGTGCCGGCGCTGATCGCGACGATCGCCTCGATCACGTTGTAGGCGATGGTGGCGGCGACGAACCATCGGATCCGCCGGGCGAGCGTCGCCTGCCGGGCAGCGGACAGCTCGGAGTGCCCGGACGGCCGGGTCGGGCCGGCCGGCTGGTGCTGTCCGGACGGCCGGGTCGGGCCGATCGGGACGAGCGGCAGTTGAGCGGGCATCAGCAGCAGTCGTCGGTGTCAGCGGTCGGGCAGGCCGCCGGGTCGACGGACAGCACCAGGCCGAGCAGGTCGCCCAGGGCGTGGGCGAGCCGGGGGTCGGCCAGCTCGTAGCGGGACCGCCGGCCTTCGGGCACCGCCACGACCAGGCCGCAGCCGCGCAGGCAGGCCAGGTGGTTGGAGAGGTTCTGCCGGCTGGTGCCGAGCAGGTCGGCCAGCTCGGCGGGATAGCCGGGGCCGTCGCGCAGTGCGAGCAGCAGCCGGGCCCGGACCGGGTCGGACAGGGCGTGCCCGAAGCGCGCCAGCACCTGCCCGTACGTCAGCGTCTCCATGGGTTGCGATAGTACATCGTGCGCTGAATAAAACAAAGACTGAACCGTTGCTCCGCCTGCTCCGCCTGCTCTGGCTGCTCCGCCTGCTCGGGTCGCTTCGGTCGCTTGGCTGTTCCGGAGGCAGGGTGTCTCTACAGGCTTGATGCCACAGGTGCATCAAGATGCATCTCTGGCATCAAGCTGAACCGGTACCCCCGACCCTGACAGTTACTCAACGTATGCACTATGGGGCATGGCGTCAGCGCATCAGGGTCTGCGGCCAGGTCGAGATGTCGTCCACGTCGGTTGCCACCCGCACCGAACCAAGGATCAGGTCGACATCCTGGATGCTGAACCCCTGGTGGTTGCCCTTGCCGATGCGGGCGCTGAGATTCAGGTTCGGCAGACCGAGCAACTCCACCTCGTCTCGGCCCGGGTACAGGAATGCCTGCCGGCCACCGACCACATGATTGGCCCGTCCGGCATTGCACTGGGCCAAGTGGTCTGACCAGCCGGGCGGTCACCACCGAGGCGGGGGTCGCCAAGGGCGTCCTGCACCGCTACTTCGCCGACTTCGACACCTTCCTCACCGAGTTCGTGCTGGACCGGATGGCTCGGATCGATACCCAGGCCGCCGCCCTGCAGCAGGCAGCCGGGACCGGCACCGTCGCCGACAATCTGACCGGGCTGCTCACCGAGCTGTTCGGATCGGTGACCCTCGCCCTGATCAGTCTCATCGTCTCCCGCCACGAGCTGCGCGGACGGTTGCGGCAAGCCAGACCGGACCCCCGACTGCCGATCCTCTCCGACGCCACGACCATGATCGCGTCCTACCTGGCCGCCGAGCGGGACCTCGGCCGGATCGCGGTCGACGCCGACATCGACGCACTCGCGCCGATGCTGGTAGGGACCGGACATCTGCTCCTCGCTGACAGGGAGACCGAACCGCCGGACGGACCGGCGGTGCGCAAGGTCGTGACCATCGCCCTCGACAGCGCAGCACCGGGCCCATCACGTTGACGATCGTTGCTTGACCTCGTCGCGGCGGCAACGACGCCACACCCCGTCATCACGTTCGTCGACACTGCGCTGGTGGCCGTAGCCGATCGGACGGCAACATTCGCCAGAAGTAGCTTTCGGTGACTGTCTCATAACCGACAGTGCGTCAAATGAGTTATATGTCCGACCCGGCCCGCGCGCTGAACATCGATACTGACGAGAGGATCGACCCAACGAAAGACCTCTGCCGTAGCGGCAGCAATCCAAGGTACCCTCGAACACGAGGAGAACTCACAGTGTCACGCCCTCGTCACAGGCTCGGCGGCGAGTACGAGGAACTCCTCAAGGAGGTCGAGAAGGATGGCTGGTCCGTCACCGGAGGAGGGAACAAGCACTTCAAGTTGAAGTGCCTGAATCCCTGTAAGTGCATGAAGACGATGTCAACGACGCCCTCTAATCCGAACTACTTGCGAGACATGAGGGCTCAGCTTCGTCGGGCGACGTGCTGGGAGGCAACGTGAAAGAGTTCCGTCTCGCGGTCCAGATGACCTTCGTCAGCACCCCCCATGGCACCGATGAGCAGTTCGAAGAATTCATCGATGCGGTCCAGGAGCAATTGGATTCTCTGGACGTCGAGGTCCAGATCGCTGCGAAGCTCACTGACCGGATCGTGGACATCGCCACTTCGACCGAGGCCACCAGCTTCGAGTTCGCTGCCAGCAGGCTGCTGATGGACATCCGTACCGCGCTGCACGCCGTCGGCTGTCACACGCCGGACTGGCCACGGTTCCAGGCGGTCGACCACCACCTCCGAGAACTCCAGGACGCCTGACAGTCTGCGAGGCCGCTACGGCAAGCTTGACCTTGTCGTAACGGCAACGTTGTTACTGGTGGCATGCGGATCGGCGAGCTCGCCGCGCTGGTCGGGGTCTCCACCCGGACCGTGCGCCACTACCACCATCTCGGGTTGCTGCCTGAGCCGGAGCGGCTGCCCAACGGCTACCGGGAGTACCTGCTACGGGATGCGGTCGCGCTGGCCCGGGTACGCCGGCTGAGCGAACTCGGACTCTCCCTCGACGAGATCCGGGGCGTACTCGCCGACGACCGGGGCCGGGAGCTGCGCGAGGTGCTCACCGAGCTGGACGCCGATGCCACGGTGTCCGAGGACGAGCAGGGCACCATCCGGGTCGACGGTGACGTGCTCATCGTGTCGGCGATCGCGCAGACCAACCTGGTGGTCGAGCTGGCCGAGCCGCTGTGGGTGGTCCGCTCGTTGGGCCGCATCGCACACGTACGGACGATCCGGTTCTTCGCCGACGACCCGAAAGCCGCGCTGACGGCCTGGTCGACTCAGCGGGCCACCGGCCCGGCGCCGGCGGCGTCGGTCAACCCAGCAGCTGCTCCGAACGCTCCCACAGCCGGCGGGCGAGATCAGGGTCGTACGCCTGGGAGTTGACGCGCCTGGCGGGCCGCCGCTTTGTCGATGAGCAGCCGGGTCAGCAGGAACGGTGCCAGGTGGTTGATCTGGAAGGTCAGCTCGAAGCCGTCGGTGGTTTTGGTGGGGTCGCCGAAGACGCCGCCGGCGTTGTTGGCGAGCACGTCGATGCGCGGGTACGCGGCGTCCAGCTCGGCGGCGAGCTTGCGTACCTCGTCGAGGCGGGCGAAGTCGGCGAGGAAGTGCTCCGCGCCGATCTCGCGGGCGACGGCCTCGGTCTTGCCCGGGGAGCGCCCGACGACGACCACCCGGTGGCCGGCGCTGTGCAGCTGGCGGGCGGCCGCGGCACCGATGCCGTCGCTGGATCCGGTTATGACGATCACCTTGGTCATGACGACACTGTACGCCGAAACTGTCAGCTACTGTCAGATTTGACGGCCGGTGCTATGCTGACCACAGCATGACTGGAAAGCAACCGAACCTGCGCGAACGCACCCGCCGAGCCGTGCAACGCGACATCACCGAGGCGGCACTGCAGCTCTTCGTGTCACGGGGCTACGACGCCACCACCATCGACGACATCGCGGCGGCCGTCGGCATGTCGCAACGCAGCGTCTTCCGCTACTTCGCGACGAAGGAGGACATCGTCGTCGGCAAGTTCGACCTCGGTGCCGACGACATGCTCGCCAACCTGCGGGAGCGCCCCGCCGACGAACCCGTCTGGACGTCGCTACGCCGGCTGTTCGACATCGTGGACGCCACAGCAGACACGTCAGGCCAGCAGCAGGTCAGCAAGCCCGTCCAGCGGGTGATCCTGGAGACGCCTGCGCTGCTCGCCGTCTACCTGCGCAAGCTGCAGAGCATGCAGCACGCCGTGGTCGCGGTGCTGCGGGAGCGGGCGGCGGCGGCCGGCGCCCCGTACGCCGCCGACGATCCGACGC
Organism: Solwaraspora sp. WMMA2080; assembly: GCF_027497395.1. Classification (GTDB taxonomy): domain Bacteria; phylum Actinomycetota; class Actinomycetes; order Mycobacteriales; family Micromonosporaceae; genus Micromonospora_E. The sequence continues at coordinate 5,017,559 of NZ_CP114910.1, read as the reverse complement.
CCGGGGCGCTCGCCGCTGCCGCCTTCGGCTGTCTGGTCGCGGCGCAGCACGCCTGGCTGGCGTCCACGACCGAGCACTCACTCGCCGACTACGTCGACCGGGCGATGGCGGCCCTCAGCCCGCGCTAGGTGGCCGCGTCGCTACCAACGCAGCGGCGGAGTCGCTACCAGCGCAGCGATGGAGTCACTTCCATCGAAAATGGACGAACAGTCGGCCGAAGTTCTTCGAGTCCTTCTCCACCCGGTGGTAGAGCTGCTTGACGTCCTTCTGGTCGAGGAACCGCAGCACCCGCTTCTTCAGCTGGCCGGAGCCCTTGCCAGGGATGATCTCGACGAGGGTGGCCTTCTTGGCCACCGCCTCGTCGATGACACCCCGCAGCGCCCGGTCGATGTCCTGGCCACGGTTGTAGATGTCGTGCAGGTCCAGTTTGATCTTCACGACACCCTTCCGTTGACCTTCGCCTCGACCCGGCGCAGCGCGGCCAGGTAGTCCGAGTGCTCGGAACGCATGGCAGCGGCGAGCCGCAGGTGCCGCAGCGCCTGCGACGGCCGACCGAGCCGTTCCAGGGTACGACCCAGCACGTGATGGGCGTAGTGGTCACTCGGGTCGCGGTCGATCAGCTCGCGCAACTGCTCCTCGGCCCGGCCGAGCTGCGCCGACTTGAAGTAGGAGCGGGCCAGCAGCTGGCGGACCGCCGAGTTGTCGGGCTCGGCGGCGATGATCGGCTCCAGCAGCCGGGCCGCCCCGGACGGGTCGCCGGACTCGAAGTACAGGTTCGCCCGGCGGTACTCCTCCAACAGATCCATGGCCGCCCCACCTTCCCGGTCGCGATCACCGACACCCTTGACGCTGGCACAACCACCGGCGGAATGCGACTGTTCCCGGACCGGACATCCGCCGGCCACCCAGCCAGCTTCGGGACGATCCGGCACAGACCAGTCAGGGTCGGAATGGTTTCAGGGATCGGACCGGTCACGCGGTCGGACCGGGTTCAGGGTCGGATCAGCGTCCAGGCCCGTACGCCGCCGACGATGCCGGCCGTGTTCGGCACCACCACCACGTCGTCGCCCATCCGGGCCACCTGCTCGGGACGGATCAGCCGCGAGTTGCCGCCGCCGAGGTAGAGCCGGTCCCAACAGAACACTGGTCGCAGACCGTCGACGACGCCGCGTACCCGCCGGGACCAGAACGCGTCGCCGAGCCGGCGGCGTTCGTGCTCGCCGACGTAGGTGTCGTAGCTCTGCCCCCAGCGCACCGGCGCCTGGGACAGCTCCAGGTGCGGGGCGAGCCGGCCGCCGTCGAACAGCGCGCAGCCGAGCCCGGTGCCGAGGGTGAGGACCAGTTCGCAGCCGGCGCCGGCGACCACCCCGGCACCGTGCACCTCGGCGTCGTTGAGCACCAGCACCGGCAGGTCGAAGGCGGCGCCGAGCGCCGTACGGGCATCGAAGCCGGACCATTCGGCGAGCAGTCCCGGGTCGACCTTGGTCCGCGGACCGGCCTTCGTTACGTAGTGCGGGGTGGCGACCACGACGCCGTGCCGGATCATGCCGGGCATGCCGACGGTGACCCGGTCGGCCGCCGGCAGCTGGTCACGCAACCCGCGCAAGGTGTCGACGAACCGTTTCGGCGGCAGCGGGTACGGGGTCGGCACCCGCAGCGGCCGGGCCCGCATGGTGCCGGCCTCGTCGAGTACGGACGCCTTGATGCCGCCGCCGCCACAGTCGATCGCCAGCGTGGAAATCATCAGCACAGTGTGCCGGTCGGCGGCTACGATCGCCGGGCCATGAGCGCCACGTTGATCGCCAGGGACCTGTCCGCCGGGCACGGTGACCGGCAACTCTTCACCGGGCTGGACCTCGTCGTCGCGCCCGGCGACGTGATCGGGTTGGTCGGCGCGAACGGTGCCGGCAAGTCGACGCTGCTGCGGATCCTCGCCGGCACCGCCGCGCCCGAGTCGGGCGCGGTCACCCGCAACCCGCCGACCGCCACCGTCGGGCTGCTGCCGCAGGAGCCGCAGCGCCGGCCGGGCGAGTCGGTACGCGACTACCTGGCCCGCCGGACCGGGGTGGCGGCGGCGCAGCACGACCTGGACGCGTCGACGCAGGCACTGGCCGACGGCCAGGCCGGCGCCGACGACGCGTACGCGGTGGCGCTGGAACGCTGGCTGGATCTCGGCGGCGCCGACCTGGCCGAACGCGCCGAGCAGGTGGTCGCCGACCTGGGTCTGACGGTGACGTTGGACCAGCCGACGACGGCGCTCTCCGGCGGCCAGGCGGCCCGCGCCCAGCTCGCGTCGCTGCTGCTCAGCCGCTACGACGTGGTGCTGCTCGACGAGCCGACCAACGATCTGGACCTGGCCGGGCTGGCCCGGCTGGAGCAGTTCGTCACCGGGCTGCGCGCCGGAGCCGTGCTGGTGTCGCACGACCGGGAGTTCCTGGCCCGTACGGTGAATCGGGTGGTCGAGCTGGATCTGGCCCAGCAGCAGGTCAACCACTACGGCGGCGGGTACGCCGGGTATCTGGCCGAGCGGGAGGTGGCCCGCCGGCGCGCCCGGGAGGCGTACGAGGAGTACGCCGACACCCGGGCCGGGCTGCAGGCCCGCGCCCGCACTCAGCGGGCCTGGACGGACAAGGGCGTGCGCAACGCCCGGCGCAAGGCCAGCGACAGCGACAAGTTGACCACCAACGCCCGGACCGAGGCCGCGGAGAAGCAGGCGGCGAAGGCGCGGCAGACCGAGCGGATGATCGAGCGGCTGGAGGTCGTCGAGGAGCCGCGCAAGGAGTGGGAGCTGCGGATGGAGATCGCCGCCGCGCCCCGGGCCGGCGCGGTGGTCGCGGTGCTGCGCCGGGCGGTGGTACGCCGAGGCGGGTTCACTCTCGGCCCGGTGGATCTGCAGATCGACTGGGCGGACCGGGTGGCGATCACCGGGCCGAACGGGTCCGGCAAGTCGACGCTGCTCGGCGCGTTGCTGGGGCGGCTGTCACTGGCCTCGGGCGAGTCGTGGCTCGGCCCCGGGGTGGTGGTCGGCGAGATCGACCAGGCCCGCCAGCTGTTCCTGCGCGACGAGCCGGTGCTGGACACGTTCCGGGCGGCGGCCGACCTGGCCCCCGCCGAGGCCCGTACGGTGCTGGCGAAGTTCGGGCTGCGGGCCGACCATGTGCTGCGGCCGGCGGCCACCCTGTCGCCGGGCGAGCGGACCCGTACGGCGTTGGCGTTGCTGCAGACGCGCGGGGTTAACCTGCTGGTCCTCGACGAGCCGACGAACCATCTGGATCTGCCGGCGATCGAGCAGTTGGAGTCGGCGCTGGCGTCGTTCACCGGCACGTTGCTGCTGGTCACGCACGACCGGCGGATGTTGGAGTCGGTGCGGCTGACCCGGCGGATCACGCTGGACGGCGACGGCCCCGCGTTCCGGTCGCTGCTGGACCTGTCCCTCGACTAGGGGCAGGACCAGGGGGTACGACCAGGTTGCGGGGCCGCCGCCGGTCGATCCGGGTCAGCGTCGGTCGCCGCCGGTCAATCCGGGTCAGCGGCGGTCGTCGTCCGGTGTCGGTTGCGGCAGTTGCTGGTAGATGTCCGGGATTCCGTCGCCGTCGCGGTCCTGCCGTTCCTGTTCGGAGATCCGCCGGTAGACCTTGTTCCGCCGGCTGAGAACGATGGCGGCGAGCAGCGCCGCGGTCAGCGAGCCGATCAGGACGGCCGCCTTGACGTGGGCGTCGCGGTCACTGCCGGCACCGAACGCCAACTCGCCGATCAGCAGCGAGACGGTGAACCCGATACCGGCCAGCAGGGACACCCCGAGCAGGTCGACCCATTTCAGCCCGCCCAGGTCGGCGCGGGTGAAGCGGGTCATCAGCCCGGTGGCGCCCAGGATGCCGATCGTCTTGCCGAGGACCAGACCGGCGATCACGCCGATCGCCACCGGATCGGTCAGCACCGAGCCGATGCCGCCGTCACGCAGCGACACCCCGGCGGCGAAGAAGGCGAAGACCGGCACGGCGAAGCCGGCGGAGACCGGCCGCCACCGGTGTTCGAAGTGCTCGGCCATGCCGTGCTGCTCGCCCTTGCGGGGCAGCACCGGCACCATGAAGCCGAGCAGTACGCCGGCGATGGTGGCGTGTACGCCGGAGGCGTGCATCAGCGTCCAGGTGATGGCGGCCAGCGGGATCAGCGCCCACCACCAGGTCCTGCCGAACCGCAGCAGCAGCGCGAAGGCGAGCAGCGGTAGCAGGGAACCGGCCAGTGCCAGGAAGTTGACCTGTTCGGTGTAGAAGAACGCGATGATGGTGATCGCCAGCAGATCGTCGACGACGGCCAGGGTGAGCAGGAAGGCGCGCAGGCCCTGCGGCAGGTGGGAGCCGATGACGGCGAGCACGGCGAGGGCGAACGCGATGTCGGTGGCGGTGGGGATCGCCCAGCCGCGCAGCGCGCTGTCGCCGGTGTTCAGGTTGATCAGTACGTAAATGAGCGCCGGCATGGCCATGCCGCCGACCGCGGCGATCACCGGCAGCGCGGCCCGGCGTGGGCTGCGCAGTTCACCGGCGACGAATTCGCGTTTGAGTTCCAGACCGACCACGAAGAAGAAGATCGCCAGCAGGCCGTCCGCCGCCCAGTGCGCCAGGTCGACGTCCAGGTGCAGCGGTGCCCCGCCGGGCCAGGGCACGAACTGGCCCAGGTCCGTGTAGGCGTCGCCCCACGGGGAGTTGGCCCAGATCAGCGCGATGACCGCGCCGAGCAGCAGCAGCCCGCCGCCGACGGTCTCGGTGCGGAGCACGTCGCCGATGAACTTGGCTTCCGCCCAGGAGGAGAGCTGGAACGGACGCCGGGACTCCGGCGGCCTGGTTGAGTCCGACTTTTTGCTCGATCCGGACTTGTCGCCGGATCCGGAGGCCTTGGTGGGGGTCGGGTCGGTCATGTAGAGAACTCCACCTCCACGTACATGCAGCAGGTACAGCGACGCCGGTCCTGGTTGACCGGCGCGTCGATGATGATCACACTATCCGTTCCGGCACGGTTACCGAAGGTCTCCGGTTGGCGATGCCGCCGCCGGACAACCTCCGGCGCCAGTTGTGCCGTACCCCGATTCTTCCAAGGTCATGTCGCGCTGACCAGCAAGTGCGGGGTCTCTCACCGACCCCGGCCGGTGCCGCAGCCAGAGTTCGAGTTGAAGCACCGTGTAGATCTCGCCGGCGTGGTCCACCCCGGCCTGGTGCTCGTCGAGCAGCCGGCGGACCGCAGCCGGCTGGAACAGGCCACGGTCCTGGAAGGTCCGGTCGGTGAGCAGGTCCCCGGCGAGTTCGCGCAGCTCGGCCCGCAGCCAGCTGGCCAGCGGTGGCCGGGCGTCCACCGGCTCGGACGTGACCGCCCGGCCCGGCAACCAGCCGGCCGCCGCCCGCCGCGCCAGGTTCCGCCGCCGCCCCGGCACCTTCCACGATGCCGGCAGGCCGGCCACCCACTCGAGCAGTCGGTGGTCGAGCAACGGCGCCTGCAGCCGTAGTCCCGCGCCGGCCGACACGGTCGACCACCGGGCGAGTACGTCGCCCGGCAGGTATCCGTGCAGGTCCGCGTCGGTCATCCGGGTCGCCTGGGAGTCCCCTGACGAGGCGAGGTAGGCCGCCTCAGCCAGCAAACCGCTGTCCACGTTGGCGAGTTCGTCGCGCAGCCGCGCCCCGTAGAGGGCGTTCTTCTGCTCGGCGCTGCACTCGGCGACGATCCGTGCGTACCGGGTCGGTGGTGGGCAGCCGGCGACCTCCAGCAGCCGGCCGAGCCGACGCACCGGGGTTCCGGCCGTGCTCCGCCGCACCAGCGCGGCCCCGGCCCGCTGCAACCCGGGCAGTCCGGCCGGCCGCTGCGGCCAGCCGTTGAGCCAGCCGAGCAGCAGGTGGTGCGGGAACCCGCCGTACAGCAGGGCACCGCCGAGGCCGCAGAACGCCTCCGCCCGCCGCACCCCGGCGTACCGGGCGACCAGGTAGGCGGGGATCGCGGCCGGGCTGGCGAACGGTTCCTCGAACAGGCCGGCGATCTGCTGCGGTACGGCCGGGTCGAGCCCGGTCACCCGATACTCCTGGTGCTCGGTGCCGAGCGCCCGGGCGACGCCTCGCGCCGCCGCCCGCTGGTCGAGCCGGGGGTCGCCGAACCCGACCGAGCAGGTGTGCGCCCTGACGCTGGTGCTGCGGGTCACGGCGGCCGCGACCAGGGTGGCGCCGATCCCGCCGGAGAGCAGCACCTGCGGCGACCCGGTGGCCGGCAGCCGGGAGCGCACGGCGTCGACCAGCCGTTCGCGTAGCTGTTCGGCGGCCTGGTCGATACCGGGTGCCGACGGCCCGGCAGCGGCGTCGAGTGTCCAGTAGCGACGGGTGGTGACCCGCCCGTCCGCCCAGATCAGCGATGTGCCCGGGGGAAGCTTGCGAATGCCGGCGTAGATCGTCCACGGCGCGGGGACGTACCGGTAGGTCAGGTAGTGGTGCAGTGCGACCGGGTCGAGCTCCTGGCCGGTACATGGATCGGCCAGCAACGCCCGCAGCTGCGAGGCGAAGATCAACTGGCCGCCGCTGAGCCGCCAGTACAGCGTCCGCTCGCCGGTCCGGTCGGCCGCCAGTATCAGCTGGTTCCGGTCGCGGTCCCAGACCGCGATCGCGAAGTCGCCGGTCAGCCTGGTGACGGCCGCCGTTTCGTGCCGACGATACAGGTCGAGCAGGTCGGGTTGGGCGGTGCAGCTGACCGCGACCGCGTCCGTCGTGGCCGTGTAGTACGGCGACCGACCCGGGTAGCGCGGCGACCGGGCCACGGCCCGGTCCTCGTCGGACCAGCGGGCGACGATCGCCGCCCGGTCGTCCAGGTAGCGACCGGTCCGCTGAAGGTCGTGCGGGGTGCAGGCCAGGGCGAGTTGGTCGGCACTCTGGCTGCGACCGCCGGCCTCACCGACAATACCGACTATTGCTGACATATTGTGACGCTAAACCGAGTTGGCTGTGCCGGGTGCCGAGTTGTCGATCCGGTTCACCCGACGACGCCGGCCAGCCCGAGTCTCGTCTTGATTTTAGCCGATTGGCGTTATAGATCCGTAATGTCTGGTTAGCCTGGGTCTCTCAGCGATCGAGCCAGAGGTGATCACATGACCGGGCGACCTGACGATCAGGACAATCCGGCACCGGCCCGGGAGAACTGGGTTGATGCGCCCGCGCACGACCAGGGCCAGCACCGCCCCGCCACGGCGGACGACGACTGGGCCGAGTCACACCAGTGGACCATCGACCAGCAGCACGACCAATGGGCCACCACCGACCAGGCGTACGGCCAGTGGGCCACGACCGCGGACCAGCCGCAGCGGTCCGACCGGCAGCCGGGGGTCTCAGCGACCAGCCCGGTGACGTTGACCCGATCGGGCGCCGGCACCGGCCGGCACCGGCGGCCACCGGCCCGGCACGGCCGTCGCCGGCTGCGCCGCATCGCCCTGCTCGGCATCACCGGCCTGGTGGTCGCCGCCCTCGCCGGGGTGGCCGGGGTGGCCGTCGTCAGTCACTACTACCTCGGCGAGATCAAGCGGATCCCCGACCCGTTCGCCACGATCCCGGCCGACCAGCGGCCGGCACCGACGCCGGAAGGGCTGACCGTGCTGCTCGCCGGCATCGACAGCCTCGCCTCCAGCGCCACCGGCGCGGACTCCCCCGCCGGGCCGTACGGCCGGACCGACTCGCTGATGGTGGTCCGGATCACCGCCGACCGGGAGCGGGCGTACGTCGTCTCCATCCCCCGCGACTCGTGGGTGCCGGTCCCCGGGCACGGCAACCTCAAGATCAATTCTGCGTACGCGCTCGGTGGTGCCAGCCTCGCCGTACAGACGGTCGAGAACGTGACCGGGCTGCGCATCGACCACGTCGCCCTGATCGACCTCGTCGGGCTGCAGGACCTGACCGACGCGGTCGGTGGGGTGACCGTGGATATCCCGGCCGGGACGCCCGGACCGAGCCTGCAGTCGACCTGGCCCGCAGGACTGCAACGGCTCAACGGCGAGCAGGCCGTCCAGTACGTTCGCCAGCGCCACGGCCTGCCGGAGGGCGACTTCGACCGGATGCGCCGCCACCAGAACTACCTGCGCGCGCTGCTCGACGAGACCCTCGACCGGGACACCCTGACCAGCCCGCGACAGCTCGGCGCGCTGCTCGACGCAATCACCGCGACCGTCACCGTCGACGACGGCCTGACCAACGACAAACTCCGGCAGCTCGCCTTCGACCTGCGCAAGATCCGCAACGACGTCCGGTTCGTCACCGCCCCGGTGGCGGACACCGGGTACGTCGGCGACCAGTGGGTGATGTGGCTGGACCCTTATCAGGGTGTCGGCTTCTGGACCGCGGTGCGCGACGACACCTTGGAGCGGTACATCGAGCGGTACGGCGCCGAGCAGCTCGACTCGGTCGTCGTCCGCTGACCGGCCCGACCCACCGTCGGCCGACCACACCTACACCCGGGTCGTCTCGCCTGACGGACGGACCGTTGGTGCCCGGTGCGACCACCACCGGGCCAGGGCCGCGCAGACGATCAGCTGGATCTGGTGGAAGATCATCAGCGGTAGGACCAGCAGGCCGAGCAGTTGCGGACTGAACAGCACGGCCGCCATCGGCAACCCGGTGGCCAGGCTCTTCTTGGCGCCGCAGAAGACCGTCGCGGCCCGGTCGGCGTGGTCGAAGCCGAGCAGCCGGGTGACGCCGAACAGCAGCCCCATCACCACCGCCAGCAGGGCACCGACGGTGGCGCCGAGAACCAGCAGCTGACTGACGGCGATCTGCTGCCAGATCCCGGCGACCACACCGGCGCTGAACGCGGTGTAGACCACCAGCAGGATCGAGCCCCGGTCGACCACCGAGGTCAGGCTCTTGTGTCGGCCGATCCAGTCAGCGGTCCACCGCCGGGACAGCTGACCCGCGACGAACGGTAGCAGCAGCTGCCCGACGATCGAGCCGATCGAACCTGCGGTCAGCCGCAGGTCACCGGTGTTCTGCATGAGCAGCACGGCGAGCAGTGGGGTGAGCGCGACCCCGGCGATGTTGGAGAACGACGCGCTGAACACGGCGGCCGGCACGTTGCCCCGGGCGATCGAGGTGAACGCGATCGACGACTGCACCGTCGAGGGGACCACGCAGAGGAAGAGGACCCCCTGGTAGAGCTCGGCCGGCAGCAGTTGCGGGCTGATCAGCGCAACGGCCAGACCGAGCAGCGGGAAGACCACGAAGGTGGTGCTCAGCACCACGGTGTGCAGGCGCCAGTGTCGGGCGCCGGCGAGCGCCGCCGCCGGGGCGATCCTGGCCCCGTGCAGGAAGAACAGCAGGGCGATGCCGACGCTGGCGACGACACCGGCGACCGAGGCGGCGGTGCCGTGGACCGGGAGCAGCGCGGCGAGCGCCACGACGGCGAACAGCATCGCGATGAACGGGTCGATGATCAGCCAGCGGGGCCAGCGCATCCGGGTGCTCCAGGTGGACAAGGGGTTGGTCCACCCATTCTGAGCGGCTGGCCGATCAGCGGGAAAGCTGATCACCGCACTGACTGTCATCGCGTAACGCGATAGCATGCAGGTCGTGTACGAGCCTGTCCAGCTGCGCAGCTTCCTGGCGGTGAGCCAGTTGCTGAGCTTCACCCGAGCCGCCGAGCGGCTCGGTCTGCGGCAGTCCACGGTCAGCGCGCACGTGCGGCGGTTGGAGGAGGCGGCCGGACGGCCGTTGCTGCTGCGCGACACGCACACCGTGCAGCTGACGGTGGACGGCGAAGCGATGATCAGCTTCGCCCGGGACATTCTCGACGCGCACGACCGGGCCCGCCGGCATTTCAGCACCACGGTGGTACGCGGCAAGCTGCGCCTCGGCGTCTCCGAGGACCTGATCTCCAGCTACCTGCCGGACGTGCTGCAGACCTTCCGCCGCCGCAACCCGCTGGTCGACGTCGAGCTGACCGTGGCGCTGAGCGGCACACTGCACCAGTTGCTGGACGCCCGGGCACTCGACCTGGTCTTCGCCAAACGCCTGGCGGGTCAGTCCCGGGGCACTCTGGTCTGGCGTGACCGGCTGGTCTGGCTGGGCGCGGCGGATCAGCCCACACCGCCACGGCGCACCGCCGGGGAACCGGTGCCGCTGGTGGTCTACCCGCCGCCGAGCATCTCCCGGGCGCAGGCGCTCGCCGCGCTCTCGTCCGCCGGTCAGCCGTGGCGGATCGCCTGCACCAGCGGCAGCCTCGGCGGGCTGGTGGCCGCCGCCCGCGCCGGTCTCGGCCTGCTGCCGCACTCGGCCCGGTTGGTGCCGGTCGGCCTGACCCCGGTGGCCCCGGCCGATCTGCCGCCGCTGGGCGAGGTGGAGTTCATCCTGCTGTCCCGTCCGGACGCCGACCCGGCGGTGGTGGCGGCGGTCAGTGAGGCGGTCGGGGCCGCCGGCCGGCCGACCGGCGGTGGCCGGGAGCGGGCTCCGCGGACCGCAGGCTGACCCCAGCCCGGATCCCCAGAGCGACAGATCCTGCTGCAAGAGGATGTCAGTTCTTGCGGCCCTGTCGGCGGGCACAGCTCGGAGCACCCCAGCCTGGCGGCCGAAACAAGCTGTTCACAGCGAGACGTCTGATTGTTACCCTCACCACATGGCTGAAAGTACTTGCGATCCTTGCAGGTTCTTTCAGAGCCCTGACCTGTGCCTCCTCGCAGGCAAGCCGTCACCAGCATTGGAGCGCTGATGTCCGTACCCGGATCGACCGTGTCCAGACCGATGGCCGCCGCCGTGGCGGCCGTCATCGGAATCCCGTTGGCCGTCACCCTGCCCGCGCCCGCCACCGCCACTACCCCCGCAGCGGCCCTCGCCACAGACCCGGCAGCGGCCCCGGTCACGACCGCCGAGGCGACCGCCACCGCCGTCGGCAACGGCGACGCGATCGTGCACCTGTTCCAGTGGCGGTGGAACTCCATCGCCGAGGAGTGCGAGGCAACACTCGGCCCGGACGGCTGGGGCGGGGTCCAGGTATCCCCGCCGCAGGAGCATGTGCTGCTGCCCAGCGCCGAAGGTGCCAGCTACCCCTGGTGGCAGGACTACCAGCCGGTCTCGTACCGGATCGACCAGACCCGGCGTGGCGACCGGGCCGACTTCGTCGACATGGTCGAACGCTGCCGCGACCAGGGCGTGAAGATCTACGTCGACATGGTGCTCAACCACATGAGCGGCACCGGATCGGTCGGCAGCGGGCCGGGCAGCGCCGGCACCGTCTACAGCAAGTACGGCTACCCGGACCTGTTCGGCGACGGCTCCGGCGACAGCTACGGCTACGCCGACTTCGGCCCCTGCTACCGCACCATCAGCAACTGGGGCAGCAAGACCGAGGTGCAGGACTGCGAACTGCTCGACCTGGCCGACCTCAACACCGCCGATCCGGAGGTACGCCGCAAGATCGCCAAGTACATGAACTCGGTGATCGCGCTCGGCGTCGCCGGGTTCCGGGTGGACGCCGCAAAACACGTCCAGGAAGCCCACCTGGCGGACATCATCTCCCGACTCGACGACGTGCCCGGCTTCGGCGGCCGACCCGACCTGTTCCACGAGGTGTACGGCGACGGCACCATCCCGTACACCGCATACGCGCCGTACGGCAAGGTCACCAACTTCGACTACCAGCGGGCGGTCTCCGCGGCCTTCCGCGACGGCACCATCGCCCAGCTGGCCAGCGTGCCGCACTACGGCGGGCTGACCGGCGACCGGGCCGTCGTCTTCATCGACAACCACGACACCCAGCGGGCCACCCCGACGCTCACCTATCAGGACGGCGACCGCTACTACCTGGCCGACGCGTTCATGCTCGCCCACCCGTACGGGACCCCCCAGTTGATGTCCAGCTATGCCTTCGGCCCAGTGGTCGCCCAGGGGCCGCCGAGCACCGGCGACGGCACCACGCTGCCGACCGACTGCGCCAGCGCAGAGTGGATCTGTGAGCACCGCGACGAGCAGGTCGCCGGGATGGTCGGCTTCCGCAACGCCACCGCCGGCGCCGGCATCAGCGCCGTGCTCACCGACGGCAACGGCCGGCTCGGCTTCGCCCGCGCCGACCGCGGGTACGCCGCGTTCAACGCGACCGGCAGCACCTGGAGCCGCAGCTTCACCACCAGCCTGCCGGACGGCTGGTACTGCAACGTGGCCCGGGGCACCTACCGGGCGGACAGTGGCACCTGCACCGGTGGCACGATCGCCGTCACCGACGGCGGCTTCCACGCCGACATCCCGGCGAACCGGGCGGTGGCACTGCACGTCGCGGCGCGGCTCGACTGCACCGACCCAGCCGGCTGCGGCCCGGTCGATCCGCCCCCGGGCGACGGCACCCCGGTAACGGTGACCGTGCAGACCACGCCCGGCCAGCAGGTACGGGTGGTCGGCTCGCTGCCCGAACTCGGCTCCTGGAACCCGGCCGACGCGGCACCGCTGGGCACCGACGCGGCCAGCTACCCGACCTGGACCGGCTCCGTCGACGTCCCGGACGGTACGGCGTTCGAGTGGAAACTGGTCAAGGTGGCGTCGAACGGCGCGGTCGAGTGGGAAGCTGGCGCCAACCGCAGCGGCGTCGGCGGCACCCCGCTCACCGCCACCTGGGGCCAGCCCGGCTCCGGCGGAGAGCAGCCGGGCACCGTCGCGGTCACCTTCGACGTCACCGCGACCACCTGGTACGGCCAGGACGTCCTGGTCGTCGGCTCGGTCCCGGCGCTGGGCTCGTGGGACCCGACCCGGGCGGTCGCCCTCGCTGCGGACGACTACCCGGTCTGGTCGGGCAGCGTCGCGCTGCCGGCCGGTGAGTCCTTCGAGTACAAGTACGTCAAGCGGGCACCGGACGGCACTGTCGACTGGGAGTCGGGCGGCAACCGCAGTGCCACCCCGGCCGGCGACGCGACGACCCTCACCGACACCTGGCGATGACCAAGCGGTGTACGGCGGACCGGCTCCGCGCGGTCCGCCGTACACCCGGCGGCCGAGCTGATAGCCTCGGCCCGGGTGGACGGACCGGCTGCGGACGCCTGCCGTTCGGGAGGTCACCGGTGCGAATCGGGCCGCGGGTAGCAACCGTCGTAGTCAACTACCGGCACTACGACGACACTGTCCGTTGCCTCACCTCGCTGCAGGCCAGTGACACCGCCGACCAGCGGGTGATCGTCGTCGACAACACCGAACGGGAGCACCACGGGCCCGATCTCACCGACCTGCTGGATCCGGCCGTGGAGGTCGTCTCGGCCGGCGACAACGTCGGCTTCGCCGCCGGCTGCAACATCGGGATCCGGGCCGCTCTGACGTCGTCCGCCGAGTTCGTCTGGCTGCTCAACCCGGATGCGGTCGTCAGCGCGGAGACGTTGACCCGCCTGCTGCGCACCGCCGAGGAGCATCCGGACGCCGGGATCGTCGGCAGCCGCATCCTCGACGGCGGACACCCGGCCCGCATCCTGTTCAACGGCGGCGTGATCAAGGGCCACGGGTCCACGTACCACGCCGACGCCGGGGTGTTCGATCCGTCCGTGCCGGACGGAGCGGTGCGCGACGTCGACTACGTCACCGGCGCGTGTTTCCTGATCCGGCGGGAGACGCTCCGCCAGATCGGTCTGCTCTCCGAGGACTACTTCCTCTACTACGAGGAGACCGACTACTGCCTGCGAGCCCAGCAGGCCGGCTGGCGCACCGTCCTCGCGCCCTACTCCCGGGTGTGGCACTACAAGCGGTCGGCCGGCAGGTACCCGCCGCCGTACTACGTCTACTACATGTGCCGCAACCGGATGCACTTCAGCAAGCGGTTCTTCACCGCCCCGCTGAGCGAGATCGAGTCGGAGCTCGAGGCGTTCGTCACCTGTTGGCTCCGGCAGGTCGACACCCACGCCCCGCAGTTGCGCGGCGGCTACGAAAAGCTCGTCGAACTGGCTCTCGCCGACGGCCGGGACGGTCGACTCGGCCGCCGCGACGACATCGACGCACTCGTCTCGGGCTAGCCGCAGACGGGCGGTTCGCTAACCGGGCCGGGTCGGCCCGGTAACCGGACTTGACGTGGTTGCTGTCGCTTCGCCGCCAGTCACCCCGTTGATCCAGTAAAGTTGCTGTTCAGCCACCCCCTGCGCCCCCACTACGCACCGCCCGGCCGACGAGGCCCACGGCGCACCCGCGGAGACGGCAATGAGCAGATACTCCTACAGCTTCGAGCCGGAGGACACCAACAACACCGCCGCCGCCGTCTACCGGCTGGCGGCGAGCGGCGGTCCCCGGGTGCTCGATCTGGGCTCGGGGCCGGGCATCGTCTCCGGCATGCTCGCCACCGTCGCGGGACGTACCGTCACCTGCGCCGACGTCGACACCGAGGCGCTCGCCGAGGCCCGGGCCGGCGGCGTACAGGAGACGATGGTCGTCGACCTGCGGGAACCGGACTGGCCCGGTGCGCTGGCCGGCCGCGAGTACGACGTGGTGATCCTCGCCGACGTGCTGGAGCATCTGATCGAACCGGGTTCCGTCCTGCGCGCACTGCGGGACGACAAGATCCTCGCTCCGGACGGTCTGCTGGTCGTCAGCTTCCCGAACATGGCGCACGAGTCGATCATCATCGAGTTGATGACGGGCAACTTCGAGTACACCAGGACGGGCCTGCTGGACTCGACCCACCTGCGCTTCTTCACCCGGACCAGCATGCAGACGCTGCTGGAGTCGAACGGGTTCCTGGTCAGCGCGACACACCGGACGATCCGGTCCGCCGAGCAGACTCCGCACCGCGCCCGCGCCTTCGAGATCAGCGCCGAACTGCGCCGGATGGTGGCCCAACTCGGTGCGGAGGCCGAAACCTACCAGTACGTCGTGGAGTGCCGGCCGTCCACCGAGGCGGTCCGGATCAGCCTCGCCGAGCAGCGGCTCACCGCCGAGCATTCGGCCCACCTCGACGCGCTGGCCGTCAACGAGCGGCTGACCGCGCAACTCGACGACCTGCAGCACCGGCACCGGCAACTGGACGAGCAGTTCCGCCTCGCCCAGGACCTGGTCGGCCAGGAACGACTCGACGCGCTGCAGGCCCGTGAGACGCTGCGCCGGGCCGAGCAGGAACGGACGCAGTTCCAGGCGAAGCTCAAGGACTCTCAGCAGAAGGTCAAGGAGCTGCAGGAGACGGCCACGAGGCTGCAGACCCGGATCAACAAGATGACCAACAGCAACACGTACCGGGCCGGAAAGATGGTCCGGTACGTGTTCCGGCCGAACGAGGGCCTGCGGGCCGTCAAACGCCGACGGAGCCGGTCGACCAACCGACGCGCCACGGCCGGCACCGGTGCCAGCGCCGACAGCTCGGACGGCCGAGGGGCGCCGGCCACCAACGTGCCGGCCCAGTTCCACGGGCTGACCGCTGATCCGGTGCTGTGCGACGCCTACCGGCGGGCCTGCGCAAAGGACCGGTTTCACCGCTCGGACGCGGTGCGGGTGGCGTTCTGCGTCTCCACCGTCGACCTGGACGCCGGCCGTGGCGACCTCTACGTCGCCGTCGGGATCGGCCGCTACCTGCAGCGGCACGGCTACGAGGTCGCGTACCTGCCGGCGGAGCGCTGGGCGGAGCTGCCACCGGAGACCGACGTGGCGCTCGCCATGATCCCGACGTTCGACCCGCTGACCGTGCCGGACCGCTGCCGGATCGTCGCCTGGGTCCGCAACGAGACCGACCGCTGGCGAGAGCATCCGCACCTCGCCCTGTTCGACACGGTGGTCGCCTCCTCCTCCGCCTCGGTCAGCCGGCTGCGCGAGCACTACGACGGGCCCGTCGGGTTGCTGCCGCTCGGGGTGGACACCGAGCTGTTCACCCTGCCCGGTGCCGACCAGGTCCGCGGTGGAGCGGTGACGACGGTCAACTCGTGGGGCCGGGAGCGGCACCTGTACCAGTGCCTGCGCGGGGTGGACATCACCTTCCCGTTCGTCGTCTTCGGCGAGAAGCGCGGGCTGAACTCGTACTTCTCCCGGTACGCCGGCGGCCCGACCAGCTATTTCAACCTGCCGGGCCTGTACCGGCGGGCGCTGCTGGTGCTCGACGACCTCAACCACACCACCCGGCCGTACGGCAACGTCAACTCGCGGCTGCTGGAGAGCCTGGCGGCGGGCGCGCTGCCCCTGACGAACTGTCGGATCGGGCTCGCCGAACTCGGGCTGGCGGAGCTTCCCACGTACAGCGACGCGGCCAGCCTGGGCGACCTGATCGCCCGGCTGACCGGCGACCCCGCCGGCACCGTCGCGCTGGCCGGCCAGCTGTCCGCGGTGGTACGCGAACGGCACTCGTTCGCCCGCCGGGCGGCGGACCTGCACGCGGTGATCGACGGCCTGGACCCGCAGCCGCGCCGGGCCAACAGCCGGTTCGTCGGCGCGTACCCCTACTACGTGGACAATCCGTACCAGCAGCTGCTGATGTCGGGTCTACCCGACGTCGGGGTGCGGTGGTTCCCGGTCGCCGACGCCGTCCGGGACTCCGCCGCCCCGCACCTGGCCGCTGGTCGGCTGGACAACTACGTCCTGCACGTGCACTGGACCGATCCGATCGTGCACCCGGCCACCGACGACCAGCAGGCGGCGACGCGGCTGGCCGAGTTCCAGAACCGGATCGCCGACCTACGGCGGCGGGGCGGCCGGCTGATCTGGACCATCCACAACGTCTTCCCGCACGAGTGGAAGTACCCGGAGGTGGAGAAGGA